>DASZKZ010000001.1:0-14559 GCA_035552595.1 Candidatus Dormiibacterota bacterium
CTAGGTCGCTCGGCCCCGCAGGGCGTCACAGACGAGCTCGACGCAGCGAGACCTCGCCGGCGTGTCCGAGGCGGCGAAGGCGCTGTGGCTGAGACCACCCATCAGCATGGTGACGTCGTCGATGCCCACGTCCTGGCGCACCTGTCCGCTGCGTTGCGCGCGCCGGAACAGCTCTGCCATGGCATCCACCAACTGGTTGGCGAGCTCTTGCTTGGCCTCGTGCAGATCGATCCCCGCCGCGGCGATGGAATCCGCCAGGGCCTTGAAGGCAGCCGACTCGTCGGCAAGACGGCGCAGCATGGCGAAGAACGCCGCGCCGGGATCCTCAGCATCGCAGGCCGCCCGTGCGGCCTCGATGATCGGGGTGAGGCGCGCCTCGATGATCGCTTCGAGCACCGCCGCCTTGGTGGGGTAGTTGCGGTACACGGTGCCGACCCCGACACCGGCGAGCCGCGCGATCTCGTCGATCGGTGCGTCGGCGCCCTGCGTCCGGAACACGACCTCGGCAGCCTCGAGGATGGCGCCGCGATTGCGCTCGGCGTCGGCACGGCGCGGGCGATCCTCGGGCGGACTGGTGGGGAGGGCCGCCTTGGAGGCGGCGGCCGCTGCGGCGGCGGATTCAGCCATGACGGGTGAGCCTGGATAATCCTTTGACAAACGGAACCTGCGTTCCGTATAGTAGCGAAACGGAACCGCAACTCCGATTCTACGGCGAGGAGAGTGGCCATGCAAGCTCGACACACCAACCCCTGGCTTGTCCTCGTGATCGTGGGGCTCGCCCAGTTCATGGTGGTGCTCGATGCCACCATCGTGAACGTCGCTCTGCCTTCGATCCAGCACGGCCTCCACTTCTCCGCAGGGACGCTGCAATGGGTGGTCAACGCCTACACCCTCGCCTTCGGCGGCTTCCTGATGCTCGGTGGCCGGGCGGCTGACCTGTTCGGTCGTAAGCGCCTGTTCGTGGCCGGCATCGTGCTGTTCTCCGCGGCGTCGCTGCTCAACGGGCTCGCCTCGTCAGCCGGCATCCTGGTCGCCGGCCGGGCGCTGCAGGGGCTGGGTGGAGCGCTGGTGTCGCCGGCCGCGCTCTCCGTGCTGACCACCACCTTCTCGGAGGGGGCGGAGCGCACCAAGGCGCTCGGGGTGTGGAGCGCGGTCGCGGTGGGCGGCGGTGCGGTCGGGCTGCTGCTCGGCGGCGTCCTCACCGACCTGCTCTCCTGGCAGTGGATCTTCTTCGTCAATGTCCCCGTCGGGGTGGGCGCGATCGCCCTGGCGCTCCGGTTCGTTCCCGAGAGCCGCTCACCCGGCGTGGGTCGCGGGGTCGACGTCGGCGGGGCTGTCGCGGTGACGGCCGGGCTCATGGTGCTGGTGTACGCGATCGTCAATGCGCAAACCGCGGGCTGGATCTCGGGACCGACGCTCGGTCTCGGCGCGGTGGCGATCGCGCTTCTGGCGGGGTTCGTTTGGCTGGAACTGCGGCTGCGCAACCCGCTCATCCGCCTCGGCATCTTCCGCATGCGCTCTCTGACCAGTTCCAACCTGGTGATGCTCCTCGTCGCCGCCGGTATGTTCGCGATGTTCTACTTCGCGTCGATCTACGTGCAGGAGGTGCTTGGGTACAGCCCCCTCAAGGCAGGGCTGGCGTTCCTGCCAGTGACGGTCGCAATCATCGTGGGCGCTGGGCTGTCCCAACAGCTGATCCGGCGCGTCGGGGTTCGCGCGGTGGGCGTGACCGGGATGGCGATCGCCGCGGTCGGCCTGTTGCTCCTCAGCCGCATCCCCGTGGCAGGTACCTATGCCGGCGACCTGCTGCCCGGGCTGCTCACCATGGCGCTGGGCATGGGCCTGACCTTCGTCCCCGTCACCCTGATCGCCACCACCAACGTCGAGGCAACGGACGCAGGGCTTGCCTCGGGTCTGCTCAACACCTCCCAGCAGCTGGGCGGCGCCATCGGGCTTGCGGTGCTCTCGACGCTGGCGGCCAACGCCACCGCCGGCCAGCTGCTCTCCCTTGGCACAGCTCCCAGCCAGGCGGACGGTGCGCTCGCCCTGGTGACCGGTTTTCACGTCGCATTCCTGGCCAGTGCGGCCCTGATGGCAGCCGGCTCGGTGCTGCTCGCGGTGCTCGTCCGGCGTCGCGACGTCTCCAGGATCGACACCACCACCACAACTGTCGTCCCAGAGGCGGTGGCAGCGTAGATCCACCAGTGCTCAGGGGGCGGCGGTTCGACGCCGCCTCCTGTGCTCGGTGTCCGCCACAGCACAGGCGCAATCGCCGGCTCGGCGCGGTGTGGCTGTGCTACACCCGAGCTGGATGCGACGTGTCGGTTGCGATCAGCGCACGGCTGAAGCCGACGGGGTGCGGCGACCGGAGGTACGCGACCAACCCTCTGTCGAACAGCGGCAGCCCCACTCCCACCGGGGCTCGGGTGATCCAGGCGGTGCTGAGCTCCTGATCGGAGCGGCGACAGCGGCGGTCAGGCGTACCAGTCGGTCCTCGTCAGGGGCAGGTGAGCGGCACCCTGCCGGTCCGGCTTGACCGCCAGGAACTGGTGCACGGCCGTGGTGTTGCGCCGGAAGCCGATCTCGGCGCCGGTGAGGTAGAGCCGCCACACCCGCAGGCGCTCGGCGCCGATCAGGCGCTCGGCCTCCTCCGAGTGTGTCTCGAACCGCTCCCGCCAGTGACCCAGGGTGAGCGCGTAGTGCTCCCGGAGGTTCTCGTCATCGCGGACCTCGAGCCCGGCGTTCTCGATCTGGAGGTTGAGATATCCCGCCTCTTCGAGCTCCCCGTCCGGGAAGATGAAGGCGTCGACGAACGAGCCCCGGCTGATGCCGTGCCCCGGCGGCGCGGTGATGCCGTGGAGGAGCGCGCGCCCCTCCGGACGCAGGGCCGCGTTGACCGCGCGCGCGTAGCGCAGCATGTTGGCCCGGCCCACGTGCTCGAGCATCCCGATGCTGGCCACGGCGTCGAAGGTGCGGCCGAGGGGTTCGCGATAGTCGGCGAGGCGCACCTCGACGCGGCCGTCCAAGCCCAGATCGTGGACGCGCTGGCGGGCCACCGTCGCCTGGCTGGGACTGAGAGTGATGCCCACCGCGCTGACGCCGTAGTGCTGCGCCGCGTGGATGACGAAGCTGCCCCAGCCCGAGCCGATGTCGAGGACGTCCTCGCCAGGCTGGAGCCGCAGCTTGCGGCAGACCAGGTCGAGCTTGTTGCGCTGGGCGGTCTCGAGGTCGTCCTGGGCGGTGCGGAAGTAGGCGCAGGAGTAGGTCAGCGACTCGTCGAGCCAGAGGCGGTAGAAGTCGAGCGGGACGTCGTAGTGGTGCCGGATCGCCTGTGCGTCGCGGCGCTGGCTGTGGCGGATACCCCGCAGGCGGGCCTCCACGGTGCGCGCGGAGGAGCGGGCGGGGCGGGCCCCCAGCGCCAGGCCGGCGAAGAGAAGCGCCGGCGTGGCTCGCAGCAGCTGCGCCGGCGCCACCTGCGAGAGGAGGTCGATGAACGGCTCCAATGGCTCGACGTCGATGAGCCCCTCCGCGTAGGCTCGGCCGAACGCCTTCTCCGGGGTCGCCGTCAGGAGCAGGTCCAGCCCCCGCCGGGCATGGAAGACGAGCTCGAAGCGGCTCTGCGAGGCGTCGGGTCCAACGGTGCGACCGTCCCACAGCCGCAGGGTCCAGTCACGGGTCCCGATGGCTCCGCCGATGGCGGCAGCAAGGCGCCCCGCCGCCTCCTGACCCGTCGAGGCCGTTCGCGACCAGGCGCGTGTCCCGTCCATCCGTTTCCCTCCATGCCGGACCCCGCAGGAAAGATACACGTCCGGCCGCCGGGCCGGCCCGGGAGGCCGGCTCGCACAGTAAACAAATGCCAAGATCCGCGTGCAAATGTGAAGCCCCACCGCAGACTTGCTAAATGGCCGGCGTTTGGCTACCGTGCGGGTATCGAACCGCGGCAAACGCACAGTCCGCGCACGCCTGAAAACAGAGAGAGGGACACATGGCCGGCACGCCAATACGGTTGCTCGTCGCAGGATGTCTGGTGATCGCGGGGTCCGCCCCACTGATCCAGTCCACCACCACGCCGGTTCGGGCGTCTGGGACCTGCGGCACGGCGGATACAGCGGTGTCTGTCGCGGTCTCGCCGGGCGCCGTCGCTGGTCACGAGCTCTACACCGCGACCATCGAGAACTTCGGTCCCTGCAACGCCATTGACGTGGTCTACACGGACACGCTGCCCGGCGCCACCGCGGTGACCTTCACCAACTTCAAACCCGGCAGCTGGGACTGCACCAAGACGACATCGACTCAGGTCTCGTGCACGCTGAACCAGATGAGCGGTTCCTCGGCGAGTCCGAACAATCCGTCGACGGCGTTGATCGCCTATGACGTCGCGGTCCCGACGGCGAGCGGCAAGAAGCCGGCGGTGCTCGCTGAAACACACGGGATCAGCGTCAGTTCCGACGGGGCAGACGCCAGTCCCGACGACAATTCCCTGTTTCTGGGCACTCTGCAGACAAGCTCAAACATCCAGAGCTTCGTCCAGGACAGCAACCTCCATCCCACGAAGACGGTGCACGAGACAGTGACGGACAATGTGTCGCCGGGCACCTTCCAGACAACCGTCGCGCAGATCGTCAATGAGTCGCCATCCACATGCGGTACCGCGGCAAAGGTCTGCGCCACCGTCACGACCGAGAACGGCACCCTGCAGACGGTCACGCTCGAGCGCGACGCCAGCCTGTACAACCTCGCGATCGCATCGACGGTGCCCGTCTTCCACGAGCTCGACGGCACATCCAGCTTCCAGCAGCTGGCCGTGTGCAGTGGCCACAAGGTGCCCCAGGCCGGATGCATCGTCAGCGCCACCACGGCGACCAGCGCCGATCTGGTGACGACATCCAACCCGACGGGGCTCTACTACGTCATCACCATCTCCACCCCGACCAATGGTCACTGGGCGTGACCAGGAGCTGACCCCACGTCCGGTGTGCTGATCTGCCCGAGCTGCGGGGAAGAGAACCCGGATCGATTCCGCATGTGCGGTTTCTGCGGCACGCCGCTGGTGGCCCCGGTGGCGGCCGAGGTGCGCAAGACCGTCACCGTGGTCTTCTGCGACCTCAAGGGGTCGACCGACCTGGGTGAGCGCCTCGATCCGGAGGCGGTCCGCGAGGTGCTGAACCGTTATTTCTTCGAGATGCGCACAGTGGTCGAGCGCCACGGCGGGACTGTCGAGAAGTACATCGGCGACGCCATCATGGCGGTGTTCGGGCTGCCCCGGCTGCACGAGGACGATGCGCTGCGGGCCGTGCGCGCGGCCTGGGAGATGCAGCGAACCCTGGAGCGGATCAACCGCGATCTCGAGGCGGTCTGGGGGGTGACGCTCGCCAACCGCATCGGCGTCAACACCGGCGAGGTGGTCGCCGGTGATCCGGCCAGCGGTCAGCGCCTGGTCAGCGGCGACGCCGTCAACGTCGCCGCCCGATTGGAGCAGGCCGCTCCCGAGATGGGCATCCTCATCGGTACATCGACCCTGCGCCTGGTGCGCAGCGCGGTGGAGGTCGAGCACGTCGAGCCCCTCGCTCTCAAGGGCAAGTCGGAGCTGGTGGCCGCCTATCGCCTGCTCGCCGCTCGGGGACGAGAGGGGGTGAAGAGGCGGCTGGACCTGCCCGTGGTGGGACGGGACGCCGAGATGACCGAGATCCTCGCCGCCTTCGAACGCGTCTCCGCCGAGCGGCACTGCGGGCTGGTGACCCTCTGCGGCCACGCCGGAATGGGCAAGACGCGCCTCTCTGAGGAATTCCTCCGGCAGGTGGTGGGGCCGGCCACGGTTCTGCGCGGTCGCTGCCTGCCCTACGGCGAGGGCATCACCTTCTGGCCGCTGGCGGAGATGCTCACCGACGCCGCCGGCATACGCGAGGACGACGATCGCGACGTGGCGCGGGCCAAGCTGGCACGACTGGCCGGCGGCGACGCGGGGATCGAGGCCAGGCTGGCCGGTGCGACCGGTCTCTCTGACGACGTCTTCTCTCTGCAGGAGACGTTCTGGGCGGTTCGCAAGCTGCTCGAGGTGCTCTCGACTGCACAGCCGGTGGTCATCCTCTTCGACGACATCCACTGGGCCGAGGCAACGTTCCTCGACCTGATCGAGCATGTGGTCGACATGACCGAAGGCCGCGTCCTGGTGCTGTGCGGCACCCGGCACGAGCTCTTCGAGGAGCGGCCGGCGTGGATGGAGGGACGGAAGAACGCCATCCGGATCGTGCTCCAGGCGCTCTCGGAGACCGATGGCGCATCCATCATCGACCACATCCTCGGCGAGATGAGCCTCCCGGCCGAGATGCAGAAGCGAATCGTCGAGGGATGCGAGGGCAACCCGCTGTTCGTCGAGCAGATGGTCTCCATGCTCATCGACGACGGCCTGCTCAGCGACGCCTCGGGCCAGTGGCGGCAGACCGGCGATCTCACCTCGGTCAGGGTCCCGCCGACCATCTCGGCTCTGCTCTCCGCCCGCCTCGACCGCCTCTCCGATGGCGAGCGCGCGGTGCTCCAGACCGGATCCATCGCCGGCCTGGTGTTTCCGGTGGAGGCGGTGCAGGAGCTGGCGCCGCCGGGAATTCGCGAGCGCGTCGACCGCGAGGTGGAGACCCTGGCGCGCAAGCTCCTGATTCGTGCTGATGTGGCCATCTTCGCGAGCTCGTCGGCCTTCCGATTCGAGCACCTCATGGTCCGCGACTGCGCCTACCAGGGGCTGCTCAAGCGCACCCGGGCGGAGCTTCACGAGCGCTACGGCGACTGGGTCGAACGGGTGGCGGGAGACCGAATCTCCGAGTACGAGGAGATCGTGGGGTACCACCTCGAACAGGCACATGCACTGCGCGCGGAGCTCGGCCCGGTCGATGCCCACGGCATCGCCGTCGGGGTGCGGGCGGCGGGGTGGCTGGCATCCTCAGGGCATCGAGCGCTCAGCCGGGGAGACACCCCAGCGGCCGCGAAGCTGCTCCAGCGAGCCAGGGGACTGCTCCGCGCCCATCCCCAGGAACGCCTCGAGCTCGCCGCCGACCTCGCCGACGCGCTCCAGGACCTCGGCAAGACCGATGGCGCCCAGGAGGTGCTCGCGGAGGCCATCGGCGTTGCGGTCGAGCTCGGCGACAGCCGCCGTGAGGCGCATCTCCGGCTCGCCGCACAGCTGCTCAGCTTCGTCACCGGTGCCGAAAACTGGGCTGAGGCCGCCGACGCCCAGGCGCGCAGGTCGATCGCGGTGTTCGAGCAGGCGGGCGACCACGCCGGCCTGGCTCGCGCCTGGCGGCTGCTGGCCACAGTCCACGGGACGGCCTGCCGGTACGGCCCCGCCGAGGATGCGCTGCTCCACGCGCTGGACCATGCCCGGCTGGCCGGCGACTCCCGCCAGGTGGCTCAGAATTGCGCCTCCCTGGCCCTCTGCGCGCTGCTCGGTCCTCTCCCGGTCGCGGAGGGCATCCGTCGCTGCGATGAGCTCCTCGAGCAGATCACGGGCGATCGGCAATCAGCCGCTCTGGTGATGGCCTACGCCGCCGAGCTCCACGCCATGAACGGCGAGGTCGAAGCCAGCAGGGAGCTGATCACCCAGAGCCGGTCGATCCTCGAAGACCTGGGTGGTCGCATGCACGCCACCCTGACCGCCCTGTACATCGGGCGTGTCGAGCTGCTCGCCGACGACCCCGTCCGCGCGGAGCGATATCTGCGCCCCGACCTCGAGGCCTTTCAGGAGATGGGGGGTGTGTACTACCTCTCCACTGTCGCCGCGCTGCTGAGCGAAGCGCTCTACCTCCAGGGACGGCTCGCCGAGGCCGAGGAGCTGATCACCGTCTGCGAGAAGGCGGCCGACGAGGGGGATCCCGATACGCAGCATCACTGGCGCTCGGTTCGCGCCAAGATCGCGGTGCGTCTCGGCCGTGGGGAGGAGGCGGAGCGTTTGGCCGCGGAGGCTGTGATGTTTGCCCGACGCACCGATTCGTCCGTGTTCATCGGGCGCGCTCTTCTCTATCGAGCGGAGGTGCTGGACATCCTTGGCAAGCGCGACGATGCCCGCCTCGCCGCCGAGGATGCCCTGGCCGTCGCGGAGGCCAAGGGAGACGTGGTCTCGGCTGCGCGCGCCAGGGCTCTGCGGGACGGGCCTGCGGACATCCTCCCCGACCAGGTCCTGGTGATCCAGAGCACCGTCGAATCACAGCCCCGCAGCAGGTTGAGCTGAGCTCAGGCGTCGTCACCCAAGCGGGCTCGGATGGTGGAGCGGATCTGCTCCGCCACCGCCGGAAGATCGCGCGTCATGGCGCGGAACTGCGCCCCGGCCATGACGAACGCCTGGATTGGTGAGGTGCTGACCACGGACGCGGTGCGGCGATGGTCGGCACCGAGCAGCCCGATCTCGCCGATGTAGTCACCCGGGCCGAGATCGGCGACATGATCTCCGCCCGCGGTGACCTCGGCGGTGCCGCGTCCGATGATGAGGAACTCGTAGGACAGAGCGCCCTGATCGGTGAGGTTCCGACCCGTCGGTAGATCGACGACATCCAGCCACGCCGCCAGCCGGCCCCGCTGCTTCTCGGTGAGCGCGGCAAAGAGTGGGATCGAGCGCAATGGAGCCGAGTCCATCGTGCGCAGGATACCGGTTTGCTTCCCGAGCCACAGGTACAGATGGCCTAGAATCGCCCTCGGAAGGAAGGGAGCACTCCATGAAGTGTCGATCCATGGGGACGGCCGCGCTGGCGGCGTCGTTGTTCACGCTGGGCCTCGCCGCCGCGTCTGCGACGGTCGCTCGAGCGTCTGGACCACAGGTGCGCCTGGTGGGCACCTACAACGGGGTCACGGGCCAGTACAGCTCGATTCAGGCCGCCGTCGATGCCGCGCTCCCCGGCGACTGGATCCTGGTGGCGCCGGGCGACTATCACGAGCGGGCGGACTACGCCGTCAACAGCTGGCCCGCCGGGGTCTGGATCGACAAGCCGGGCCTTCACCTCCGCGGCATGGACCGCAACCGGGTCGTCGTCGACGGCACCAATCAGGGTGCCGCGCCCTGCTCGGTGGCGGCCACCGACCAGAATCTCGGTCCCAACGGTCAGGGGCGCAACGGCATCGAGGTGTACGGCAAGGGCTTCACCGCCAACAATGTCTCCATCGACAATCTCACCGTCTGCAACTTCCTGACCAGTGCGTCGGGCGCCAACGGCAACCAGATCTGGTGGAACGGCGGTGACGGCTCGGGTCAGATCGGCCTCTCGGGCTACAAGGGCAGCTACCTGACCGCGACCTCCACGTACTCGAACTTCGTCAACTACCCGGCGGGCAGCTACGGGATCTTCTCGAGCAACAGCACGCACGGGAGCTGGACCAACTCGTACGCGAGCAACATGGCCGACTCCTCCTTCTACATCGGTGCCTGCCAGCAACGGTGCGACGCGACCATGAACCACGACCATGGGCAGGGCAGCTCCCTGTGCATCTCGACCACCAACGCCGGTGGATACCTGGTCATCGAGAACACCGAATGCGATCAGAACAAGACAGGCCCGGTGTCCAACTCACAGAACAACGACGACGTCCCATCCCCCCAGATCGGGCTCTGCGACGCCGCCGACCCGAGCGAGCCGCAGACCGGGGTTCTCGGCACCACGTCGTGCACCGTCTGGCAGAACAACTATCTGCACGACAACAACAACCCCAATGTCCCCGGCAACGGCACCTCCGGCCTGGCCGGCGGTGGACCCGTGGGCACCGGACTGATCCTGGCCGGCACGACCTCCATCACGCTCTACCACAACACCATCGTCAACAACAATTCGTGGGGCGAGCTCATCGCCGACCTGCCTGACCAGGAGACGGGACCGTCGAACTGCCAGGGCGGCACATTCGTCCCAGCCCCCGTCGGCGTCTGCTACTACCAGGCATTCGGCAACGTCAGCCTCAGCAACAGCTTCGCGCACAACGGCTCCTACGGCAACCCCAGCAACGGGGACATCGGGCTGGCGACGATCGCCCACAACCCGGGCAACTGCTTCGCCGGTGACACCGACCCCAACGGCCTGACCACCGATCCGGCCGGCATGGAGAGCAGCGTTGCCGGCAATCCCTATGCGCCGGTCAACAAGATGTGCACCACCGCCAACTCCGGTGACATGGGCGTGCTCGCCACAGAGGTGCTCTGCGCATCGCAGCTGCTGGCTCCGTGCCCCACGCTGAGCACTCTCTGCCTCGTCAACCCCAGCCTCCCATGCATCTCCCCGGCTCCCTGTGCCGCCGCCTGCTATCCGCGGGCCACGCCATTCACGCTGAGCATGCCGCCGGCACAGAAGACGATGCCCGATCCCTGCGCCGGCGTTCCCGCCAATGCCTTCTGCTCGGCGCCGGCGGGGGCATCGGCCCCGGCGGCACGGTCGCTGGCCTTCCCCGTGGCCGGCGGCGGAGCTCTGGCCGGTGCCTGGGCTGTCGCGCTGACCAGGTGGCGGCGCCGGCGCCGTTGACCGCCGGCTGAGCCGGAGCCCTCGCCCATCGCATCGGCGCCGGTCAGATCGGACGTTGGCAGCGACCGGGTAACCGGCGCGCAACAGATGTCCAACTCCTGAGGCCGAGTCCGCAGAACGACGCAATCATTGCGAACGCAGCGGCCGGTCGATGGTGCGGCCGGCACCGGCCAGGCGATGCTGAGGAGCTCGACCATCTCGGAGACCACCGGCCCACCAGTACCCGGCCTGGCCCCGCCCGGCCATCAGTGGCAGCGGCGCCCGCTGCTGAGCAGGCTCGTCCGCCTGGCCGTGGTCGCCGGCCCTGCGGCGGCGGGGCTCGGCACCGCGGCGCTCCTGAGCCGCCTGCTGCCGCGCCCGACCAGCGTGCCTCAGGCGCTGTTCTGGTTCGCCGGAGTCAGCGTCGCCATGCTGCTTGCGGTCCTCGCGGTGGAGCGGGCGGCTCGCCGTCTGCTGCCCCTGGCCGCCCTCCTCAATCTGTCGCTCCTCTTTCCTGACCGGGCACCCAAGCGGTTCGCCGTGGCGCGGCGCGTCGGGCGCCCGCGCGACCTCCAGCGCCAGCTCCAGGAGGCCCGCGACAAGGGCACGGTCGGCGGCGAGCTGGCGTACATGCAGCGGGTGCTGGAGCTGGTCGCGGCGCTCAGCGTCCACGATCGCCAGACACGCGGCCACTCGGAGCGGGTGCGTGTCTTCGCGGATCTGATCGCCGAGGAGATGAAGCTCTCGGCCCCTGACCAGGCGCGGCTTCGCTGGGCGTCCCTGCTCCACGACATCGGCAAGCTCGTCGTCCCCAGCGAGATCCTCAGCAAGCCGGCCGCCCTCAGCACCGCGGAATGGCAGGACGTCCGCCGACATCCCGAGGAGGGCTCGCGCCTGATCGGACCGCTGCGGAGCTGGCTCGGGGAGTGGGCGCTGGCTGTGGAGCACCATCACGAGCGCTGGGATGGCAGGGGCTACCCCTTCGGCCTGGCCGGCGACAGGATCTCACTCGCGGGCCGCATCGTCGCGGTCGCCGACTCCTACGAGGTCATGACGGCGGTGCGTCCCTACCGTCGCCCGCTGGGAGTGGTCGCGGCCCGCCAGGAGCTGGTGCGGTGCTCGGGCAAGCAGTTCGACCCGGTGGTGGTCCGCGCCTTCCTCAACATCTCGGTGGGACGGCTGTGGCGGGTGGTCGGGTTCGGCTCCTGGATCGCCCAGCTGCCGCTGATCGCCTGGGTCAACGATCTCGGCCTGCAGTGGGGCACCGCGATCGTGTCGGGATCGACGGCGCTCGGACTGGCGGCGCCGGGGCTGCTGCCCGGGACCGATCCGAGCCCTCGCCCGCAACCCGGGCCGCCGGCGATCTCGGCCGCCCAAGGGACACGGTCTGGCTCCGCTGCCGCCGGAGGCGGAGGTGGTGCCGGCCCGGCGAGCGTCGGGTCTTCGGCTGGACTGGCGCCCCGGCCGGGCACCGTTGGCCCCGCCACTGTGGCACCGGGGTCCGGGCCGGTGCTCGCCGGGACCACCGCCACGCCGCCTCCCCAATCACCGGTCGCCCAGTCCGGGCCGGGACCGCAGTCCTCGCCCTCGCCGGCCCCGCCGGGGCCGGCCCCCACCCTGCCGCCTGGAACGACACCCACCCCGACGCCCGCGCCGACGCCCACACCCGGCCCGGTCACCCGCCCCACCGTCGCCATGCCGGCGCCGGCCACCATCTTCGAAGGCAGCTACACGGCAGGAGGCTCCTTTGCCGATGCGGGAGGCAGCGGCTGGACCGCAACAGTCAATTACGGCGACGGCTCGGGTGCGCGCGCGCTGTCGCTGAGCGGCTATGCCTTCACCCTGCAGCACACGTACGTGGAGGTCTGCGCCTGCACGGTGACTGTGACCGTCACCAACGCCCGCCTGGGATACGGCTCTGCGAGCACCGGCGTGACCGTGAAGAGCGCTCCCGTGGCGATCACCATGCCGGCCGGCGGTGGGCTGGCCGTGCTGGGGGGCTTCAACGCCAGCGGCAGCTACTCGGACGCTGACACCGGTGCCGACACCTACTCTGCGACCGTCGACTACGGCGACGGGAGTGGCCTGCGACCACTGGTCCTGAGCTCCGGCTATTTCGCGCTGTCCCACACGTACAGCACGCTGCTGCAGACGTACACCGTGACGGTGACCATCACCGATGACGACGGCGCGGTGGCGCGCGCCACCACGACGGTCCTCGCCGTCCTCTGATCCGGCAGCGGAACAACGTCCGGCGGAGAGGAGGCCGGGCCACCTCTCATTCCGTCGAAGTGGCGACCGCCCATGAGGTGATGCGCACGCCGTCGCGGACACGCTCCTCCCGTCCGCTCGAGGGCAGCCCGTCGAGGAGCCGGCCGTGACCGCCGAGGACGAGGACGAGCACCGGCTGGAGCGTGTCCACCACCTCGTGCACGGCGGCGGTGTGGTCATCACGCGACAGGTAGATGCAGTGGCGATGATGCTGGCGCGCACGGCGGCCGATGAGCCCGGCCACCACGCGGAAGACGTCCTGCGCCGGCCCGTCCGCCAAGTAGGGATCGACGATCTCGAGAAGCGAGCCACGACGCCCCTCGACGCTCGCCTCGCCGATGTAGATCAGCACCAGCTCCTGTTGGTCAGCATCCGCCAGCGCCATCCCCACGATCGCCTCCGTCTCCGCCACGGTGCTCTCGTCGAGCAGGACCAGAACCGATGGATGCCCCTCACGCCTGTGGGGGACGTGATCGAGGCGATGGATCAGGGGCACCACGGCGGGCAACCCTCGCCGCCGCTGCATCGAGTAGGTGAGACCCGCCACGGCCAGGCCCACCAGTGTCACGGAGCCGCCGAAGAGCGTCGCCAGTGGTTTGGCGAAGAGATTGGTGACCCAGGCGAGAACCACAAGGACGGAGGTCACGATCCCGAGGACGAAGCCCGGCAGCGAGGTGCGGATCCGGGAGGGACCGGTCGCCCGCCGCCTGCCGACGTCGCGATGAGATCGTTCGCGCCAGCGCACGATGTCGAGACACACGCTGGTGACACTGAATGCCCCGAGCAGCCCGAAGGCATACATGTCTCCGAGCAGCGAGACGTTGCCGTTGGCGAGGACCACGATCCCCACCGGGACGATGGTCGCCGCCGCGATGGCGACGTGGGGCGTGTTCCACAAGCGGTTGCGCCGTTGGATCGGCTGCGGCAGAAAGCGCATCCGCGACAGCGCCACGAAGACGTGGTAGCAGCCGATGATGGCGGTGTTGCTGGCGAAGATGAGCAGCAACGCCGCCGTTGCCGCCACCTCGGTCTGGAGCCAAGGGCCGGCGCTCACCCCACCGAGCAGCGAGATGAACTGGTTGGGGTCGCGGTTCTTGACGTCGAGCAGCGTGGTCGACCACAGGGTCAGCAGTGGACTGGTCGCCATGATGGTGATGACCACGAGCAGCATCGCCCGCGGCGCGGTTCTGCGCTGCGGCGGCCGCATCGCCGGAGCCAGCTGGGAGATGCTCTCCAGACCGCTGAAGGCCAGGAAGGCGCCGGCGAAGCCGGTGACAAGCGCGATGGGGCCGAGCGGAGGTCCATGGGCCACCTTCTTGACAGCGCCGACCGCGACGGCGACACCGAAGTGGGTGAGCACGGCGATGACCACCGCGATCTGGCTGACCAAGGCGAGGGTGGCGACGACCGCGGTCACCCTGGCGTCGGCGCGGGCACCGAGGAGGTTGAGCCCCCCAAGAAGGAGGAGCGCGGCCACCGTCAGAAGGACGGTGCCGCCGCCCAGGGTGGGAAACACCACGCTCAGATAGATGAAACCGGACAGCGCGCTCAGGGCTGACGTCAGGAAGTAGTCGACCAGGATGAGCAGGCCGCCGACCAGGCCGACGAACGCGTTGGCGGCGTGGGCGCCGACGGTGACGACCCCGCCCCCCTCGGGATATCGAATCGCCACCTCCGCATATTTCCTGGTCAGCATCACGAACACCACCAGCGTCATGGCCACGAAGAGCGGCGCACGGTTGCCGACCTGGCCGAAGAGGATTCCCGGCGTGTAGTACACCGATGTGCCGATGTCGGCGAAGACCACGGCCCAGCACAGCAGAGG
>DASZKZ010000002.1:0-56137 GCA_035552595.1 Candidatus Dormiibacterota bacterium
CATCACCACGCCGTCGGCACCGACCATCTGCGGTACATGGCTCGCGAGATCGGCGACGACGGCATCGCCGCCCTTCGCGCGCTGGCACGGCAGCTCGACCCCACCGGCATCATGAACCCGGGGAAGCTGCTCCCGGACTGACTGGTACCCCGTATCGGATTCGAACCGATGATCTCCGCCTTGAGAGGGCGGTGTCCTGGGCCACTAGACGAACGGGGCAGGGCCTGCGAAGTATACGAGCCCGCCGAACGAGGTCCCGGGCAGTACCGCTACATCCGGTCCGGCGCTGACATGCCCATCAAGTGAAGAGTGCGCGCCAGGGTCACCCGCACCGCCGCGGCGAGGTGGAGGCGGGCGGTGCTCAGCGCGGGTGCGCTGGTGTCGACGATTCGATGGTCGTGGTAGTAGCGATGCCACGCCGCGGCCAGGTCGTGCGCGTAGAAGGTGAGGCGGTGCGGCTCGAGGTCGCGCGCGATGCTCCGCACCACCTCGGGGAGGTCGAGGAGCAGCTGGATCAGCGGTGACTCGTCAGCCCCGAGCAGGGCCGGATCCGGGCTGTCCGTGGCGATGCCGTCCGCCTCGGCCTGCCGGAAGACACCGGCGCAGCGCGCGTGCGCCATCTGCACATAGAAGACGGGATTGTCATTGCCCGCCTTGGCCGCCAGGTCGAGGTCGAAGTCGATGGTCGACCCGGTGCTGCGACTGATCAGGAAGAACCGGATGGCGTCGCCGCCCACCTGCTCCAGGACCTCTCGGAGGGTGACGTAATGCCCGGCCGACTTCTTCATCTTGGAGCCGCCCACCGTGATCAGCTGGGTGACCACCATGCTCACCCGTGAGTCGTCGATGCCGAGCACGCGCAGGGCCGCGAACATCCGAGGAAGGTGGCCCTGGTGGTCGGCGCCGACCACGTCGACGGCGCGGTCGAAGCCGCGCCGCTCCAGCTTGTCGAGGTGATAGGCGACGTCGCTCATGAAGTAGGTCGGCATCCCGTTGGAGCGGACCAGCACCTCGTCCTTGTCGAGCCCCACCGAGGTGGCGGCGAACCACACGGCGCCGTCGCGCTCCACCACGCAGCCGGCCGAGCGCAACCGCTCCATCATGGCGTCGACCGCCCCGCCGTCGAACAGCGACTGCTCGTGGAACCAGCCGTCGAAGCGGACCCCCAGGCGCTCCAGGTCCTGACGGATCTCGGCGAGCTGAGCGGCGATGCCGTGCTCACCGAGCAGTCGCGTGTCGAGGTCGCGGAGCGCTGCCCCGTGTTCCGCGAAGAGCAGCTGGGCGGCGTGCTCGGCGGCCGGGTAGGGGTCTGGGGGCGGCGGCTCCTCGACCCCGCACAGCAGCCGGTAGTACCAGCTGCAGTTGGCGAAGAAGGTCTCCATGCGGCTGCCGGAGTCGTTGACGTAGTACTCACGCTCGACGCGGTAGCCGGCCGCGGCCAGGACGTTGGCGAGCGCGTCCCCGACCGCGGCGCCGCGGGTGGCGCCGAGGGTCACCGGTCCGGTGGGGTTGGCGCTGACGAACTCGACCTGCACCGACCCGCCGGCGGCGAGAGGCACGTCGCCCCAGCGCTGATCGGCCGCGATGATCCCGGCCAGCTGCGCGACCAGCCACGACGGCCGCAGCCGGATGTTGATGAAGCCGGGGCCGGCGACGTCCACCGACTCGATCAGGGCGCTCTCGCCCAGCCGCTCGCAGAGGACGTCGGCGATCCGGCGCGGCGCCAGGCTCACCGACCTGGCCAGGCGCAGCGCCAGGTTGGTGGCCGCGTCACCATGGGCGGGGTCCTTGGGCTTCTCGACGACGATGTCCGGGCTTCCGTCGACCCCCGGAAGGGCCCCCGCGCCGACGGCTCTCTCGAAGGCGGCGGCGAGCTCGGCGCCGACCGCTTCCGCCACCGATTTCGCCTCTGCCACCGGCCCCTCCGTCGAGATCCTCAAGGAGGCGCCAGTGTAGTGGGCGCCCCAAGCCGGCTCGTGAGAGAGCACGGGACGCCGTCCACGGGCGACAATGCGCCGCCGTGGATCTCCGCCATTGCGTCATCCCCGCAGCCGGACTGGGGACGCGCTTCCTTCCCGCCACCAAGGCTCTGCCCAAAGAGTTGCTTCCGGTTCTCGAACGTCCCGTCATCCAGTGGGCGGTCGAGGAGGCCGTGGCTGCCGGCGCCTCCGAGATGGTGGTGGTGATCAGCGAGGGCAAGGAGCTGATCCAGCAGCACTTCACCGCTCAGCCCGCGCTCGAGGCCCTGCTCGAGGAGCGCGGCAAGCTCGAGGAGCTGGCGGCGGTGCGAGCCAGCGATCACCTGGCGTCCTTCACCTGGGTGCGCCAGGACGAGCCGCTGGGGCTGGGACACGCGGTGCTCTGCGCCGCGGACGCCGTCGGCGACCGCCCCTTCCTCTGCATGCTCCCCGACGACCTCTCCCACGGCCCTGCGCCCGTGCTGCGCCAGCTGGTCGACGCGCACCAGCAGTACCGCACCCCCATCCTGGCGCTGATGCGGGTGACGCCCGACCAGATCTCCCGCTACGGCTGCGCGGCCATCGCCGAGTCGCACGGCCGGGTGCATCGGATCAGCGCGGTGGTGGAGAAGCCCGACCCCAAGGATGCTCCGAGTGATCTGGCCATCATGGGCCGGTACGTGCTCACCCCGGGAATCTTCGACGCCTTGCGCGCCATCAGGCCTGGAGCGGGCGGCGAGATCCAGCTCACCGACGGCATCGGGGCGCTCCTCGGCGAGGGACCCGTCCACGGCGTCGAGTTCACCGGTGAGCTGCTCGACGTGGGCACGCCGGCCGGCTGGCTGGCCACCAACGCCAGGCTGGCCCTCGACGATCCCCTTCTGGCCGCGGCCCTGCGTGGCGCCCTGGAGCCGGTCACCGCATGAGCCTCTTCCGGCGCGAGTGGGGAGCCATCACCTTCGTCCTCACCGTCCTCATCGGCGCGGTCGCGGTGGCCATCTCCCTGGTGCTCACCGGGTCCCATCAGCCCCCGGTTCCTCCGCTGCCGCCATGCCCGTCGTACACACCGTACGTGGTCACCCCGACCCCCTCGCCGACGCCCAAGACCACGCCCACGGCGAGCCCCCACGCCAGCGCCAGCCCCTCCGCGTCGCTGACCCCTGCGCCCACCCCGACGCCATTCAACCCCGCGCTGGCCAACTGTCCGACCGCCCCGGTGCGGCCGCCCTCGACCGCGACCCCGTCGGTGTCGCCGGGCGCATCCACCTCGCCCACCCCCACGCCGGTGCCGACGCCGACGCCGGTGCCCACGCCGACACCGACCTCGGTCTTCAGCACGCTGCCGCCGAGCACCCCGACGCCGACGCCGTAGAGCGCCGCGCTCTCAAGCGGCCAGCAGCAGCGTCCCGTTCTCCACGCTGATGGCGGTGCGGCGCAGCTCCAGGTCCACCAGGGGGGGATGCCCGACGTCGAGGACCACCGCGATGCTGTCGGCGAGACACAGCCCGCCGAGGCGCACGCAGTCGCGCAGGAACGTGAATGCCAGGGGGCGAACCAGGTTCCAGATGTACTGACGCCCTGCCTGCGCGTCATCGGCGGCGAGGTCGCGCAGGCTGTGATCACGGAAGGCCAGCACGCAGACCTCGTCGGTCAGCTGCACCGGCGCCGTCCAGCTGTAGGCCTCGTCGTCGCCGCCCGCGATGATCATCGAGTCCTTGGCGGTGAACAGGCTGAGGCGCTGCACCAGCCGCGCCATGGGCCGCGGCGGCCCCTCGATGATGAAGGGCACATCGCGCAGCCGCTCGTTCCACCCCTGCGCCGGATAGCGAGCGCTGAAGCCAACATCGCCCACACCGCTGAAGGGTGAGGGCACCTTGATGACCAGCTCCTCCATGGACTTCGAATCTACCATGCGCGGACGCGGCGCGCGGTCGCAATCGCGTGGGCGCCGGACCCCTGCACTAGACTCGCCACCCGATGCCCCTGACAGGTGTGCGCGTTCTCGACCTCAGCCGTCTGCTCCCGGGGCCGTTCGCCACCATGATCCTGGCGGGGCTCGGCGCCGAGGTCATCAAGGTGGAGGACCTCGAGGGCGGCGACTATCTGCGCTGGGTGCCCCCGCTCGAGGCCGGCACCTCGGTGATGTTCACCGCCCTCAACCGGGGCAAGAGGTCGCTGCGCCTCGATCTCAAGTCGGCGCGCGGGCGAGAGCTGTTCCTCGAGCTCGCCGCCAGCTCGCACGTCCTCCTGGAGAGCTTCCGGCCCGGCGTCATGGACCGGCTGGGGCTGTCCCCGGCGTCGCTCCATGAGCGCAACCCCCGCCTGGTGATCTGCAGCATCTCGGGTTTTGGACAGGATGGGCCAGATCGCTTGCGCGCCGGCCACGACCTCAACTACCTGGCCCGCGCCGGGGTGCTGGCCGGCGGCGGAGGCCGGGGCGGCGAGCCGGTCGTCCCCGGCGCGCAGATGGCCGATCTGGGAGGGGGCGGTCTCGGCGCCGTGGTCGCCATCCTGGCCGCTCTGCGCAGAGCCGAGCGCACCGGCGCGGGCAGCCACTGCGACGTGTCCATGCTCGACGGCATGCTCAGCTGGATGTCGCCGCAGCTGGCGGCGGCACGGACGGGGAGCACCACGGCGGCCTCGGACATGATGCTCGACGGAGGCCGTCCCTGCTACCGCGTGTATCGCTGCGCGGACGGCTGGATCACGGTCGCCGCCCTGGAACCGAAGTTCTGGAATCGGTTGTGCGAGCTGGTCGGCGCCCCCGACCTCCGCGACGCCGGTCTCGCCACCGGGGATGCCGGGCGGCGCGCCGGCGAGCGTCTGGAGAGCGTGTTCGCCACCCGCACGCGAGGCCAGTGGCGCGCGATCTTCGGCGAGGAGGACGTGTGCTGCGAGCCCGTGCTCAGCCTCGCGGAGGCTCTCGACGATCCCCAGGTGCGCCATCGCGCCCAGCATGACGGCGGGGCACCCGCGTGGTTTCCGGTGCGCGTCGACGCGGGGGCTCACGCACCTCTGGGCCCGGCTCCCGGGTACGGCGCGGACAGCCGCGCCCTGCTCGCCGAGCTGGGAGTCAGCGACGCCGAGTACGACCACCTGCTGGCCGACGGGGTGACCGCGTGAGCGCGCGTCCCGCGGCACGCCCGACACGGCGCAGCGCGCGCACGCGCCAGCGGATCATCGAAGCGGCCACCGAGGTCTTCGCGCGGCGTGGCGTCCACGGCACGCGCGTCGCCGACATCGCGGAGCGCGCCGGCATCGCCTACGGCCTCGTCTACCACCACTTCCGCAACAAGGAGGAGATCCTCACCGCCATCTTCGCGGAGCGCTGGGCGCAGTACGTCGCCTACCTCGAGGAGGTGGCCGCGATGCCGCTCTCCTTCCGCGAGCGCATGGGCCGGCTCGTCCATTTCTGGGTGGAGACGTACCGGCAGGAGACCGAGCTCATGACCGTGATGATCAACGAGATCACGCGCTCGTACGAATTTCTCGAGTCGCACGACATCACGGCGGTCCTGGCCGCCTTCGACCCCGTCGAGCGGATCATCGCCGAGGGACGCGACAGGGGTGAGGTCCGCGCCGACCTCGACGCCAAGCTGGCCACCTACATGGTGGTCGGCGTCGCCGAGATGGTGCTCACCGGCTATGTGATCGGCAGCCTTCCCCGCACCGACCAGGAGGCGTACGTCCGCGACGAGCAGCAGCTGCTCAGCCTTCTCCTCGACGGCATGAGCACGCGCCCCGGCTAGTCATCGGCGCGGCCCGGCGCGACCACCTCACCCCACCACGTCTCGACCTGCGCGGCGGTGGACTCGCGGCTGCCGCTGTTGTCGATCACCCAGGTGGCCAGCTCGCGCTTGTCGTCGATGGGGAGCTGTGCCCGCAGTCGCTGCCGCGCTGACAGGTCGTCGAGGCCGTCGCGGTCGCGGAGCCGCTCCACCTGAACGGCGGCCGGGGCGTACACCAGAAGGGTTCCCTCGAAGTCGCCACTCCGTTGCCCTTCGAACAGCAGCGCGATGTCGGCGACCACCAGCGGCGCCGCAGACCTCAGCGCCGCGGCGATGCGCTCCCCCATGAGGGCTCTGATGTGCGGGTGAGTGATCTCCTCGAGCTGGCCGAGCAGCCCGGGGTCGGCGAACACGATCGCCCCCAGCGCGGCGCGGTCGACGGCGCCGGAGTCGTCGAGCACGCCGGCGCCGAAGCGCGCCACCACCTCGTCGAAGGCCGGCGCACCGGGACGCACCACCTCACGGGCGAGCGCGTCGGCATCGACGATGGCCGCCCCTCGGGCGGCGAGGAGGCGCGCCACCGTCGACTTGCCGGTGGCGATGCCTCCAGTGAGTCCGATCAGGCGCATCGCCGCACCCTACAGCGTGATCACCAGCAGCCGGTCACGCATTTGGCCCCTGCTACAGTGCCCACCCATGCGTCGCCTCTCTCTCATCATGCTCCTCGCGCTGGCAGTGCTCGCCGCCTGTGGCAGCAACTCCAATGGCATCACCGTCAACTTCGTGGGCGGCACCAACTGCGATTCCAACGGCCAGAGCCCGTACTCGCCGTCACCGCCCAACACCAACAGCGCGCCGGTGGGAAAGCCGATCGACGAGATGCCCCACACCCACGTCCCTGAGGGGACCGTCGTGCAGTACAACCACGATCCCCCCACCAGTGGCTGCCACTACAGCCTCGGGGTCGGGGTGGCCCCGATCCCGCCGGGCGTGTACGGGCCGGATCAGGCCACCAAGGCCACCAAGCCGCTGACCGCCGAGTACTGGGTGCACAACCTCGAGCACGGCTACATCGTGGTCAGCTACAACTGCCCGACCGGCTGCGCCAGCGAGCTGCAGTCCCTGACCACCTGGTTTCAGTCGCTTCCTCCCGACCCGGGAGGCAAGGTCGCCTACGCCAAGTTCATCGCCGTTCCCTACCCGGCGCAGAAGGACACGTGGGACGTCGAGTCCTGGGACTGGTTCGATTCGATGGGGTCGACGCTGAGCCTCTCCGAGGTCCAGAAGTTCTACGCCAACCACGTGAACCAGGCCCCTGAGGGCGCCGCCAGCGGCTGATCGCCACGGCGCTCCCCGGGCCCGCCCGCTCCTATACTCACCGCCATGTCGAAGGCCAAATCGCGGCGCGCCGCCAGTCGCGCGGCGACGTCGAGACCGGCCGCGGCGCCGCGGCCACGAGCGGGCGGCGCTGCCGTCGAGGAGCGCGGTCAGATCGCCTGGGGCGCGTGCGTGGTGGGGCTGGCGGCGGGCGAGGTGACGCTGTTCGTGCTCAGCAACGTCGGCCTGGGCGTCGCCAACGCCGCCTTCGGAAGCGCCGGCTTCCGCACCGCCGACGGCGGCATCGTCGGTGTCTCCACCTTTCTCGCGGTTCTCTTCGGAGGATTCCTGGCCGCCCGCCTGGCGCGGCGGTTCGGCCTCTACCAGGGCGTCGTGGTCGGGGCCGGCTTCATCGCCGTCGGGGCCATCTTCCAGTTCGCCCAGGAGGCGCAGATCGTGCACAGCTCTCTGGCCAGCGGCACCCACACGCTGGTCGACCTCGGCCCCATGAGCATGGGCAACCTGATCAGCGGCGACATGCTGGCGCTGGTCGGAGGGTCGATCGGGGGATTGCTCTCCAGGCGCCGCTAGCGCCCCGAACGTCCCGGGAGGGCTAGCGCGAGATGGCGTTCTCGCCGGCGCGGGCCCCGGTGGAACTGGTGACCTCGCGGCCGTAGGGCATGCCCACCAGGTCGACCCGGCCCAGCGAGCGAGCGAACTCCAGGCAGGCGGACCGTGCGAACCTGAGGTGCTTGCCGGGGGTGTGCCAGGCCTGAAGGTGACCCTGAGCGACGGCGCGACGCAGCGTCGACCTCGAGACCCCGCACAGAGCGGCGGCTTCCCCGGTGGTCAAAATCTGTTCCTGCGTCACGGCCATTCACATCCCTCCTGAGAGCAGAGCCCGCCGTGGCTCCAAGCGGTCGGGTCGCCCGTATCCCTGACCCCACTGTATACACCACCTTTGGTGCGCTTGTCACGTTCACTCAACTCTACACCAGATTCCGGACAATCGAGCCAAGCGAACCGTCCGTATACTCGCAGAAGCCTGCGCTCGCGCTCTCCAGGAGAGGTTCATGGGTCTGGTCGAAGGGGTGGTCCGCCGTCTCGTCGGGAGCGTCGGCACGGTCATCGTCGGCAAGGAGCAGGAGATCGAGCTCTGCGTCCTCGCCCTCCTCTGCGGCGGCCACGTGCTCATCGAGGACGTGCCCGGGGTGGGCAAGACGATGCTCGCCAAGGCCATGGCCCGCGCCACCGGCTGTGACTTCGAGCGCCTTCAGTTCACCCCCGACCTCCTTCCCGGCGACGTGACCGGAGTCTCGGTGTTCAACGTCAAGACCACCGAGTTCGAGTTCCGCCGCGGTCCCATCTTCGCCCAGGTGCTCCTCGCTGACGAGATCAACAGGGCCACTCCGAAGACCCAGTCAGCGCTGCTCGAGGCCATGGAGGAGGGCCAGGTGACGGTCGACGGCGTCACCCACCCCCTGCCCTCGCCGTTCATCGTCCTGGCCACCCAGAATCCCATCGAGCTGGGCGGCACCTTCCCGCTGCCTGAGGCCCAGGTCGACCGCTTCCTGGTCAAGGTGAACCTCGGCTACCTCAAGCTCGCCGACGAGGTGGCCATGCTCGACCGCTTCCAGCGCACCTCCCCGCTCGACGATCTCGCGGCCGTCACCGACGCCGCCGAGGTGGAGGCGTGCCGCCAGGAGTTGCAGGGGGTCTTCTGCCATCGCACGTTGAAGGAGTACTGCGTGCGCATCGTGCAGCGCACCCGCGACAACACCGATGTCGCGCTGGGCGCCTCTCCGCGCGGCAGCCTGGGGCTGCTCCACGCCTCCCAGGCGCGAGCCGCCGCCAAGGGCCGCGACTACGTCACCCCCGACGACATCAAGGAGCTGGCTCATCGCGTGCTCGGCCACCGCATCGTCCTGCGTGCCAACGCCGAGCTGCGCGGCGTCACCACGGTGCAGGTCATCGACGAAGTGCTGGCCACGGAGGCGGTCCCCGCCGAGCGGCAGCTGATGGCCGGCGAGGGATCGTGAGCTCGCGCGTTCCTCTCCTCGCCGGCGTCGCCGCCCTGAGCTTCTTCGCCGGGATCACCGGGATCCACCTCGCCTACACGCTGACCTATGTGCTGCTCGCGCTGCTCATCCTGGCCTTCCTCTGGACGCGGGCGATCGCCCGCCGCATCAGTGTCGATCGCAGCTCTCCAGCGGGGTCGTATTCGGTGGGGGAGCCCTTCAGCGAGCACTTCACCATCCACAACCGCAGCCTGCTGTGGGTCCCGTACTGCGAGGTCCACGACCGCAGCGAGATCCCCGGCTACGCCGCGGGGCGAGCCTGCGCGCTCGGCGCCGGCGACAGCGTCTCGTGGACCGCGCGCGGTCATTTCATCGCCCGCGGGAGGCACCGCTTCGGGCCGCTGGAGGCGCGCATCGGTGACCCCTTCGGGCTCTTCAGCCGCACCGTGAGGCTGGCCGCGCGCAGCGAGGTCACCGTCTACCCGGCACTCCATCCGCTCGAGGACATCGGTCCCCTGTGGAGCGGCGACGGCGCCGGCGACATGCGCCGCGGCAAGGCGGTGGACGTCGCTCCCGAGGTCGCGTCGGTGCGCGACTACGACCCGCACGACGGCATGAGCCGCATCCACTGGGCGTCGACGGCACGCACCGGCCGGCTCATGAGTCGCACCTATGACACGCGCTACAGCGCCGACCTCCTGGTGATCCTCGACCTCCGCGCGGGCGTGCACGCCGGCTCGGCGCCGGAGTCGTCGCTGGAGTACGCGATCTCGATCGCGGCGTCGATCGTCAACGCCGTGGCCCGGCGGGGCCAGGCGGTGGGGCTGATCACCAACGACGCCGACATGCGCGCCTTCGGGGCGGGCCGGGGAGAGGCGCAGCGCATGCGCCTTCTCGATTACCTGGCCACCGCCCGGGACAACGGCACCGCGCCCCTGGCTCACGTGGTCAGCCGCCACGGTGAGGGGTGGCGCGGACGAGGGGGCATGGTGGTCGTCAGCGCTGATCGCGACCCCGCCTGGGTGGAGGCGCTCGTCGACGCCGGCACGCGCGGTCAGCGCCACCTGGCCGTCCTCCTGGAGACGTCGTCGTTCGGCGCGTCCGGCCCGCCGATGCGCATCCCCGCGGCCTGGCGGCTGGCGCTCGACTGGTGGCTGGTGCGGCGTGGCGACGTTCTCGGCAGCGGCGCGAGGGCACGGGCGGCAGGCGACTGACCGTGACCGTGGCCGCGGTCTCGCCCGGCGTCCGTCCCCTCTCCCTGCGGGGGTCGGCGACCACGCTCCTGGTGGCTCTTCTGGTGGTGACCACGGGATGGTCGGTGCTCGCCGGCGGCTGGACCGACGGCACCCCCAGCGTCCTTCTGGTGGGTATCGCCGGGATGGTCGTGGGAGTGGTCATGGCGCGAGGACGCACCCGGCGCAGCGTCGCTCTCGCCCTCACGCCTCTGCTGCTCCTCGCCAGCCTGCTGCCCACCACCTGGAGCTCGCGGCCGGCGGTGCTGTCGGCGGGCGTCGCCCCCGTGCTCGCCCAGTACGGTGGCGCGGCCGTCACCGGGCTGCTCGGCAATCCGCGCTGGGAGTTCAATGTCGGGCTCGCCACGCTGCTCTGGGTATGTGGCGCCTGGGCCGCATGGTTCGGGGTGCGCGAGCGCCGCGGGGCCATCGCCACCGGGCCCTGCTGGGCAGTTATTGCCGTCAACGTCATCAACGCGCCGTCGACGAGCCGGGTCACCTTGCCCGCGGCCATCGCGGCGGGCACGGCCATCGTGCTGATCGCGGCGGTGCAGCTGGACCGGCTCAGTGACAGCTGGCGCAGGCGCCGGGTGAACGTGCTGCCCGGCACCGACGGCAGGTTCGCCGCCGCAGCGGTGGCCAGCGGCGTGCTCATCGTGGTTCTCGCCCTGGTGCTCCCACCGCTGAGCAGCACGGACATCTCCGGCCGGCTGTTCGGCGGCGGCGGCGCGGGGAGCGCCCATGGCGGGCTCGGAGCGGCCGGGCTGGGCGGGGCGGCCACGGTGCGCTTCAACGCCGCCACCATCCCCGGTGGCTCGCTGACCCTCGCCGATTCGCCGGTGCTCACCTACAGGTCCAGCCTGGCCACCGGCGTCTACCTGCGCATGGCCACCGACGGCGTGTTCGCCGGCGGCAACTGGCTGCCCGATCAGAGCGCCAACAACAACGGCGACGACACCGCTGAGATCAGCAGCCCCGGTCCCATCCCGCGCGATCGCCTGGCGTCCACCGGAGCCGTCGGCGCGTCGCGGCAGAGCGTCTCGGTGAGCCTGACCATCATCAACGACACCTCGGACTCCAACACTCTCCCGTTCGGCGGCGAACCCGACACCGCCACCGTGTCCGCCCAGGTCAGCGGCCTCACCGGCCCCGAAGCTCCCGGCCAGCTGCTCACCGTCGACACCGTGGACGCGCTCCGCACCGTGGTGGGGAGGGCGGTGGTCACCGGCGCCACCGAGTCGACCGCGACAACCGCTCAGCTGCGCAGTGCCGGCAGGTCGTACCCGTCCTTCATCACCCGCGACTTTCTCGACCTCCCTGCCGACAACACCGGAGGAGTCGCGGCGATCCGCGCCCTGGCCGCGCAATGGACGCGGGGCACCAGCACACCGTACGACGCGGCGGTCGCCATCGAGAGCACGCTGCGCAACCCCCGGCTCTTCCACTACACGCTGAAGCCGCCGCTGTCGCCCTCGCCGCAGACCACCTGGCCCCTCACCTATTTCCTGACCACCAGCCACAGCGGCTACTGCCAGTACTTCGCCGCCGCCATGGGAGCCATGCTCCGCGCCGTGGGCATCCCGGCGCGCCTCGTCAACGGCTACGGGCCGGGCACCTCGCCGAACGCCGCCTCACGGGGAACCACGGCCGAGACCAGCTGGACGGTGAGCAGCAATGACGCGCACACCTGGGTGGAGGCGTACTTCCCCGGATACGGCTGGATCTCGTTCGAGCCCACCCCACCGTCGCCGGCCGGCGACTACCAGCCCTTCGCGCGCGGTGCTCTCGGCCAGCCCACCACCGGACCCGGCGCCAGCAGCGCGGCGGCTCCCACCTCCAGCGCCGCCATCTCGACGCCGGTGCCCTCGCTGGCGGCGGGCGCCGCCGGGGATCGATCGAGCGGGCCGCGCACGGTGCTGACCATCCTCGAGGCCGGCGTTGCGGGGGTCCTCCTCGTGCTCGTCCTCTTTGCGGTGTGGTTTCTGCGGCCGCGGGACATCCGTGGAATCTGGCGGCGCGTCGCCGTCATCGGCCGTCTCGTCGGCGTCCGTCGTGATCGCTCGCTCACCTTCGACGAATACGTGGCACGGCTCGCCGCCGCACTTCCCCATCAGAGCCTCGACGGCCGGGCCCGCGGCGTCGTCGGGTGGCGGCCGCGGATCATCGAATCTCTGCGCGACATCGCGGCCCTCAGTGATCGGGCGTTCTACACCCACGACGGGATGGGGCCCGAGGAGACGGCGCGCCTGAAGGCGGCCTGGCGCCGCGTCGCCCTACTGGCGCTCCGTCTGGGCCGCCGTCTCCTGGTCCGTCCCGAGGCTGCTCCCTGAGACGGGACGGCCCGCCGGGCTGACGTCGATCGACAGCAGGTCGTGGGCGATCAGCGCCCCGGCCACCGTGCCGCGCGCGCGCAGGTGGCTGAGCAGGAAGCGGGTCCCGGGATACTCGGCGATGAGCTGTTCGACCTCGCCGCGCCACATGTGTCCGCCCTCGGTGGGGGCGTCCCACCCGGTGCATTCGCAGACCATGAGGTCGGCGGCGTCGACGACGCGGCGCAGCCCGGCACACAGCGTGCTGTCGCCGCTGAAGCCGATCACCGCACCGTCTCCGCGCTGCACGGTGTAGGCCAGCGATGGTCCGGTGCTGTGCACCACCGCGTGCGCGCGGATCGTGTATCCCTCCACGGCAGCGGTGGCCCCGTCCTGGAGGATCTCCCAGCGCAGCCCCAGCCGCTCCTCCATCATCTCCACGAGGTTCCCGCCGTAGCCGGTGCCGAGCAGGCGCAGGACGTACTCGCGCGTGCCCGGCGGGCCGGCGATCGTCAGGCCCCGGCGCAGCGTCCCGGCGAAGGCGCGCGCTCCCAGCATCATGGGCAGCATGTAGGTGTGGTCGGCGTGGAAGTGGGTGAGCAGAACCAGGTCGACGTCGGCCACAGCGAACCCGGCGCGGGGGAGGAGGGCCTGCACGGGGGCGCCGCAGTCGACGAGGACGCGATCGTCGACCAGGGAGGCGGCGTTGCACCCGCATCCGCTGAACGCGTCGCCGCTGCCCAGAACGGTCACCTGCGTGCTCTCGGCGACCACTCCGGCCACCCGTTCAGCCATGGGGCACCGGCGTCGGCGCCGGCCTGGCCGTCGGGGCGGGCAGGGTCGAGGCAAGTCCCTCCTGGACGAACCCCCAATCGAGCAGGCGCCGCGACTGGCTGAAGCTGTAGGGCGCGTTGAGCAGCACCGAGATCAGCCGGTGGCCGTCGCGGATCGCCAGGCCCACCTCGCAGTAGCCGGCAGCACCGGTCCAGCCCGGCTTGATCCCCGCCGCGGCCGGGTACAGGGCCAGCAGCGCGTTGATGGAGTGCAGCGAGAACTCTGGATGCCCGGGAGCCGCGGCCAGGTCGGCGCTGCCGGAGGCCACGATGGTGCGGAACTCCGGGAACTGGCGCACCGCCGCGGTGCTGATCACCGCCAGGTCGTACGCCGAGCTGTATTGGGCGGGGTCCTGGAGGCCGACCGGCGTGGTGAAGTGAGAATCGTGAAGGCCGAGCGCCACCACCTGCGCGTTCATCGCCGCCACGAACCGCTCCATGCCGACGGTGTCCTCCGCGAGGGCGTTGGCCGCATCGTTGCCGCTGACCATGAGCATCCCGGTCAGCAGCTCCCGCACGCTCAGGGTCTGACCCGCGAGCAGGCCCATGCGGGTCTCGTCCCACGCCAGAGCGACGTCCGCGGGGGTGATCGTCACCGCCCGCGACGGGCTGAAGTTGGTCAGCGCAACCAGCGCGGTGAGGATCTTGGTGGTGCTGGCCGGCGGCAGCCGGCGGTGGGCGTCCTGCTGCCAGAGGATGCTGTCGGCATCGATGTCGACGAGGATCCCGGCGGCGGCGTTGACGGTGGGGGGCTGGAGCGGCGCCGGCCCCGCCAGGAAGTCCACCGGTCCTGCGGCCAGCCGCATCGCGTACCAGGGCGGACGCGAGAGATCGCCGCCCGTGATGGCCGCCGACGCCCGTGCCTGGAGAGTGGCCCCGGGAGCTGCCCGGCTCCCCAGAGAGGCGACGGTGGAGACCGTCGCCACCACGACGAGGAGGGCGAGAGTGCGTGGACGGCGGAGGCGTGGCGGCATCGAGACGGGCGCATGGTACGTCAGGAATGGCCGAGGCCCACCCCCAAGGCATCACTGCTGACAGGTTTGCTGACCGCCCCGTGAGGTATGACATGGGCATGCGACTGGACCGTTTCACGGAGCGCTCGCAGGAGGCTCTCCAGGGCGCGCAGCAGGCGGCGGCGGCTCTTCAGCATGCCACCGTCGAGCCCGACCACCTCCTGCTCGCCCTCCTCCGCCAGGAGGACGGGCTCGTGCCCTCGCTCCTGCAGCGTCTGGAAGTGCCGCCGCAGCCCCTCGCCGCCCAGCTCGAGACCGACCTCGAGTCACGCCCCAAGCAGTACGGGGGAGGCGAGCCCGCCGTCGGATCCGCGCTGCGCGAAGTGCTCATGGCCGCCTTCGACGAGATGTCGCGGCTCAAGGACGAGTACGTCTCCACCGAGCATCTGCTGCTCGCCCTGGTGGGCCGGCAGGGAGGGCTGGCGCACCGGCTTCTCACCGCCGCCGGCGTCACCCCGGACCGCATCTACGCCACCCTGGCCGCGGTGCGCGGCTCACAGCGGGTCACCGATCCCAATCCCGAGGACAAGTACGACGCTCTGGACAAATACGGCCGCGATCTCACCGAGGCCGCCCGCGCGGGGAAGCTCGATCCCGTCATCGGTCGCGACGAGGAGATCCGACGGGTCATCCAGGTGCTCAGCCGGCGCACCAAGAACAACCCGGTGCTGATCGGCGAGCCCGGTGTCGGCAAGACGGCGATCGCTGAGGGCCTCGCCCAGCGGATCGCCGCGGGCGACGTCCCCGAGGGGCTCCGCGACCGCCGCGTCGTCGCTCTCGACCTCGGTTCCATGGTCGCCGGCGCCAAGTACCGCGGCGAGTTCGAGGATCGCCTCAAGGCGGTGCTCAACGAGGTGATCGGCTCCGACGGCCGGGTCATCCTCTTCATCGACGAGCTCCACACCCTGGTGGGGGCGGGCGCTGCCGAGGGTGCCATGGACGCCGGCAACATGCTCAAGCCGGCCCTGGCACGCGGCGAGCTGCGCTGCATCGGTGCCACCACCCTCGACGAGTACCGCAAGCACATCGAGAAGGACGCCGCTCTGGAGCGCCGCTTCCAGCCGATCGTGGTCGACCAGCCCAGCGTGGAAGACACCATCAGCATCCTGCGCGGACTCAAGGAGCGCTACGAGGTCCACCACGGGGTGCGCATCAAGGACTCCGCGATCGTCGCCGCGGCCGTGCTCTCGGATCGCTACATCAGCGACCGATTCCTCCCCGACAAGGCGATCGATCTCATCGACGAGGCCGCCTCCAAGCTGCGCATCGAGATCGACTCGATGCCCACCCAGCTCGACGCGGTGGAGCGCGAGATCCGCCAGCTCGAGATCGAGAGAGAGGCACTGCGCAAGGAGACCGACGCCGCGTCCGGCGAGCGGCTGGCCACCCTGGAGCGGGAGCTGGCCAACCTCCAGGAGCGCGCCAAGGAGATGCGCGAGCGCTGGCAACAGGAGAAGGGCGCCATCGGCGCCATCCGCGATATCAAGAAGCGCATCGAGGAGACCCGCCACGAGGCGGAGCGTGCCGAGCTGGCGGCGGACTTCGGTCGCGCCGCCGAGCTCCGCTACGGGACTCTCGCCGAGCTGGAGGGCGGGCTCGCCGCTGAGCAGCAGCGCCTCGCCGAGCTTCAGGGTGACCGCCCGCTGCTCAAGGAGGAGGTCGACGAGGACGACATCGCCGAGGTGGTGGCGCGCTGGACGGGGATTCCCGTCAGCCGCATGCTGGAGAGCGAGACCCAGAAGCTGCTCCACATCGAGGAGCGCCTCCACGAGCGGGTGGTCGGGCAGGAGGACGCCATCAGGGCGGTGGCCGCCGCGGTGCGGCGGGGGCGTGCCGGGCTCAGCGACCCCAACCGGCCGATCGGGTCCTTCATCTTCCTGGGACCGACCGGCGTCGGCAAGACCGAGCTGGCGCGCGCGCTCGCCGCCTATCTCTTCGACAGCGAGCAGGCGATGGTGCGCATCGACATGAGCGAGTACATGGAGCGCCACAGCGTCTCCCGGCTGGTCGGCGCGCCTCCCGGCTACGTGGGCTACGACGAGGGCGGCCAGCTCACCGAGGCGGTCCGCCGCCGCCCCTACAGCGTGCTCCTGCTCGACGAGATCGAGAAGGCGCACCAGGACGTGTTCAACATCCTGCTGCAGCTTCTCGATGACGGACGCCTCACCGACGGGCAGGGGCGCACCGTGGACTTCCGCAACACGGTGGTCATCATGACCAGCAACATCGGCTCGCACATCATCGCCGAGATGCCCGCATCCGCCGACGCGGCCACCCACGAACGCGTGCGTGACGAGGTGCTCGCGGTTCTCCGTCAGCACTTCCGCCCCGAGTTCCTCAACCGCGTCGACGACATCATCGTGTTCTCGCGGCTGGACCGCGAGCAGCTGCGCCGCATCGTCGAGATCCAGCTCCAGAACCTCCGCGCCCGCCTGGCCGCGCGCTCGATCACCCTCGAGGTGGACGGCGCCGCCCTCGACCTGCTGGCGCAGGAGGGCTACGACCCCACCTATGGCGCCCGTCCTCTGAAGCGGGTGATTCAGCGGCGCCTGCAGGATCCGCTGGCGATGGCCATCCTCGAGGGAACCCTGCGCGACGGCGACAGCGCCCACGTCGAGGTGTCCGACGGCGAATTGGTCATCAAGACACGGGCGCACAGCGACGCCATCCCGATCGGCTGACCGGGCCGCGCGGCTCAGCCCAGCTTCAGCGAGTCGTCCCCAGGCGAGAGGAACACCGCCAGCAGCGGATCGTCGAGGCGATCGGCCGCGACGCGCAGGAGCAGCTCGTCGCCCTCGGTCTCGAGAGCCTCGCCAAACTCCGCGGCCAGGAAGAGAGCCACCCTGGGATCGACCGCCCCGACGCCCGTGAACCGGGGCAGTGGCATGGTCAATCCGTAGGCCCGAGCGACCTCCTGGGCGCGCCGGTTCCAGGTGTCGCCGGGAACCCTGGCCAGCTCGGCTCCGAGGATGGCGGCGAGGATCGCCGCCAGGGCGACGATCCTCGAGCGCTGCGGCTCAGGCACGCCGTCCCACAGAGCGCGCTCGTGGACCATCCCGTCGAGCACGTCACGGGCGCGGTCGACGATGCCGTCCGGCGGGATCGCCACCCAGGCTCCATGGCGCCCCTGGCGCGTGCTCCACCCACCCACCCGTGCGATGGCACCCGGCGAGAGCAGGGCGGCGGCGGCGCAGCGGCCGGCGCGACCATCCTCCGCGACCGTCGTCCCGGGACGCAGCCCCGTCTCCTCGTCCCACGCTCGGGTCGCCTTGCGAACGCTCCCGTCTCGAATCAGCGCCAGCGGCAGGGCGAGATGGTTGAGGCCGACCTCGAGCACGGCGCTGCGTGCGCCCTCGACGTCGCGCACCGGTGGATAGAGCACCCCGCCGATGGAGTCGGCGGCGATGCGCGCGAACCCCAGCCCCCATCGCTGCCGCTCCGCACGCCGCCGCGCGGTGACCGCACCGGGAGAGCCGGGCGAGGCCTGCCAGCTCACCGTCAGCGAGCCATCCGCGGCACGCACGGTCACCGAGGCGGCGTTGTCGTGCCGCTCGGCGTTGCTGGCGAGCTGCACCAGGACGAGGGCGGCCACCGCGGGCGCGAGAACCGCGAATCGCCCACCCTCTTCCTCGACCCCCACCCGCAGCGCGGTCCGCGACGCGATGCCGGCGCACGCGTGCTCGAGCACATCGGCGCTGCTGCCGGTGTCCGACACCTGGCGACCGGCGACGATGCGCAGCGACGCCGCCAGCATGGTCACGCGCAGCGCCTGACGCCTGGGGAGCGACGCCGCGGTGAAGTCCATCTCGTCGAGGAGGCGGTCCAGCACGGGCACACACATCGGATGGGTGTCGTCGCCGCTCACCACCAGCCGGTTGCGTCGCACCCTGTAGCCGACGGCTCCGGGGGCGGCGCCACGCCACTCCGGCGTCCTGGCGACCACGTCCTCGCCGTCGAGCAGGGCCGCTGCCAGGGGCAGCTCCGCGAGCTCGGCGATGGTGAGGTTCACGGCCGCGATCCCAGCCGGTACTTGCGATTGCCGTGACTGACCACCGCCACCCGCGAACCGTTGCGGTTCAACCACTCCCCGAAGCGGCGCACCGCCTTGGTGGCGGTGTCGGAGTGGAAGGTGACCAGCTCCGGGTAGTGCAGCACCAGGCGCACCGCCTCGCGATGGTGGTGCTCCGCCATGGTGGGCAGGTGGATCACCACCGAGCCGTCTTTGATGCGAAGGTCCTCGACAGACGGATCGAGCATGCGGTCCACGCGCTCGATGAGAGAGGCGTCGCCGTCACGCTTGTCGTGCAGCCACGCTCTGGGGTGGGCGTGGTGGATCTCGCTGCGCACCCGGAAGGAATCGATGTTCGCCGAGTACACGATGGTGAGGCAGTCGGGGAGCTCACGCGACAGGAGGTTGAGCACGTCCCCGCTGGTCAGCGTCTGATCGGGCGCCTTGGACAGGTCCCAGTCGATGACCGCGAGGACAGGCCGGGTGGAGCCGGCGTTGTTGCGCAGGGAGGTGACCGCGTGGACCGCGCTGCGCGCCGCCAGCGGATGGAACCGCTTGCGCGAAAAGTGGTCGCGAAGCTCCTCCAGCGTCTCGGTGTCGTCTTCGAGGATGAGCACCTCGGGGTTGGCACGCATCACCTGCCCGGCACAGCAGTGAGGGAGACGCTGCCATCGCCAGCGCGCGTGAGGCAGAGAGGCAGGCGGTGGGCGGTGATCGCGCTGAGCGCGCCGCGGAAGTCACTCATGGGTGCGGTCACCGGGTGGGGATGGCTGGCGACCAGCGCCTCGAGAGCGGCATTGCCCGCGTGAGCGCCGTCGGGCATGGTCAGCCCGCCGCCGGGGGCCAGACGGATGCCGGCCACCTCCCCGCCCACCGCGGCCTGGACCGCCGCTGCCAGCTCGGAGAATGTCGCGAAGACCCGAGCGTGCGCCGGCAGTCGCGCGGGCCCGGCGCCGCACCAGAACACCAGCTGGGGGTGCTCCGCGAGCGTCTCCGCGAGGTCCTCGGCGATCGCGGGCATGTCGGCGACCACCATCCACGGCCACGGCCGGACGGCGCGAACGGCAGTGACTGCCTCGAGGGGGCGGGCGTCCTGCACGGTGAGGTAGGCGCGGTCCACGCGCTCGCGCAGTGCCACCGCAAGCTCGATGCCGCGACTGACCACGAGCACGGTGCGTCCCCGTTCGCCGCCGGGTCGCGGGGCACCGCGCTGCGGGCTCACCGTTCCGGCCCCCACCGCGCCATGGGCAGGGATGGTAGCGGCGAGGCCGGCGGCGGTCATCCCGGCCACGCTGGGCCGCGCGCACGGACAGCCGGCGGACAATCCGCCCCCGCCGGGCGTCTATATGTCGTTGGTCCCGCCGCCGTCCGCGTCGTCGAGGTACTCCACGATCTCGGCGTCGTATGCGTCTCGCGCCTGGTGCAGGGCGGCGCTGACCACCTCGACCGTCTCCGGGGTCCACTCCAGGGCGGCGGCCAGCTCCAGGGTGGTGGGCTCCCGTTCGAGGCGGTGGCGGAGGGCCACCTCCGCCGCCTCGAGGAGCTTCAGCTGCTGGATGAGCATGGCGTCGGCCAGGCGATGTGCCGCCTCGCGCTTGATGACGTCGTCGAGGTGGGAGTCGACCACCCGGATCACATACGCACGGAGCCCGGGAGCGGCCCCGCCGCGGCCGGCGTACTCCTCGACGGCGACGGTTGCGGCGACAGAGCCCTCCTGGTAGAGGTCCATGAGATCCACCCCCTGGCCGCGCCGTGCCAGAACGGCATCGAGAACCAGGCCGAGCTGCTGCTCGATGAGGCGGGCGGTGGCGGGTCCGGAGGGAACCCGCTGGGCGGCCTCGAGAAGCGACTCCATCTCGACACCTCCCAGGCGGGGCAGGGAGCGAACCTGCGACGCGATGGCGTCGAGCTCGGTGTCGTCGGGAAAGCGCGAGCTCATCGCCGCGCGGCCGGGGAGGCGTCCTCCCGTCCGAAGCGAGCGGCCAGCTGCTCCACGGCGCGGGCCACCTCGCGGCGGGCCGCAGGCTGGCTGGCCCGCTCGACCGCCCCTCCGAACGCGCCACCGACCGAGTAGCGGGCCTCGACGCGCAGCGTGCAGCCGGCTCGGGCGGGGGTCAGCTCGACTTTGACCGTGAGGTCCAGGCCCTCCTCGAGCACCAGGACCATGCGGCGTGGGTCGTCCATCTCCTTGACCAGCAGGATGCCGCGCAGGTGTCTCCCCACCATCCCGGCCTCCACCTCGTAGCGTGCTCCCACGCCGCGCTTCGGTCCACCGACGTGGCGGACTCCTCGAATCGCCGGCAGCCAGTCGGCATTGGAGATGTCGCTGACCACTGGGAACGCCTTGGTGGCCGGGACGGGCAGGGTCGCGGAGGCGCTCGCCTCGATCATGGCCGGCTGTCCTTCAGTACATCACGGTGGCGAACTCGCCCCGCTGCTCGAAGCCCACCCGACGGTACACGCGGAGCGCGGCCTGGTTGTAGCCGTTGAGGTAGAGCGTGACCAGGGGCACCGACTCCAGGAGGAGAGAGCAGAGCGCCGTCATCCCGGCGGTGGCGATCCCGCGCCGCCGCCGGGCCGGGTCGGTGAACACCCCCTGCACCTGGACCACGTCCGGGGTCCAGGCGCTCAGCTCCGCCTTGAAGACCACCTGGCCCCGCTCGATCCAGGCCCAGCTCCAGCCGCGATCGATGAGCTGGGTCATGCGGGCCCGCCACGCGGCCGGCTCGGGAGGCGCGCTGTCGCCGCTCATCTCCTCGCGGTGCATGACGGCGGCGGCGGCGGCGAGGACATCGACGTCGCCGCGGGTGGAGCGCCGCAGCGGCGCCGGGGGCAGGATGCGCAGACGCTCGCGGTCGACGGCCATGACCGGCTGCGGGTCGCGAATCGCCCGGGCGGGATGACGATGCTGGTTGCACCCGTGCAGAGCCAGCACCGCCTCACGCGGGCCGACCATGAGGTGAGGAGCACTGTGGGCACGCGTGGCCTCCGCGATCCGGGGAGCGTCGAGCGGATTGGGAAGGCAGGGGACGGTGAGCGGTCCGGCGAGCACGGCAGCGGTCAACTCTCCGCCGTCGGAGACGCACCACCAGGGCGCAGCGGTCCCGAGCAGGCGCAGCTCGCTGCGCAGGTACACGTTGTGCAGCGGGTCGGCGTCGAGCAGACGCTCCAGCGCCGCGGCTTCGGTGGGACCAACCCGCCCGATGGTCAGCTGGGTCATCGCTCGATTGTCGCGCGTGGCGCGCCATGGACACCGGCCCAGCGGTTCCGGGGCGCGACACTAGGGTGGATCGACGCCCGCCCCGCCGTCAGGACGAGGTCCCTCACCGTGATCCGAGCTCGCCGCTTCACAGCTGCCGTGACAGCCGGTTGCGCGCTGCTGGCGGCCTGCGGCGCCCCGGTGGCACCGTCCCCGACGCCGAAGGCGACGCCGAAGGCGACGCCGTTGAGCACGGGCACGTTCGCCACCGTGGTCCCGCCCGGCTGGGCCAACAAGCTCAGCGACGCCGCCGAGGTGGCCAAGTTCAGCGGCAACGGCCGGGTCGGGTTCCTCATCGAGCAGGCCCCCACCGGCTCGGTGCGACCGAACATCGACGACGTCACCGCCAACATCAACGTGCTGCTGCTCTCGGCGGCCGTGCCCGACGACCAGGTGGCGGCGTATCTGACCAGCGTGTCCAACAGCGGCGCCACCAACCTCAGCTCGCCGCTGCCGTTCACCATCGACGGTGCCACCGGTCAGTACATCACCTACGACCGCGACATCCAGGGCACTCCCGGCGAGAGCCGCGACATGGTCATCAGCCATGGTGGCAGGACGTACGACATCGTCTTCAACACCTCGCAGTACGCCTTCAACCAACAGCTCTCGGGCCTCCAGGCGGTGCTGACCGCCTGGCGGTGGAGTTCCTGACCGGCCCGTTTCTGGCAGGATCGGCGCGTGCTGATCATGATGAACGCGCAGGCCACGGCGGCGGAGATCGCCAACGTCCTGGCTCACGTGCGCGATCGCGGCTACCGGCCCATCGAGCTCCCGGGTGCCGATCGTCTGGCCATCGGAGTCCTGGGCAGCAACGCCGCGAGCATCCAGGACGCCGTCGCCGCCCTGCCCGGTGTGGTGGCCGCCATCCCGGTCAACAAGCCGTACAAGATGGTGGGCCTGGAGTGGCACCCGCAACGCTCCGTGGTGATGGTCGGAGGGGTGCCCCTCGGCGATGGCTCGCTGGTCGTCGCCGCGGGACCCTGCGCGGTGGAGAGCCAGGCCATGCTCGCCGACACCGCCCGCAGCGTCGCCGCCGCGGGAGCGCAGGTGCTCCGTGGGGGCGCCTACAAGCCGCGCAGCTCACCGTACTCATTTCGCGGACTTGGAGCCGAGGGGCTCGACCACCTGCGCCGGGCGCGCGAGCTGACCGGGCTTCCGGTGGTGACAGAGGTGCTCACCCCCGCCGATGTGGCCGCCGTCGCCGACGCCGCCGACATGCTCCAGGTGGGCACACGGAACGCCCAAAACTTCAGCTTGCTCGAGGCGGTGGGCGAGGCGGGCAAGCCGGTCCTGCTCAAGCGCGGGCTCAGCAACACCGTCGAGGAGTGGCTGCTCAGCGCCGAGTACGTGGTCGCCCACGGCAATCCCGACGTGGTGCTGTGCGAGCGGGGCATCCGCACCTTCGAGACGGGCACAAGGAACACGCTCGACCTCTCCGCCGTGCCCCTGGTGAAGTCGCTGTCGCACCTGCCTGTCGTCGTCGATCCGTCGCATGCCACCGGACATCGGCACCTGGTGCCGGCGATGGCGCTGGCCGCCGTCGCCGCGGGCGCGGACGGCCTCCTGATCGAGGTGCATCCCTCGCCGGACGACGCGCTCAGCGACGGTCCGCAGTCGCTGACGTTCGAGCAGTTCGGCATTCTCATGGACGACGTGCGCCGCCTCGTCACCGCATTGCGACACCAGCTTGTGGGTATGCCGTCACAAGACACGCGGTAGGATCACGGCGCGCCAGCCGGCGCACATCATGCCGTTGTTTCGCCGACGCCCCACCGAATTCGCCTCACCGACAGGCACGCTGCCCTGCTCGGAGCACGGCTGCGCTCGCCAGACAGCGATCAACTGCGCCTATCACGACCGCCGTGGGCGCGAATGCCCGGCGGCGTTCTGCCCCGAGCACTGGTCGATGGTCGGCGACGTGGTGTACTGCCGGCGGCACGCCAGCACCATCGTCGCCCTCGGCCCGGACGTCGAGCTCGGCGCCATGCCTGCCCTCGAGAATCGCGGTCCCTCACTGGTGAACCACGTCGCCGATGAGATCGGTCCTCAGATCGTGGAGCTGCTCCGCGCAGCCGCGCGCAACGGCGAGACCGTCAAGGCCGACCCCGAGGTGGCGGCAATCTTCGATCACCAGCGGCGCCGTCGCTGGGAGCGCATCTGGAAGCTCATCGAGCCCACGGGGATCAGCCTGACGGTGAGCCTGACCGTCAACGAGGACGATGACGACGCGCTCATCGATGTACGCGTCGGCGCCAGCGTCATCGCCCGCGGGGTGCCACCGTGGATCGCTCGCCGCCGCGCCGGGCTCGCCGTCGGCGGCCAGGCCGACGCCGACCAGCGCGAGCTCTTTCACCGCTTCTTCGTCAACCACATCGCCGAGGCCGTGGCGCTCGAGCGCGCTCCCGACCGCGGCGTCAAGGCATAGGCGCACCGCACCCACACCGGGGAGGTGTTCAGGGACCGCCGAGTCGCGCTCCGAGGACGTCGAGCAGCGGTCCCATCAGCGTGGCGCTGCTGACATCGGCGCCATCGCCCCGGCGCGGGGAGCTCGAGGCCCCGGCCACCTCGTCGAGGATGGCCAGCGCGCCCGGGGTGTCGAGATCGTCGTCGACACACGCCATGAAGCCGTCGTGCACCGCCTGCGCGTCGGCGGCGGTGAACATCGTCCCGCTGCTCAGCGCAACGCCGTAGGCGAGCGCGCGCTCGCTTGCACGCACCAGCTCGGCCGGGTCGTACTCCCAGGCGACGCGATGATGGTGGGCGGAGAGAAGCAGGCGGACGACGGCCGCCGGGACCTCGCTGAGCAGGTCCCTCACATAGATGAGATTGCCCAGCGATTTGCTCATCTTCTCGCCCTGGTATCCGACCATGGCGACGTGGACCCAGTGGCGCACATAGGGGTGCACGCCTGCCGCCTCGGCCTGGGCGATCTCGCACTCGTGGTGAGGAAAGATGAGATCGTCGCCACCGCCGTGGATGTCGATGGGCAGCGTCAGCTCCCGTGCGGACATCACCGTGCATTCGATGTGCCATCCCGGGCGTCCCTCGCTCCACGGCGACGCCCAGTGCGGCTCGTCGGGCAGCGACGGTTGCCAGAGCACGAAGTCGAGCGGATCGCCCTTGCGCGGATCGTCGGGGTCGCCGCCACGCTGGCGTGAGAGCTGCACCATGGTGTCACGGTCGAGACGGCTGAGCTCGCCGTACCCGGGGAACCGGCGCACGTCGAAGTAGACCCAGCCCTGGGTGGCGTAGGCCGCGCCGCGGGCGACGAGCCGCGCTATCCACTCCACCATCGCAGGCACGTGGCCGGTGGCTCGTGGTGCCGCGTCCACGTCGAGGAGACCGAGATCGGACATGTCGCGATCGAACCGTCGCGCCTCGTGCTCGCCGAGCACGCGGTAGTCGACACCACGCGCACGGGCGACGCGGAGGATGTCGTCGTCGACGTCGGTGACGTTGCGCACAGCGCGAACCTCGACACCGTCCGCTCGCAGCCGCCGGGCGATGACGTCGAAGGTGTGGTAGGTGAAGGCATGGCCGAGGTGGCCGCCGTCGTATGGGGTGATCCCGCACACGTACATGCCGACGTGACCGTCGTGAGGCCCCAGAAGGCGCGGCGCCTCGGCGGCGGTGTCGTACAGGTGCACGGGGCCCGATTGTAGGAGCAGCGCCCGGCCCGGCCGTCTAGCGCGGCAGTGTGGCGAGCGCCTGGCGAGCCGCGGCGAGGGCTGTGCGCGTGTCCGCGAAGCTGGCCCGTGCGATGGCCGCGTCGATTCCCAGCCAGTGCGCCTCGTCGATCTCGTCCGCCTGCGGGCGGAGCACCGCCCCCGCCGGCGCCAGCACGAGAAAATGATGCACCAGCTTGAAGGTCAGCCGGCCCGCCCGGCGGTAGGCATACTCCGACGACGGCAGAGGGGCGACGAGCGAGAGCGAGTCCCGGGGCAGACCGCACTCCTCGGAGATCTCGCGAAGCGCGGCCTGCTCGGGGCTTTCCCCCGCCTCCACGTGTCCTTTGGGAAATCCCCAGTAGCGCCCGGCGCGCACCATGCACACCTCCCAGCCGGTGTCCGACGGTCGCGCCAGCACGCCCCCGGCGGAGACCTCATCGGCACGGCGGCGCGGCATCCGCGCAGGGTAGCCGGGACGGCGGGGAGGTCGAAAGCCCGATGCTATGATCGGCTGTCCGCGGCCCCGTGGTGTAGCCTGGCCTAACACGCCACCCTGTCAAGGTGGAGATCGTCGGTTCGAATCCGATCGGGGTCGCCACCCCTCCGCGGAGCTAGTCGAAGTGCACTGACTCGCGCCACGCGCGGAGCACGTCGGCGTCACCGGCCACGTCGACTCCGGCAGCGTCGCGGCGATTCATCAGCAGGGCGAACAGGTCGCTGGCGGGAGCCCGAACCGAGCAGTCAGCGGCGGCGTGGCCTCGTTCCACACCGAGTCCATCCTCGCGCAGCTCGACCACCCATGCGCCGGGCGTGTCGCTGGCGGCGACGTGGAGGAGGCGGCCGCCACCGTCGGCGACCCTGCAGCGTCTGCTGGCCAGCATCAGCCACTCATCGATGCCGTCCGCGGCCGCCGGCGCGGGAAAGGCCGTGGCGAATCCGGCCGCCTGCTCGGCGTCGAGGCGGTGGATGGCCGTCTCGTGGGACTGTCGTCGTGCCCAGAACGCCTGGGGATTGGGAGCGGCGCCCCAGGCCCAGAAGTCATCCTCGGGAGACGCGCCGCGCAGGGCGCCGAGCAGGTGTGCGTGACCCTCCGCGTACCACGCCAGCAGTGAGTCGCGATCAACGGGCGCCGAGAGATCCCGGCGAAGACGCTGCTGCACGCGATCGGCGACGATGGTCGCAGCCCAGCGATGGACCTCCCCGATGTGACGGACCAGCGCCGCGACATCCCAACCGGGGCAGCCCGGGACCGCGGCATCGAGCGGAACGTGTGCGACCACATCGCCGAGCCGGCGTCCCTCGGCCTCGAGGCGCTCGATGTGCTCGGCGGTCGAGAGAGGGCGCCACTCCGCGGACGGCCTCGGGCCGGCATGTCCCGGCGCGCTGGTCACCTCTCGGATTCAACCACACGGCCCGCGCCGGCTTTGGTGTGCCTCGCTAGAGTCAGGGCATGTGCCGAAGCATCAAGACACTCCGCGGCGATACCTCGGTGGCGGACGACGAGGTGCGTGCCGCCGCACTGCAGTTCGTGCGCAAGGTGAGCGGATACCGCCAGCCCTCGGTGGTCAATCGCGACGCGTTCGACGCCGCCGTGCTCGAGGTGACCACGACGACGCGCCAGCTGCTCGACAGCCTCGCCCCCGCGCGCGCACCTCGGGCTCCCTGAGCGCGACCGGTTCAGCCGGCGGCGGCCGTCGCGGCCGAGGCGTGGGCGTCGAGCCAGTCCGCCACATCGTCGAGGACGGTGTCACGCTCGGGCTCGTTGAAGACCTCGTGGTAGAGCCCGTCGTAGATGCGCAGCGTGTGATCCGATGACCCGGTGTGGCCGTCGACCCACCGCGCCGCCCCGGGGTCGACGAGCAGATCGACGGTTCCCTGGAGGCTGAGCAAGGGCAGGCGCAGCCGGAAGATGTCGCGCTGCACCTCCTCGATCGCCCGGAGCGTCTCGGCGCCGGTGCGGGCGCGCATCCTGCCGAGGTGGACCAGGGGATCGTCGCGATACGCTCGCACCACCGCAGGATCGCGGCTGATCGCGTCGAGGCGCAGCGACACCAGGGGGAGGTTGGCTGCCCACCGCGAGAGGAGCTGCCCGGCGCGGAGGGTGGCGGGTGACATCCGTGCCGGCGGGATCACGCTGGGCGACGAGAGGATCAGCCCGTCGAGCGCCTCCTGGTGGCGGAGCGCGTAGACGGTGGCGATGAGCCCACCGAGGCTGTGCCCGAGGAGGAAGCGCGGGCGGGGAGCGTCGGTGAGCACGCCGTTGACGTAGCCGTCGAGGTCGGTGACCCAGTCGTCGAACCGCTCCACCGCGGCGCGTCGGCCGCCGGAGAGGCCGTGGCCCCTGTGGTCGAGCGCGGCCACCAGCCAGGCGTCACGCACCAGACGCTCGGCGACGTGCGCGTAGCGTCCGCTGTGCTCGTTGATCCCGTGGACGATGGCCACCGTGCCGCGGGCGTCGCCGTCGGGGAGCCATTCCCGATGGGCGATGGGGATGCCGCGGACGCCACTGAACGTTCCCCGACGTAGCCGCACCGGTCAAGAGTACAGGGGCGGGGCGAGCCGCCCACGCCGCGGTCAGGCGAGTACGGACGCCTCCTCGCGACGACCCGACGATCGTCCGGTGGCGTCGGCGCTGCGCGGCAGCCCGGTGGCGCGGAGCAGGAGCTCGTCCTTGAGCCGGTCCGGCAGCAGCCGGGAGAGGGGGATGAGCAGGCGGGCCTGGCGGCCGATCGGGTAGCGCGTGCGCGGCCGCGAGGAGAGCAGGGCATGCTCGACCGCCCTGGCCACCTCGATCGGTTCCACCCCCGTCTCGTTCTCGTGGGCGGCCATCCGGGTGGCGATCTCGACGGCCGCCCCGTAGAGGCTGTGCACCTCTGGAGGCGCGGCGCGGAGCAGCTCCGCGCCGGCGCGCAGCCCCTTGTCCCAGATCGGAGTCTTGACGGCTCCCGGCTCGATCAGGGAGACCGAGATGCCCCAGGGGCGCAGCTCGAGCCGGAGCGCGTCACTGATGGCCTCGAGCGCGTGCTTGCTGGCGCAGTAGGGGGCGGCCATGGGCTGGGCGAGACGACCACCCAGCGAGCCCATGAAGACGATGCGCCCGCGGCTGTCCCGGAGCAGGGGCGCAAAGGCCTGGACCATGGAGACGGCCCCGACGACGTTGATCTCGAGCTGCTCACGCCACTTCTCCAGGGGCACGAACTCCACCGGGCCGGCCACCGCGACGCCGGCATTGCTGACCACGCCGGCGAGCCGGGAGTCGCGGACCGTGTCGCCCACCTGGCGCGCCGCCTCGGCGACCTGGGCGGCGTCGGTGACGTCGAGGCGGATGGGCCGGAGGCGACCGCTGGCCTCGCGGCGGAGGGCGGCCCCGTCCTTGTCCCGGCGAACCCCAGCGAAGACGCGCAGGCCGAGCGAGTCCAGATGGAGCGCGACGGCCCGGCCGATGCCGGTGGACGCGCCTGTGACCACCACTGCCCTGTCATCCATGCCGTGTCCTCCCGTCATTCTCGAGGGCCCTCGATCGCCGTCGGGTCGCGTCGCCTTCCTGGCGGGCGGAGGTCAGAGCTGTGGGGCGCTCGTCCGCGGGCTGGCGGTGATCCGCACCAGCTTGACCACGATCCATGCCGCCACGGCGTAGATCAGGACCGCGAGGACGTCGGCCCAGCGGAAGACAGAGAGCCCCCTGTTGGCGACGGTGGTGTTGAAGATGCCATCGAAGGGAGAGCCCAACCAGCCTCCCAGGCGGTAGATGTAGTGGGCGAAGCCGGTGTTGTTGGCGGGGATCGCCCGGAACACGAAGTCGAGCGCGAGGATGAGATCGATGACGCCCGCGATCAGCCACACCAGCTGGATGAGCCGGTACCCGACCGGGTAGACGGCGACGCGGCTGGTGTAGACGCCGGCGCCGGCCACCGGGGCGGCGGCCGGGGCCACGGGCTGGCGGGTGCCGACCAGGGGGGTCGTGCCCGGCTGTTCGACCACGCCGGGGCTGGTGGCAACCCTCTCGTCACGAACGGTGGGGTCCATCTCTGATCACCTCCTGCCGTGGGGCACAACTCGGCGGCAAAGCCCGCGCCCCTTCCCGCCGAGGCTGCACATGACAACCCGGCTATCAGTATTCACTCTAGCGGATCCCTGGCTGAATTGCCACCCGGCGGCCCCGACGAGAGGTCAGGCCGCCCCTTCCTGAGGGTCCAGCCGGCCCTCCGCGCGGGCCAGGGCGAAGTCGTGCACCGGCGAGACCTTGAGCCGGCGTGGGAGGGCGATGCGGCCGCTGCGCAGCCCCAACGACATGGCGGCGTGGGCGGCCGCGTGGGCGGGCGTCCAGCTGAGGCCGTAGGCGCGCCGGACGGGGGGCGGCAGCAGCCCGACCGTGGCGAAGGTCACCACAGCCCATCCCGGCCGCATCGCCGCCGACGACACCGGGGGCCGGAGCACCGTCTGGGCCACCAGCCGCGAGCCGGCGCCGGGGAGGGCCTGGCCCGATCGCGCCTCCTGCCGGCGGGCGACGTACTCCCGGAGCGCGGCCCGGCCCTGCCACAGCGACGCGTGCGGCACGCCCATGAGGTCCGCCACGGCCTCCCACTCGCGCACGAACCGATCGGCGTCCGCCTCGCTGAGGCCCCCCACGAACGCGTCGTGGGTGACCAGCATGGTGTCGACGAAGGTGGCGTGCACCCAACGCAGGAGCTCCCGGTCGCGACCGCTGTAGGCGGTTCCGCCCGGGACCGTGCGAGTGCCGTGCGCATGCTTCAGCCGGCCCTCCACCGAGCCGTGCAGGCGGTTGACGTGGCGGCTGGCGCGGCGGGCTTCAGCGGTGGTGCCGAAGCACACGGTGGTCACCCATTCCACGGTGCGCTCGAGGCGACCGTAGGGGTCGGTGGCGTAGGTGCTGTGCTCGATCGCCCCTTCCGCCACCAGCGGATGGGCCGCCTGCATGAGCAGAGCACGGCCGGCGCCGAGCATCAGCACCGGCTCGGCCATCACCCGCCAGGTCACCGAGCCGGGCCCGAAGAGCCCGCCGTCGGGGGCGGGGTCGCGAATCGGCAGGCCGCGCCGCGAGGAGGGCACCAGGGTCCGGACGGCCGCCGCCAGATCGGCGGACCCGGGGATGCGCATCACAGCTCGATCATAGGAGCAGCGGTCGGTTGGTCCGTCCCGTTCGATCCAGACCGCAACACCGCGACGGAGCCCGGGCCGTGGCGGCGGAGCCCTCGGCTACCATCGAGCGACGTGCCCGACACCGAGAACGACGCCGCCCAGCGCATCCTCATCGTCGTCGCCCACCCCGACGATTGTGATTTCGGCTGCGCGGGCAGCACCGCGCGGTGGACGTCGGAGGGCCGCGCCGTCTCCTACTGCATCGTCACCGACGGCGACGCCGGTGGCTCGGACCGCAGCGCCACGCGCGCTGAGGTGGCCCAGCTGCGCCGCCGCGAGCAGACGGCGGCGGCGGCGGTGGTCGGGGTCACGGACATCGCCTTTCTCGGGTATCCCGACGGCCGCCTGCAGCCCACCATCGAGCTCCGTCGTGACATCACCCGCGTGATCCGCCAGCGCCGGCCCGACCGGGTGGTCACCCAGTCACCGGAGCGCAACTACCAGCGCGTCTTCGCCAGCCATCCCGACCACCTGGCGGCCGGCGAAGCGGCGCTCTGCGCGGTGTACCCCGACTCGCGCAACCCCTTCGCACACATGGAGCTGCTCGAGCAGGAGGGCCTCGAGCCTCACACCGTCGCTGAGGTCTACCTCATGGCCATGGCCCAGGGCGACACCGTCGTCGACATCACGGAGACGGTGGACCGCAAGCTGGAGGCGCTCAGCCGCCACGCCAGCCAGTACGACAACTGGGAGGAGCTCGCCGAGCGGATTCGCGGCTGGGCCCGGCTCAACGCGGAGACCAACGGGCTCGGTGAGGGGCGCAGCGCGGAGTCCTTCCTGCGCGTTCCCACCGGCTGATGGAGGGGAACCGATGCAGCTGACCGCCCCGGTGGCGCTCGCGGGCGCCGCCGACACCGCCATCTTCCTGGCGCAGCGCCCTCAGCTGTTCAGCGAGGCGCGCGGACGCGCACTGGGCAGCGCCGCCTTCGCGGGCCTCTGGCTGGCGCTGGCGACCAGCTCGGCGGCGCAGCGGTCCAAGCCGGGTGCCGCCACCGTGGCTCTGGCCGGCACAGTGGCAGCGGGCAACGCCGCCATGCTGGCGATCCACCTGCGCCATCGCGTCGCCGGCCCGCGGGTCTTGGCCGGCGCCGCTCTCAGCGCGGTCGCGCTCGCCGACGTGCTTCGCCGCCGCTGACCCTGCCGCCTCAGCGCGACGCCGCCACCCTCAGGGTGCACGGCGCGGGGCCGCTCACCGAGACGGTCAGCCGCGCCTGAGCGCCGTCCCACCGCGACGTGGTGCGGCAGCTCCCCGTCAGCACCGGCGGGGCGGTGGTCAGCGACGGCCAGGCGATGTCGATCTCTCCGCCCACGCTGGTGGCGTCCACGGTGACCGTCAGCGCTCGGTGGACGCCGGTCGCGCCGCCGGCGTGCACGCCGCTCGGCGCCGCCGCGAGGTAGGGGCGGGCCAGGTGGGCGAGAAGGGTCGTGTCGGTGTGGCCGGCGCTGTCGCGGACGCCCCAGGCGGAATCCTCGCGCCATTGCCACCACGCCCAGCCGGCACCGGCGGCGTCGTAGGCGTTGAGCGCGTCGTCGATCCACGATGCCGCCTTGGCCTGGGTGGAGGGCATCCCCCATTCCCCCACCCAGAGCGCCGCGGGGACGCGCGCGGCCTCCGCTGCGCCCTGGGCGACGTGGTCGTCGAGCGGCTGCGCGTTGCCGTCGAAGGTGGGCGGCACCAGAGACCCGGTGTACTCGTGGGGCGAGTAGACGAGGTTGTTCGCCCGGAGAGGCACGACGGTGGTGCCGAAGTCGCCGAACAGCTGGCCCTCGACGATGGAGAGGTGGTTGGGGTCGACCGCCCCGACGGCGTCGATGGTGCGCGCGTAGAGCGGCCACATGAAGTCGCGCTCGAAGCGCACCGGCGGCAGGGGGAGCGCATGCGGTTCGTTGTAGAGGTCGTAGCCGGCGACGCCGCTGTCGTCGCGGAAGCGCCGCGCCAGCACCTGCCACGCCTCCATGAAGTCGCCCTGCCAGTCCGGCGACAGCCAGAAGTAGGTGGTGGCGGCATTGACCGCCGGCGAGAGGTGGCGCTGCCAGTCGCCGAGGCCGCTGATGTGGAGGTCGGGCAGCAGCGGCACCGCGGCCCAGGCCGGGGCCCCCGAGCCGCCGAAGGCGGCGCTCCAGTCGAGGAAATGCATGTCGAGGACGACGTAGAGGTGATGGCTGTTGAGCATGCGCACGGTGCTGTCGATGGCGCTGAGATAGGCGGTGTCCCACCGGCCTCGCTGCGGTTCGAGGCGACCCCAGGACACCGCCAGGCGGACCACGTCGAAGCCACCCCGCTCCATCATCGCGGCATCGCCGTCGTCGAGCGGAGAGCGGAGCACGGTCGACTCCAGCAGTGTCGACGTGTTGAAGCCGCGCAGCAGCACGGTGCGCCCCGACTCGTCGACGATGCGCCGCTCTCGGACCGAGAGCCAGGGGAGTTCCCACGTCGCCGCGGGCCGGTCGGTGGGCCGGACGGTGGTGGTGAGCGCGGCAACGGGCATCTCGAACCAGATCAGCGATGCCACCAGCGCCAGCAGCACCGCCGCCGCCGCCCGCGGTCCATGCGCGCGCTCCCCGCGACGCCGCCGGCGCGGCGGCAGAGTTCTCACCGTCGCATGGTCGCACCGCGCGAGCCCGCCGAGGTTGCCAACAACATAGTTAGCCTCTATAATCATATTGCATGGTGAATGAGCTGGCGATCGGCGACGGGGCGTCCGGGAGCGCGCCTGCGCCGGACCCGGTGGCGGTGGCCAACCGGCTGCGCCCGGTCCTCATCCATCTCAACCGCCACCTGCGCCGCGAGCTCCACGCCCTCGGCATCGGGGGCAGCCAGGTGTCACTCCTCACCTCCATCCACGCCACCCCCGGTGTCGGGGTGGGCGACCTCGCCGCCCGTGAAGGGACCTCCGCGCCGTCGGTGAGCAGCCACATCGACCGCCTCGAAGCGTCCGGGCTGGTCACCCGCACCCGTGGTGACGGGCCCGACCGGCGCCGGGTCGGGCTCACCTGCACGACCGAGGGCGCGCGCGTCCTCCGCGCGGTGCGCTCCCGGCGCACCGCCTGGCTGGCGGCGCGGCTTCGCGACCTGCCGCCCGATCAGCTGCGCGCCATCGATTCCGCCCTCGAGGGGCTCAGCGCCCTGGTGGAGCGGCAGCCGTGAGCGTCGCCACCGCCGGCTCGCGGACCTTCGCCTCGCTGACCCGCCACCGCAACTACCGCCTCTACTTCGGCGGGCAGGTGGTCTCGGTCAGCGGCACCTGGATGCAGAACGTCGCCCAGGCGTGGTTCATCCTTCAGCTCACCCACGGCTCGGCGCTGGCGGTGGGGGCGCTCTCGGTCTGCCAGTTCGGTCCCTACGCGCTGCTCGGCCTCTTCGGAGGCTCGCTCGCCGACCGCCTCAACGCCCGACGGACGCTGCTGTTCACGCAAGCGGCATCCATGGCCGTGGCCGCCGCTCTCGCCGGGCTGGCCCTCACCCACAGCGCCCAGGTGTGGGAGGTGTTCCTGCTGGCCACCGCCACCGGGTCCGTGCTGATCCTGGACACCCCGGTGCGACAGGCGTTCACCATCCAGATGGTCGGTCGCTCCGAGCTGCCCAACGCCATCGCTCTCAACTCCAGCCTCTTCAACGGCTCGCGCGTGTTCGGCCCGGCCATCGCCGGCGTCCTCATCGCCACCACCGGCGTCGGCATCTGCTTCCTGATCAACGCCGTCAGCTATCTCGCCGTGGTGGGTGCGCTGCTGCTGATGCGCGAGAGCGAGCTGCACCCCATCAACCGCGGCGGCTCCAGGCCGAAGCTCCTGCGCGGCATCGGGGAGGGCCTGAGCTACGCCTGGCGGACCCCGACGGTGCGCCTGGTGCTGCTGCTCATGCTGGCCGTCTCCACGCTGGCCATCAACTTCAACGTCCTGCTCCCGGTGCTGGCGGCCCACACGCTGAGCTCCGGGCCCGAGGTCTTCGGGCTGCTGAGCGCCAGCTTCGGCGTCGGCGCCCTGGCCGGCGCCCTCACCTCGGCGGCGCTGTCCCGCGCCAGCCTCACGGCGCTGCTCATCGGCGCCGCCGGCTTCGGTGCCTCGCTGCTCCTCCTGGCGCCGCAGCGCACAGTCTGGGGGGCATGCGCGGTGCTGGTGCTCACCGGGGTGAGCTTCTCCCTGTACGGCTCGCAGAGCAACTCCTCGTTGCAGATGGTGGTTCCCGACCGGCTCCGCGGCCGCGTGCTCTCTCTCTACGGGTACGTGTTCTTCGGCACGGCGCCACTGGGTGGCCTCTTCACCGGCTGGATCTGCGGGCGCTTCGGCACCTGGCTGTACCTCCTCATCGTGGGCGGGGTCAGCGTCGTCGCCGCCGCGGTCGGGGTGATCACGGTGCGCATGCGCAAGGCGGCGCTGCCCGAGCGCCCGGGGCGACCGGGCCTGGGAGGCCCCGACGCGAGTACGGTTACCGCCCGAGAGTGAGAGCGCGGAAGGAGGCGCGGTGATGCCCCGACCACGCGTGGTCATCGTCGGCGCCGGGTTCGGCGGCCTCAGCGCCGCCCGGGGGCTGCGCGCCGCGGATGCCGACGTTCTGGTCATCGACCGCCACAACTACCACCTCTTCCAGCCGTTGCTGTACCAGGTCGCATCGGGGCTCCTCGATCCCTCCGAGATCGCCCACCCGGTGCGCACCCTCCTTCGCGGGCAGCGCAACACCGACGTGCGCATGGAGGAGGTGCGCGGCATCGATGTGGGCCGCCGCGTGGTCCGCGGTGACGGCGACATCGCCTACGACTTCCTCATCGTCGCCACCGGAGCGGTGACCAACCACTTCGGCAACGAGGAGATCACCGTCCACACGCTGGGCCTGAAGGGGCTCAACGACGCGCTGGCGCTGCGCGGTGCCGTCCTGGAGCGGTTCGAGCGCGCCGCGGAGTGCGCCGACGAGCGGGAGCGCGCCCGGCTGCTCAGCTTCGTCATCGCCGGGGCGGGGCCCACCGGGGTGGAGTACGCGGGCGCGCTCAGCGAGCTCTTCACGCATCTCCTCCCCAAGGACTTTCCGCGACTCGACTTCGCCCCCGTGCGCGTCGTGCTGGTGGAGGGCAGGCCGCGCATCCTCGACACGTTCCATCCGCGCCTGGGCCGGATGGCGGCGGGCGTGCTGCGACAGCGCGGCGTCGAGCTGATCCTGGGCCGCACCGTGATGCGGGCCGACGACGCCGGCATCACCCTCGACGACGGCACCCGCATCGACGCGGCGACGGTGATCTGGACCGCCGGGGTGCGCGCCTCACCGCTCGGCGCCGAGCTGGGCGAGCGGATCGGTCGCTCGGGGCGTGTGCCCGTGGGCAGCACGCTGCAGCTGCCCGGGCACGACGAGGTGCAGGTGATCGGCGACCTCGCGGAGCTCGACGACGCTGCGGGCCCGCTGCCCATGCTGGCGCCGGTGGCCATCCAGCAGGGCGAGCACGCGGCGCGCAACATCATCGCCCAGCTCGAGGGACGCGCGACGTCGCCGTTTCGCTACCACGACAAGGGCACCATGGCCACCGTCGGTCGCAACTACGCGGTGGTGGAGCTGGGCCGCATCCGTGTCGCCGGCCTGATCGGCTGGCTGATGTGGCTCTTCGTCCACCTCGCCTACATCATCACCTTCCGCAGCAAGGCGGTGGTGCTGATCAACTGGGCCTGGAACTACGTCTTCTACGACCGTCCGGTCCGCCTCATCACCGAGGTCTCGCCGGACCACGCCGCGCAGCAGAGAGCACGGAGGGACAGCGATGAAGCGACGCAGGCTGGGTGAGCTCGGGGTATCGGCCATCGGGCTGGGCTGCATGGGAATGTCCGACTTCTACGGTTCGGCCGCCGACCGCGACGAGAGCCGGGGCATCGCCACCATCCACCGCGCCCTGGAGCTGGGCATCGATCTCCTCGACACCGCCGACATGTACGGGCCGTACACCAATGAGGAGCTGGTGGGCAGGGCCATCGCGGGCCGCCGTGACGGCGTCGTGCTGGCCACCAAGTTCGGGTTCGAGCGCCGCCCCGACGGCAGCCAGGGCATCAACGGCAGCCCCGAGCACGTGCGGCGAGCCTGCGATGCCAGCCTGGGACGGCTGGGCACCGACCACATCGACCTCTACTACCAGCACCGCGTCGATCCGGATGTGCCCATCGAGGAGACGGTGGGCGCGATGGCCGAGCTCGTCGGCGCCGGCAAGGTGCGCTTCCTGGGCCTCTCGGAGGCGGGCGCGGCCACCATCCGGCGGGCCCACGCCGTCCATCCCATCACCGCCGTGCAGAGCGAGTACTCGCTCTTCGCGCGCGACCTCGAGGACGAGGTCATCCCCACGCTCCGCGATCTGGGCATCGGGCTGGTCGCCTACAGCCCGCTGGGCCGGGGCCTGCTCACCGGCGCCATCGCCGGAGCGGAATCGCTGCCGCCGGACGACGTGCGCCGCGCCCGCTTTCCGCGCTTCGCCGAGGAGAACCTCGACGCCAACGTCGCGCTCGCCCGGCGGGTCGGCGAGCTGGCCGCGGCGCGGGGCGTGACCGCGGCACAGCTGGCGCTGGCCTGGGTGCTGCGTCGGGGTCCGGACGCGGTCCCCATCCCCGGGACCACGCGGGTGGCGCGCGTCGAGGAGAACGCTGCCGCCGCTGAGGTCGAGCTCAGCGAGGAGGAGATGGGTCAGCTCGACGCCGCCGTGCCGCGCGGGGCGGTGCGGGGCCAGCGCCACTGGGACATGGCTGCCGTCAACCGCTGAGGCGCCGCCTCAGCTGCTGACGGTGTCGGCGGCGGGGCGGAGGGCCACCTCGAAGGTGCGTCCGTCCTCGACGTAGCCGAGAACGCGGGCGATGCGCAGGGCGGGGCGGTTGTCCTCAAGCGCGCGGAACTGGGCTGCGCGGCTGTCCAGCAGCGCCTCGCCGGTGAGCGCGCTGACCATGGCGCTCCCGAAGCCCTGGCCGCGATGGGCGGGGTCGGTGAGCACACCGACGCTGGCAAGCAGCCCCCGGAACGGGGTGAGAGTGCCGGCGCAGACCAGCTCGGATTGGACGAAGCACCCGTACTGGCGGCGTCCGGGCACCTCGAATCCGGCGTCGACCCACTCCTCCCTGGGCACCCGGCGCCGCAATGCGGCCAGGGCGACGGCGTGGCCGGGACCGTCCAGCCGGCGGCTGCCCCTGCCGTCGATCCGGCGGAAGCTCTCGTCGGTGGCGTAGCCCAGCCAATGGGGGCCGTGGATGGCGGTGACCTCGTCGCCGTACAGGCTGCGAACGAAGGCCCGGTCGAAGACGGCGGCCGAGGGCCACGACGCGCAGGCGATGGTGGTGGTGCCGACCAGCGCCTCGGGCACGACGATGATGCAGCTGTCCTCGCGGCGGATGAGGTGGACGCTGTCGCTGTGTGACGGCTCCGGATGGGACGCGACGACCACCTCCGCGTCGCGCCACACCGAGGGATCGACGTCGAGCGCCGCCGTCCAGTGCTCGTCGAGGAGCTGGTGGATGCGGCTGCTGGCCTGCGGGGAGGGCATGGCGGTCACTCTACGCCAGCCGATTCGCGACACCTCGAGCCGATGGAGGCCGCGCTCACCGCCACTGTCCGTCCGCTGTCCCGGGACGCCGCCTAGCGTTGCGCAGCGCCGTGTATCTCATCGAAGCCTGCCCGGTGCCGACCCCGGCGGACGCGGAGAGGCTGGTTGCGGACCTGTGGCAGCTCACCGCCGGGCGTGGCCTGGGGTTGTTTGTGTTCGGAGTGGGGGACCGCGTGATGCTTGGCGTCTCCGCCACTCACTCGGGGATCGAAGCGACGGCGGCGTCGATGATCGCCGACCAGTGCGGCAGCGCCGTGGAGGCCGGTTGGATGGTCGGCGAGATGATCGACGCCGCCTCGGAGGTCGCCGCCGTGAACCTGGTGCCGACCAACCGCCACATCGCAGTCGAGAGTCGCACCTTCGGCTGGCAGCGCACCGACCCGCTGCGCGGCACCTTTCTGGCACTCGTCAGCGCCCCGCCGGGGGCGCTGGCGGGAGTGGCCCTGAGCCTGCGCGCATTGCCCGATCTGGGGTTTGCCCTGTCTCTCGGGGTCTTCGCGGCCGGCCCCGCGGCGGCAGCCCGGGTGGCCGGCGTGGCCTCGACGCTCGGCGGCGTCGGGGTGCGCCTGCGCCGGCCGCTCCTGCAGCGGCGGGCGGCGCGGCGGATGGCTCAGGGGGCGCTCAGGAGGCCGGCGTCGGTGCGCCGGGTCGAGGTGGTGGCGCTGTTCTGGCATCCGCCCTTCGGGTCGGATGCCGGGCTGCGCACGACGGCCACGAGCGACGACGCACCCGCCGGCTACCTGGCGCCGGGTCGAAACGCTTGACGCTGCCCGCCCGCCCGCCTACCGTCTCCGCCAGTCCGACGTGGGGCCGCACCGCCGAACTCTCGCTCGACCTGCCTGGCGCCGGACAGGGCACGGACGAGGGTTGACCGGGAGGGGCGCGAACCATGAACCGGCGTCGTCTGGCTGCAGCTGTCTTCTTCAGCGTGGTCATCGTGCTGGTGCTCGGCGTCATGGTGTATCTCCAGCAGTCGGGCGGTCAGCAGACGGTGACCGTGTACATGCTCCGGCACGCCGTGCTGGCGGGAGGCACGTACAGCGCCGACGACGTCGTGGCGGTTCCGGTGCACGCCGCCGAGGGCGACTTCAACTACGAGCACCGCTCGGCGGCGCAGTACGCCGCCCGCTACACCCAGGACCTGCGCAGCAACGACATCCTCCGTGAGGACGACCTCGTGGATCTGGGGGCCCAGGTGGAGATCGCGGTGACGCTGCAGTCGCCCCCACCTCTTTCAGCGGGGGATCGGGTCGACGTGTTCGCGACCATGGGCGGGGGCCGTCAGGCCAGGATCGGGCAGGCGATGACCGTGCTCACCGTCTCCGGCGGGGCGCTCACCATCCTCGTCCCCGTCGATCAGGAGGAGGCGTGGATCTCGGTGGCGGCGTCGAGCATCGCGTTGCACGCTGCTCGATCGGGCCAGCAGGCCGGCGCGGCGCTGCAGCCCCTGAACCCGGCTGACGCGGTGAGCCGCCTCTGCGGATCGACCTGCTCGGAGGCGGCCGGAGGGACCCCGTCGCCATGAGCACGCTCATCGCTGTGTACACCACTCGGGCGGGACAGACATCGACCCACTGGGCGGCATGCCTGGCCTGGACACTTGCCGAACGCCACCACGTGCTGCTTGCCGACTGCGACATGGAGGGGGGCACCATCGCCGACCTGCTGCTGCTGCGCACCGACGGACGAGGTATCGCCAACTGCTTCGGTGATCGCCCGGCGACCGCGGCGCAGCTGGCGGACCAGGCCGTGGTCCACCCCGCGAGAGAACGGCTGCAGGTGGTTCCCGGACTGTCGCGCAGCTATGGATACGAGGTCACCGAGTGCCTGCGCAAGCTGGCGCCGGCGCTGGCGGGGGCGAGCGCGGACGTGGTGGTGGCCGATCTCGGCCATCCGCTGTCGCATCCCGGGCTGCGTTCGCCGAAAGCGGCGGCGGAATCGATCTGCTCCGTCTTCGGCAGGGCTTTCATCGTCGTTCGCGACGACCCCGCGCTGCTCTCCCGGAGCATCGCGGTCCTGCAGGCGGCGCGGCCGCCCCACGGCGAGTTGATCATCTGCCACCAGCACGGCCGCGCCTACCGCCACGCCATCCTCGAGACCCTGCAGCACAATCTTCCCGAGATGGCGATTCGCGATGTGTGGCAATGGGATGAGGCGCGGGCGGCGCGGATGGCCGAGAGCGGGATCCCGGCCTCACTGATCGGGGTGACGGCGGACCTCAACATCGTGCCGGTGACCGCGTGATGCCCCCCACCACCGACATGGCCGCCGGCGAGCTCCGCCATACGCCCCTGCCGGTGAGCGCAGAGGTGCCGGTGAGCAGGTGGCCGCAGATCGCGTCTGAGGAGCTCGAGGTCGCCCAGGCGATCGCCGACGCGGTCATCCGTGGGCGCGGTGGCGAGCCGGCATCCGTGCTCCACGAGGAGCGATTGCACGGCGACGTCGCCGCGGTCATCGAGCGGGCCATCGCCTCGCCGTCCAGCAGCGGCCTGCCCCTCGCCGTGGTCAGCGAGCTGTCCGCCAACCGAGGCTATCGGGACGTGGCCCGCCGCAACGCGGCCATCCTGGCCTCCCATCTCTGGCCGCTCTCGCTGCTCATCTACGGCGCGGACCTCGAGAACATCACCTGTCTGGGGCACGACCACTGGCTGGTGAGCATGGTCGGCCGCAAGCTCTCGTTGGTGGGCAACAGCCCCTTCGCCAGCGACGAAGAGTGCATCGAGTTCTTCCGCCGCGCGGTGCGGCTTCGCGGTGTCACCGGTGATCACAGCATCACCGAGGCAGCTCCGATCGCCGAGGCCAACATCGGCAGCGTGGCGCGCCTCTGCGTCGCCAAGCGTCCCGCGGTCTCGGGACAGGCAGCGCTCAAGGCGGCGATCCGAATCCCGGCGAGATCCAAGGTGCGTGACCTCGACGACTACGTGCACGGCGCGGTCATGCCCGAGGGCATGGCGCGTTTTCTCGGAGCCTGTGTCGCCGCGCGCGTGAACCTCATGATCGCCGGCGGCACCAGCACCGGCAAGACCACGCTGATGCGCGTTCTCTGCGGCATGGTCCCGCCCAGCGAGCACCTGGTCGTGGTCGAGGATGGCGCCGAGCTCCACCTCGACCAGGATCGGGGCGACGGTCACCCGTGGCACACGCTGACGTCGGCCCTGTCGACCATCCCTTCGGTTCGCGCTGAGGTGGAGACGGGTCAGCTGACCATGTTCGACCTGGTCCGCCACGCCCTGCGTTTTCAGCCGGACCGGCTGATTCTCGGCGAGTCACGCGGTGAGGAGATGGCCGCCGTCTGCAAGGCTCTGATGACCGGGCACGACGGTTCCATGACCACCATCCATGCCGAGGACGCCGAGCTGGCGCTGGACCAGGCGGTGCAGTACGTCCTCGAGAACCGCCGCTTCACGGGCAACGAGAAGATGGCCAAGCGCGTGGTCGAGCATGCCATCCACATGGTGCTTCACCTCGCCAACCAGGACGGGCGCCGGCGCGTCACCGGCATTCTCGCCGTGGAACGGGGCGGCAACCACAAGTGGGTCTATCGGCAGACCGACGGGGGCGGGTGGCGGCGCATGACCGAGCTCACCGGGAACCTCAGCCGTCTCGGGTCGCGTTTGCGCGCCCACCTCGACGGCGACGAGGTTCCCGTCCCGTGACCCTGTTGAGTGGCGCTCTGACCGCGACCCAGCTCGTCGGGTTCCTGGTGGTCATCGCCTGTGCCAGTGGCGCGGTGGCGGCCATCCTCGACCTCGACGTCCATCCCCTGGGCCGCGACCGTGCCCCCACGCCCTTGCTGGAGCGCGAGCGCGACCTCGCCGCCAACCTCGGGTGGCGGTGGCGGAACTGGGTCTCCGTCCGTCTCGCCCTGATCCTCGCGGGCGTGGGTCTCGGGCTCCTCTCCAGAATCTGGATCCTCGTTCTCATCGGCGGGTTGATCGGCGCTTTCGGGTTTCGCTTCGCCCTCGCCGGCCGCGCGGCCACGCGCCGGTTGCGCGTCGAGCGAGCGTTTCTTGGTCGCCTGCGCGATCTCCGCGATCGGATGGCGATCGGCAACCAGTCCCTCGACACGGCGCTCCAGGAGATCGGTCGCAACCCCGGTCCCGAGCTCGAGTACGTCCTGGCGCCCTTGGCTCGAGGGGGATCTGTGCTCGACAACATCGTGGCGGTGGGGGCCCGCGCCCGCTCGCCGGTGGTCGAGTACGCGTGCGCGGTCCTCCTCTGGACGCGCAGCCGCAGCCTCGACGCGCTCATCGAGGCGATCGACGAGCTCCTTCTGCCGGTGGGTGAGGCGCAGCTCGCGGTGCAGGAGGAGGCCTCGGTCACGCTCACACAACAGCGCGCGGTGACCATCGCCATGTCGGTCCTGATGCTGGTCATGTTTGCCGTGATCGTGCGAGTGGATACCTTCCGCGCCTTCTACCAGTCGGTGGAGGGCAACGTGGTGCTGGTCATGGTGGTGCTCATCTTCACGGCGCTGGTGGGACTTCTCGGTGTGATCGTCCGAGTGCGCGGCTGGACCAGGTGGGACCTGCGCCGCCTCGCCGAGGAGCAGGAGAGACTGGGTGCTCAGTGACCTCTGGCCGTACGCCCTGCTCACCGTCGCCGTGGTCTCCCTGTGGGCACTCGGGCTGGCCCGGCTCGGCTTTCTGACGGGCGCCGACGTCCGTGCCTGGCGCCGTCTCGCAACACTGCGCGGCTACGGCCGGCCGCAGACCAGGCTGGAGCGGGCCGCGGGACGGAGTCCGGCGCTGCGCCGGCTCCAGGAGGAGCTCGACCTCCGTCGCCTGCTCGCCATCGCCGATCGCAGCGAGACGGATACCGCGTTTCTGGTCCGCACGGTGTCCCTCGCGCTGCTGACCGTGGCGGTGACCCTGGCGGTGGACGCCGGCACGCGGCTCGGAAGCGGAGACTTCGTCGTGTCCCCTTGGATCGCGTTCGTCCTGGCGCTGGCCGTCGTGCTGCTGCGCTTCTCTGGTCTGCGAGCCGCAGCGCGCCGGCGGCGCGACAATGCCGACCGCACCCTCGGCGACATGATGATGCTGGTGGCCATCATGACGGACGGTCGCGGTCTCCAGGTCGAGGACGCGGTGCGGATCCTGGCCCGCTGCGCGAAATCGTCCGACCTGCGCAGCCTCGTCGAGGGCGGGTGGCGGCGTCTGATTCCCTCGCGGCCAGGGAGCACAGCCGATCTGTACCGGGCCATCGGCAGTGAATACCGGCTCGTGCAGTTCACGATGGTCTCTGACGCGCTCAGCACGACCAACGTGGGTGTCGCCGAACGTGACACCTACACACGGGTTGCCAAGGCGGTCTACCAGCAGCGCCTCACCGAGGCGAGGATGCATGCGGCGAGGGCGCGCATCCTGGTGACCCTGCCGGTGGCCGGCATGCTCATCCCCCTGCTGCTGCTCCTGGGCGCCCCCACGTTTCAGAGCATCAGCACCGGCCTCGGGGGCGGCTGAGATGGTGGCGCGCCGCCTGCTCGGCGCCGCCGCCCTGAGCGGCCTTGCCGTCGCGCTCGCGATCGTCGCCGGATGGCCTGACATCGGTCGCAGCCTGGATCTGGTCACCGGCAACCCCGTGAGCGGCGCCGACGCGCTGGCGTTCATCGGCTTGCTCTGCTGGCTGACGCTCGCAGTTCTTGGCATCCTCGCTGCGGTCGGCGCACTGCGACGCGTGGCATGGCAGCCGGGCATGTGGTGCGCGGTGATCCTCACCGCGGGGAGCACAGTGCTGATCACCGGAATCGCTCGACATCAGGGCCAATTTCGCGTGTGCTGCGCCAGCGCAGCCAGCACCCACCGGGCCGAGCAGCTTGTTCACTGAAACCCGCGGAGTCGCCGTCATCTCGCTCCTCCGTGACGAGGTCGAGGCGCGAGCGCTCGCGCGCCAGCTGGAGGGTGCGGCGCCCCCCTCCTCCGCCGCGCCCTTCGTGGTGCTGGTTCCCCAGGTCCGCGGGATCGACTTCTTCGCCTCCGCCGCCAGCCAGGCTGCGGTCGACCGCTGGTGGGGGAACAATGTACCGGCGACGGCGATGCCCGTCTATCTGCTCCGCCACGAAGACGGTCTGGCTGAATGGTTGCGCGGCCTCGATGGCGTGTTCATGGTGGCGGCACCGCGAACCGTGGCGGCCGGGTACTCCTCGTGGACGGTGATCGACGCCGACTACGCATCCTCGCCGTCAGCGCTCGCCAGGGCCGCCATCACCCGGCTTGGGCTATCTCACCGCCGGAGCGAGCCCTCGCCGGCGATCGTCCGGCCACGGCTTCCATCGCTGCTGCAGATCGACGACGCCGACGGCATCCCACCCGGCGGGCCGCTCGCCTCCGCCCCCGATCCATTCGATCTCCTCGCCGCGGAGAGCGCTCGCGTCGAAGCGCAGTCGCGCTCCCTGAACGTTCCCGCCGGCGGGCGGCCCCCCCAGCCCCGGCCGCCTGCCGCAGGGGTGCGGTCACGGCTGCGACTCCCTGCTTGGCGGGGCAGGCCGGACACGAGCGACGCTGCCCTGGCAGCGCTCCTCGTCAATCGCGCACCCACCCTGGTCGTGCTGGGATCACGGAAGGGCGGCGTGGGCAAGACCAGCCATGCCGCGGGCATCGCCATCGCCGCCGGGGGAGCGCTCGATGCGGTCGGCCACAAGGCCGCCCTCGTCGACGCCAACGTCGCCAACCCGGACGCGTGGGGCCAGCTCAACCTTCCCGCGCACGCCGCCACCGTTGGAGATGTCGCCGCAGCACTCGGGACGGGTCGCGAGCCCCCGCTCCCCATCCATGCGGCCACGCCGGCTCTGGCGTGCTTCCCCGAACGGCGTGACGGCGCCGAGTACAGCCGCACCGACATCCGTCGCCTGGCCGCGCACCTGCGCGCCCGCTACACGTTCGTCGTCGTCGACATGAGCAACCGGCTCCCGGATCCGACGGGCGGACCGGAGGCGACGGTGGCGGCCTACTGGCTGGATGAGGCTGACGCGCTCGTCCTGCCGACGGCGACCAGCCGGCAGGACTTCAACGGCGTGCTCGACTACCTCGAGGTGTCCGACCTGCCGCCCACGGTGGTGCCGTGCATCGTCTCGGCCGCCCGCCGCAACCGACGCCATCCCATGACCCGGCAGTACCTCGACTCGATCGCTGCGCGCGTGCAGCGTGTCATCGAGATTCCTGACCAGGCCGACATGGTGCGCCTGGCGAGCATGGAGGGCACCGCCGTGCAGGACCTGTCTCCGCGCATGCGCCGCGCCTACCGCGACCTCACCGAGGCGGTGGCGCGACTCCCTGCGCGCCGCCGGCGATGAACCTGGCACGGGCGCTCCGCGGCCGCCGGACCGGTCCGGACGACGACGCGCGACGCAGCCGGCGGGTGGCCGCGGTGTTGCGACTTGTCGAGCGATTCGTCTACGACCTCGGACTGCTGATCGCCGGTCACGTCGTCGACCTCGATCCCTACGTGGAGGGCTGCGCGGCCTCGCGCCTGCGCGCAGCGCTCGAGCCGTCTCGGACCGCGCTCGGAGTGGTTCGCCCCGACTTCGGTGAGTACGCACAGGTTCGGATCGAGGGCGATCTCCTCGACCTCACCGCAGCGGTGCAGGCGGTGGCCGAGTTCGATGACCGCTCCACGCGCACCGATGGTCGGGGAACGACGGTGGCGAGGTCGCGACGGCGGGTTCGGGTGCGGTTGGTCCTCGATCCGGCGATCACCACTGTGCTCGACCACCGCATCGAGGTGATGTGACGCCCGGCCCCGGCGCGCCCGGGCTCATCGATCGCCGTGCGCAGAACCTGCCGGTGCCGCTGGGCGGGGACGCGCCGGTTCGAGAGCAGCGTTCGCGGCGGCGCCGGCCGATTCGGACGCACGCGGGCTCACTTGCGGCCGGTGTCGGGTTCGCGGCCGCGGCGCTGGGTGTCGCGCTCCTCGCGGTGCCACCGTCCACCGCGGTGTCCCTGCTCGGGGACCACGTCGATGTCGGCAGCATGGTGTTGCGCGAGACCGGCCCGGTCGCCGGCTCGCAGGCGGTGCTCTATTCGGGGGACGCGTCCTACGTGCTGGCCGAACACGGTGACGGGTCGGCGACGGCCTCGGCAGCGTGGGTGTCGTCAGGAGCGAGCGCGTCCGGGGTCTGCACACTTCGACCGGTGGAGTCTCGGCTCATCGACGAGTGCAGCTTCACGTTGAACACGGAGCGGCTGACGTCGGTCGACGTCCTCGATCCCGCCCGCGGCCCGCAATGGCAGCGGACATACGACGATGGCGTGCGCGCCGCCATCGCGGTGTCACCCGACGGAGCCGCCATCCCGGTGCCCTTCCCGATCGGACACTGACCGCCCATCGCCGCGGCGGCAGGGAGTGGCGGCAGCCCGACTCTGGCAGGATTGGACGATGGCAACGACCAACCTCTCCCCGAACCACGGATGACCGCCAGCGCCATCCTGCTGGTCGTCGCCGTCTTCCTCGCCAGCGCGGTGGAGATGGTGGAAGCGGCCACCATCGTGGTCGCGGTCGGGGTCACCCGCGGCTGGCACAGCGCCATGCTCGGGGTGGGCGCGGGGCTGCTGGCCCTGGCTGTGGTGGTCGCCGCCCTGGGGCCCGCGCTCACCGCCATCCCCTTGAGCGCGCTGCGCCTGGCCGTGGGGGGGCTGCTTCTCGTCTTCGGCCTGGGCTGGCTGCGCAAGGCGATCCTCCGCGCTGCCGGCCTCAAGGCCCTCCACAACGAGGCGGAGACGTTTCGCGAGCAGCGCGAGCTGGCCCGCGAGGCGGCCGTGGCCGCCGGCCGGCTCGACACCTACGGGTTCACCCTGAGCTTCAAGGGGGTGCTGCTCGAGGGCCTGGAGGTGGTGTTCATCGTCATCACCTTCGGCAGCAACCAGGGCGGCATCGGGCTGGCCGCGCTCGGAGCCCTCGCCGCCGTCGTGGTGGTGCTGGGCGCGGTGGTGGTGGTGCGGGCGCCGCTGTCACGGGTGCCCGAGAACACCATGAAGTTCGCCGTCGGCTGCCTGCTCACCTCCTTCGGCACCTTCTGGGGAGCCGAGGGAGCCGGCGTCACCTGGCCGGGCGCCGACATCGCGCTCGCGGTGCTGATCCCGGCGACGCTGCTGATCAGCGTCGCCATGGTGGCGGCTCTGCGGCGTACCGCCGGGACCGCGGCGCTCCCGCAACCCGGAGCCGCGTGATGGGGCACGTGCGCGCCTTCGCCCTGTTCTGGTGGGACTTCATCGTCGGCGACGACTACCGGATCGCCCTCGGCGTGGTCGTCCTGCTCACGGCCACCGATCTGCTCAGCCGATCCGGCGCCAACGTGTGGTGGCTGCTCCCGCTCGGCGTGGTGACCATGCTGGCGGCGTCGGTCTTCTCCGCGGCCCGCGAGCGCCGCGGTCAGCGACGGGGGTAGCGGCGCACCGGGGCCCGGTCAGCTCTCGTGCTGGTGCTCGCCCGCTCCGACCAGCTCGCCGTTGGCCTCGCCGCCGGCGAACTCCGCTGACTTCGACTCCTCGCTCTCGTCGAGGTCCTTGCCGCCACTCATGCTGATGCTGCCGTTGAGCGTGGCGCCGTCGTCGACCTTGAGACGAGCCGCGGACGCGTCGCCCTGGAGGCTGCCGGAGCCGCTCAGCGAGAGGCGCCGGCTGCTGGTGACGTTGCCCTTGACCTGGCCGCGAATGTCGACGTTGCGGCCCTCGATGGCCGCCACCACCGTCGCGGACGCTTCGACGATGACGTCGCCGCCGGCGAAGATCTCACCCTCGACGGCGCCGCCGATGGTGACCCCGCTGTCGGTGCGCAGGGTCCCGTTCAGCGAGTCATTGGGGCCGAGCACGATGGGACCGCTGCCACCACCGGCGTTGCCGCGCTGGCGTCCGGCGCGGACGCCGGAGGTCTCAATAGCCATCTTTCACCGCTCCCAACGTGAGCACGGCTCGAGTGAGGGGTGCTCGCCTTCCAACCGGCTACGATTCTAGCGCTCCTCGCTCCCAGAGGATCTGATGGAGTGTGACGATGGGCAGCCCGAGCTCGCGCGAGACCGCCGGCTACGACCGCGCGCTCACCGGCTTTCTGCACTCGCTCGCCGACCATGACGACCAGTGGGAGGGAGGGCTGCATCGCGAGGTGGCCACGCGGCTCGTCGGCCTCGCCGGGGCCGACGACGGCGAGGCGTGCCTCGATCTCGGCGGCAGCGCCGGGACCGTGGTTTCAGCACTGAGCAGCGCGGTGGGGCCGGCCGGGTGGGTTGTCACCACCGACATCAGCGAGCCGGCGATCGAGGTGGCGCACTCCCGAGCCCCTGGGCACACGCACCTGATGAAGATGACCGGGGACGACGTGATCTTTCGCGACCACACCTTCGACGTGGTGGTGCTGTCGCGGTCGATCACCCACGAGCCCGACCCGCACGCGGTGATCGCGGAGGCCACCCGCGCCCTCAAGCTGGGCGGACGGCTGGCCCTCTTCTGCCGCCGCCGCGGGCTGGCCACCCCCGCCGAGCAGGCGTTCCTGGATCTGCTGGCCGTGTTCGTGCAGCACCACCCGGTCAATCTGCCCCATCAGTACCTCGGATATCCGGGCCTCGCCGATCGAGCGGAGGTGGGCGGCGCGCTCATGGCCGCGGGGCTGGACCGGATCAGCTTTGGCGATGTGGTCACGGGTGGACGGGCGGACGACGCGCCCGCCTGGAATCGGGAGATGATGCGCTGCTGGCCGGCCGCCGCCATCCTTCTTCGCGGGCTCGGTGCCGGCAAGCGCCTTCAGTTCGAGGGGCAGGTGGAGCGTGCCATGGCCACGCTGGGGGACGAGGCCTTCCGCTACCACCATCCCTACCTCCTGGCGACCGGGAGCAAGGTCCGCGATGCACCCGGCGCGGGCGTCAGCCGTCGCGATGGTGCTGGCCGGCAGGACGCGAGCCCTGCCACTGAGAGATCGGCATCGCCGCCGTGGCCAGGCTGATCCCGGCGACGAAGGCGACGGTGGTGAGCAGCACGCGACGGCGGGACCCCGGCACGCGCACCGCCGCGGGCACCCGCGACGGCGCCACATCCGCGGCAACCTCGACGGGCGTGTCCCAGAGATGGGCGAGCAGGTGCAGGCCGAGGGCGCCGGTGAAGATGAGGGCGGCGCCGTTGTGGATGGTGCTCCAGGGCCCGAAGCGGTTGGCGCCGAGCAGCATCTCCACACCGCTGAGGAAGAGCACCGCCGTGGAGAGCACCAGGATCGGGGCGGTGATACGCGGCATGGGATGCGGCGGGCCGTCCTCGCGGAAGCCTCTGTCACCGAGGTAGTAGCGGAGCGCGCGCCAGCCCGTGCCGGCGAGCTTGAGGGCCAGCAGAGGGATGAGCAGCAGACCGCTGAAGTAGTGCACTCGCCACAGCACATCGAGGTTCAGCGCCGTCGCGTACGGCACCGGCAGCAGCACAAGAAGAGCCAGTCCGGTCATCGCCACCAGGCGGGCGTTGGCCACCCGGGCGCGCCGGGGACGGTGCGCCGAGAACGGTCGCACCCCGCCCAGTGCGAGCAGGTCCATGGCCGCCTCGGTCAGCGGATCCGACGACCCTTTCGGTTCCGGGGGCACCACGCCACTCTATCCAGCCAAGCTGGGAGTCCCCTGGGAGAGCCCGCGCTCGCCGCAGCCCGGCGCCGCCTCCAGCGCGAGGTGCAACCGAGGAGTACCGTGGAGGCCACCCTGATGTCGGCGCCGGGATGTTGCGGGCCCTCTCGAACCTGCACGGAGAGTCCATGCCAACCGATCCCCGCCCCTCGCCCGATGAGCTGATTCGCGCCGGCGACCCGGCCACGCTTCTTGCCGGCGAGGATCCGGCATCGATCTTCGTGGCCGACGCCGTGCACTGGATCCGGGTCTACGAGGAGCTCATCGCCCTCAAGGACTCACTCCTGGTGCGGCTCGCCGAGATGGCTCAGGGACTGAGCAACGTTGCCGTCGAGGACACCGAGATCGACGAGCGCTTCCTGCGCGCCCAGGCCGACCGCTATCGCACGCGCCACCATTACTGGACGGTGCGGGCGGCCCAGCTGGCGTCGGGCGAGGCGGGCGCCAGAACGGTGGTCGCGGCGCCGGCGGGTGCGTCACCGGCAGAATCGTCATCGGCACAGTTCACGCCGCGTACCTCATAGGGAGGCTCACGGATGACCGAGCACGATCCCCGGTCCTTTCAGGATCTCTTCGACTCCGAGCCCGACCGTCCCTCCGCGGCGGAGACGGCCAAGTGGATCGATCTCTACGAGCGCCTCACCGCCCTGATGGAGCGCCAGCTCGAGGAGACCCGGCAGTTTGCTGAGGGCGTGCCCGACCCGATGAGGCGATACCTCAGCACGGAGAACGTCCCCATCCTCACCGAGGAGCTCGAGATCTTCAGGCGGAGGCTCGAGCGCTGGCGCGAGATCGCCGGCACCCAGGAGACGGCGCCGACCGACCGGCCGTCCTGAGCCGCGCCCGCCCGCGGTGACGTCGGGGGCGGCGCCTATGCTCACGCCGCATGACGACCCATGCGTCGAAGGACGTCGTGTCGGCTCGCTTGCCCACGTCCTACAAGGTGTGGTTGGCCGGAGCCATGGGCTCGCAGCTCGGCGACGCTGCCCTGTACTTCGCGCTCGGCTGGGCAGCCAGCGCTCATGGCGGTTCCGCCGCTGGCCTGGTCCTCTCAGCGATCGCACTTCCCAGGACGGTGCTGTTGCTGGTCGGCGGAGCGGTCGGAGATCGCCTCGGCGCCCGCCCGGTCATGATCATGGGAGACGCCGTCATGCTTTTCGTGTCGGCGGCACTCGGCGTCAGCGTGTGGCGCTGGGGCACGCCGGTGGTGCTCTTGGTCGCGGCCGCACTGGTGATCGGTGCTGTGGACGCGTTCTACCTGCCCTCCTCCGGCTCGATGCCACGGCGGCTGGTTGCCGATGACCTGGTGCCGCGGGCGCTCGCTCTCCGTCAGACGGGCAGCCAGATCATCACTCTGGTCGGTGGCCCGCTGGGTGGCGTGCTCGTGGCGGTGGCCGGACTCGCTGCCGCTGCTCTCACCGACTCCGTTACTTTCGCGATGGTCCTGGTCGTGCTGATCACGATTCGTCCTGGCTTCGACGTATCAGCAACGGGCCACCGAAGGAACATCCTTCGTGAGGCGTTCGATGGCCTGCGTGTAGCCATGACCACGGCCGGGCTGAGGCCTGCGCTGCTTTTGGTCGGAGGCGCCGCCGGTTTCATCCTTCCGGTGACGTCCATCTTGTTGCCGCTGCTTGCGCGGTCCCACGGTTGGGGCGCCGGCGCTGCCGGCCTGGCCGTGGGTGCGCTGGCAGTCGGAACCCTCAGCGTCACAGTGATCGTCGCCCGCACGGGTCTTCGGCCTCGCCCGGCCACCACTGCTCTGTGCGGACTGCTGGTCACCGCCGCCGGGGAGACTGCCCTGGCGCTGAGCCCCAACGTCGGCGCCGCGGTAGCCGGCGCGCTCGCCATGGGAGCGGGCACCGGCATCTTCACCACCCACCTGGGACCGATGCTCCTGACCGCTGCTCCGCCAAGCCACCTGTCTCGAATCCAGTCCCTGCTGTCCCTGGTGCAGAGCAGCGCGTTGCTTGTTTCCAACAACGCGCTCGGGAACCTCACGCGGCTGATCCAACCCGGCCCAACTATCCTGGTCTGCGCTGGGCTGCTCGTCGGATGCGACGTCATGGGCTTCTGTGCCCCGAGTCTCAGAGCCGCAACCCGTCCGCGAAGCCGGACACAATGAGGGAGCAGCCGTGGTCGGGAAGGGGAGATTCGAACTCCCGACCTCACGGTCCCGAACCGTGCACTCTAACCTGGCTGAGCTACTTCCCGAGCCGCCGGATCTTACCACCGGCCCCGTCCAGGCCCTGCCGCGGGTGGGCCTACAATGAGCCCACACGCAGGGAGGACAGCGGTGAGCAGGCGTAGCGCAGCGTCCCCGCCCGCGGCTCCCTCACGCGGGCCCTCGCGCGCCGCCGCCGACGACCTGCTGGCCCTGGCGGCGGCCCCGCCCCGGCCGCGACGCCCTCCGCGACCGCGCTCGCGCGGTGTGATCCGCGAGATCATCGACACGCTCGACGGCACCGTGCAGGGCGTGGTCGAGCGCGGACGCCAGGGGTCGCTCGACGATCGCGACCCGGCGTGGATCACATCGCAGCTGCGCTGGCTGCAGCCGCTTGCCGACATCTACTTTCGTGGCGAGGTTCGCGACCTCGACCGCATCCCCGCCAGCGGGCCGGTGCTCGTGGTCGGCAACCACAGCGGAGGCCTGGCAACTCCCGATACCTGGGTCTTCATGGTCAACTTCATGCGCCACTTCGGAACGCAGCGCGAGGCGTACGCGCTGGCCCACAACGTGGTCATGGGCCTGCCTCTGACCGGCACCTGGTTGCGCCGCGTCGGCACCCTTCCCGCCCACCCCGACGGCGCGCGAGCCGCGCTACGGCGCGGCGCCTCGGTGCTGGTCTACCCCGGGGGTGATGAGGACGTGTTCCGCCCCTGGTCGGCGCGCAACCGGATCCGGCTGGCGGGCCGCACCGGCTTCGTCCGTCTGGCGCTCCAGGAGCGCGTTCCCGTTCAACCGGTGGTGAGCATCGGCGGCCACGAGACCGTCTTCATCGCCAGCGACGGCCGCAGGCTGGCCCGCCTCCTCGGCCTGGAGCGCTTTCGCATCAAGGCGCTCCCGCTGCTGCTGGGGCCACCCTGGGGCATCTCGCCGGGCGATCTTCTGCTCCACTGGCCCCTCCCCGCCAAGATCACCGTCCAGGTGGGGGAGGCGATCGACTTCCACGCCCGTTTCGGCGAGCTCGATCCTCGCGATCCCGAGGTGATCTGGGCCTGCTATCACTACGTCGAGAGACGGATGCAGAGCATCCTCGATGCGCTCGCGGTGGAGCGCAGACTGCCGGTGTTGGGCTGATCACCGCGGCACGCAGGGGAGGTTGACATGGGACACATCACGTGCACGGAGCGGATCGGCGCGCCCGTCGAGGTGGTGTTCGCGTACGTCGACGACCATCGCAACACCACCAGGTACATGAAGGACCTGACCACGTGGGCGCCGGTGGGCTCCAAGTCCCATGGCAAGGGAGCCAAGTTCAAGGTGGCCATGAAGGCCGGCCCCATGACGCTGTCGTCGGTGGTCGACATCACCACCTGGACGGAGAACCGCGCCATCGGCTGGACCTCGCTCGAAGGGTTCAAGCAGACGGGAACGTGGTCCTTCAGCAAGGACGGAGACGGCAGCGAGGCCACCTTCGACATGGACTACGAGCTCCCCGGCGGCATCGCCGGGCGGATGCTCTCGCGTGCGGCCGAGCCCATCGTCCGCGCCAACATCCAGCAGTCGGTCCGCACCCTGAGATCGCAGGTCGAGAGGGCGGCCCCCAAACCCGCCAAGAGCTCCACCTCACGCAAGCGCTGAGGGCGCTCACCAGGGAACGCGCTGACCGCGAGGCGGTCGCAGCCCTGCGACGCGGGCGCTCCACCGGCGGGCGAGCGTGTTCGATGGCGTCGCCCCATGACTCAATCCGACCGCCGCCTGCTCAGCCTGATCTTTCTGAGCTTCGCGGTGATGGATCAGTTCGGCAACCTCTCGTCGGTCGCGCTGGCCTGCGTGCTCTTCTCGCTGGTCTTCGGTGTCCTCAGCCTCTCCGCCGCGCCGGCCGCGCTGCCGCTGCCCAAGATCGCCGCGGTCCTCCTTCCCATCGGGCTGGCCGCGACCAGCCTGTTCTACAGCATCGTCTTCCCTCACCCAGTGTTCGCCTGGACGTTCGCTGTCGTTGCGATCGCCGTGGCGATCCACATGGCACTCAGGACCAGGACGGCCACCGTCGTGGCGTTCGTGCTCACCGGCGGCGCGGCCGTCGCCGGGATCCTCGCCAACCTCCAGTGGGGCATGGCCTCGATTGGCGACGACGTCTTCCACTTCCAGCAGACCGCGGCGCAGGCCCTTCTCAACGGCCAGAACCCCTACGCGCCGCTGGTCGAGAGCGCGAACGTCCTCCCGCCCGGGAAGGCGAACTGGATCCTGCTGCACTTCCCGTACGGTCCGGTGCTCCCAGTCCTGGAGGCACCCTTCCGCCTGCTCGGTGACATCCGCGTCCTCCACGTGCTGGCGGCTGTCGTGCTCTCCGCCGCCGTCCTGGTGCTGGCCCGGCGGGCAGGAACCTTCGACACCAGCGCGTGCGTGGTCATGGCCTTCCCCCTCACCGTGGGCATGGCGCTCTTCGGCTGGGTCGACATCGTCACCATGGCCGCCCTGGCCACCTGGTTCGTGTCCTTCCGCACCCATCCGCGGCTCGCCACGTTGGCGCTGGTGATCGCTCTCGCCGTCAAGCCCACGACGCTGATCGCGCTCGTCCCCATCCTCTTCTGGTCGGTGCGTGGGCGCCGCCAGGTGGCCATCGCCGCGGTGTTCACGGCCCTCTTCGTGCTGCCGTTCGCGCTCTTCACCGGGCTCTCGCAGTTCTACTACGACGTTCTCGGGGTGCAGCTGGCCGTGCTGCCGCGACTCGACTCGCTGACCGTCAACTCGTTCCTCAACGCCTACGGCCTGCCCGTCCTTCCCTTCGCCGTGTCCGCGCTGGTGATCGGCGTGACCACCGTCATGGTCCTGCGCCACCGCCCCGCCACCTACGGCGAGCTCTTCACGGGAACGGCGATCCTGGCGACCGTGTCCTTCCTGGTCGCCAAGTGGGCGTACTTCAACTACTACTACATCCCCGCCGTGCTGCTCATGCTCGCGGTCGCGGGCAACAGCCTGCCCCTGGACGCTCCCGAGATGATCCGCCCACCGGCCGTGTTCCTCGCGTCCGCCGACTGGCTGCGCAGGGCATTGAACCGCCGCCGCCGTCGCCGGCGCATCCCCGGAGCCGCGTTCCCCGCCAGCCACGGAGCCGGCCCGGGAGCCTGATGGCGGGGCGCTCCTCGGGCCCGAGTAGAATCCGTGCCAGGATCCGATCCACCAGGGACACCGCACCATGAGCCCCAAAGACGTCGCCGCCGAGAAGAACGGGCACCACCAGACGGGCGGCCTGCGCGTCAAGCGCGGCCTCGCCGAGATGCTCAAAGGCGGGGTCATCATGGACGTGGTCACCGCCGAGCAGGCGAGGATCGCCGAGGAGGCGGGCGCTGTCGCCGTGATGGCGCTGGAGCGCGTCCCCGCCGACATCCGCCGCGACGGGGGGGTGGCGCGTATGAGCGCCGTCAGCCTGGTGCGCGAGATCAAGCAGGCGGTGACGATTCCGGTCATGGCCAAGGCGCGCATCGGCCACTTCGTCGAGGCCCAGGTGCTCGAGGCGCTGGGCATCGACTACGTCGACGAATCGGAGGTGCTCACTCCCGCCGACGAGGAGCACCACATCGACAAGTGGGCGTTCACCATCCCCTTCGTCTGCGGAGCCCGCGACCTCGGCGAGGCGCTCCGGCGCATCGGCGAGGGGGCCGCCATGATCCGCACCAAGGGGGAGGCGGGGACGGGCAACGTCGTCGAGGCCGTCCGCCACATGCGCGCCGTCCGGGGAGGTATCCGCCGCATCCAGGGCCTGCGCCGCGACGAGCTGATGGCGGAGGCCAAGCGCCTCCAGGCCCCCTACGAGCTGGTGGTGGAGATCGCCGAGGCCGGCCGGCTCCCGGTGGTCAACTTCTCGGCGGGGGGCATCGCCACCCCGGCGGACGCGGCCCTGATGATGCAGCTCGGCGCCGAGGGCAACTTCGTCGGCAGCGGCATCTTCAAGAGCGAGGATCCGCTCAACTACGCGAAGGCGATCGTGGCCGCCACCACCTACTTCGACAAGCCCGAGGTGATCGCCGAGGTCAGCACCGGGCTGGGCCCCGCCATGCGCGGCCTGGATGTCGCCGCCATGCCGCGTGAGGAGCTGCTCTCCACGCGAGGCTGGTGACGTTCGGGTGGCGGTGACGAAGTGGACGGAGGGGTACACTGATCCTGTGCTCCTGACGCTGTTCAGGCCCCGGCGCCTCCGGGGCCGCCACGTCCGCTGGGAAAGCTGACGATCACCACCATTGGTGTCCTCGCGCTCCAGGGCGACGTGCGCGAGCATCTCGCCGCCTTCGAGCGCTGCGGGGTGGAGGCGAAACCGGTCCG
>DASZKZ010000003.1:0-14116 GCA_035552595.1 Candidatus Dormiibacterota bacterium
GTCTCGGCCACCTCGACGGGAAAGAAACAGACCCCGGTGTGATCGGCCACCACGACGTCGCCGGGATGAACCTGGACACCGCCGCAGACCACCGGCAGATTGAGCGTCTTGGCCTCGAGGCGCCACTTCCCGGTGCGCGGCGTCAGAGAGCGCGACCACACCGACAGACCGGAGGCCTCGAGCTCGTCGAGATCGCGCACGCCGCCGTCGACGACGAACGCCGCGACACCGGCCTGATGGGCGCGCACCGCGGCCATGCCACCGAGCACAGAGATGGCCTCGCTGCCACGCGCGTCCACCACCACCACGTCACCGTCCTGCGCCATCTCGAACAGCGAGTGGTGGGCCAGCCGGCTCGCCGAGCGGCGGAGCTCGGGGTTGGAGAGAGCGCGGCGCTCCGGAACGTAGGCCACGGTCAGCGCCTGGCCGACGATCACAGTCCGAGCCACCCGGGGGCGGAGGATGTCGGCGGGCACCGCCAGAGCGAGGCCCAGCTCGTCGAGAACATCGGACCCGGTGGTGGCCACCCCGCTGAGCGCACGGACCTCGGCGAGCAGATCGCCCGAGACGCGCGGGAAGTCCGCCTTGCGCACCAGGTCGGGGGTGAAGACGCCGACGCCATCGTCACCCGCCATCGGAAACACGTCCTCCGCCATGATGCCGGCTCCCGCAATCGTCATTGCCTGCGCTTCCATCCGATGATACGTGGAGCGGTGGGCCACACGACCTGGGATCGCGTCGGATAATGGACCCGTGGGTGAGCTGAGCATTCCGACGCCCTCCACGTTCGAGTCCGTCGACGAGGAGCGCTACGACCGCAAGGTGCGCCTGGCCGCCGCTTTCCGGACGTTCAGTCGTGCCGGCATGGACGAGGGGGTTGCCGGCCACATCACGGTGCGCGACCCGGCTGAGCCCGACAGCTATTGGGTCAACCCCTTCGGCATGCACTTCAGCATGATCCGGCAGAGCGATCTGGTGCGCGTGTCGCACGACGGTGAGGTCGTCGAGGGCCATCGCGCGGTCAACGGCGCAGCCGTCGCCATCCACTGCGCGGTGCACGGCGCTCGTCCCGACATCATCGCCGCCGCCCATGCGCATGGCCCCTACGGGAAGACCCTGTCATCACTGGAGATGACCGTCGAGCCCCTCACCCAGGACGCGTGCGCGTTCTACGATGATGTCGGTGTCTACGACACCTATAGCGGCGTGGTCCTCGATCCCGCGGAGGCCCGGCGCATCGGCGAGGCGCTCGGCGGCCACAAGGCTGTGATCCTGCGCAACCACGGCATGCTCACAGTGGGGGAGACGGTCGACAGCGCGGCTTGGTGGTTCCTCACTCTGGAGCGCACGTCGCAGTCGCAGCTGATGGCGTACTCCGCCGCCGCCGGCTGCGGCGTCCGACCCCGGCAGATCGCCCACCACGAGGCCGTCCAGACGCGAGGGCAGGTCGGCTTCGAGCTCGCCGGCTGGTTCCAGTTTCAGCCGATCTTCGAGCGCATCTGCAGGGACAGCCCGGAGATCTTCGACTGAGGCGCTAGCGCAGCAGTGTGTTCGCGTCAGGCGGGTTGCTCATACCAGGGCACCAGGCGGGCGCGGGCGAGCGTGTGGGTGAAGAGGTTGAAGCCGAGGAACGCCGGCGTCGCCTCGCGCCCGATGCCCAGCGACTCCACGTCCACGGCGTGGACGACCACGTGGTAGTGATGCGGACCATGGCCGGGCGGCGGACCGGCGCCGACGAAGCGTGCGATCCCAGCGTCGTTGCGCAGCTGAAATGCGCCGCCTGGCAGCGCCGTCCCGGCCTCGTCGCCGGCACCACCCGCCAGGCTCGTCGCGCTGGCGGGGATGTCGACCACCGCCCAGTGCCAGAACCCGCTCGCCGTGGGCGCGTCGGGGTCGTACACGGTCACGGCGAAGCTCTTCGTCTCATCCGGAAACCCGCTCCATGAGAGCTGCGGTGACACGTCGGCGCCGCCCGCGCCGAAGATGCCGCTCACCTGGGGCATGGGCAGCTCCTGGCCATCCCGGACGTCCTGGCTGGTCAGCTCGAACGACGGCACCTGGGGCAGGTCGGCGTACGGGTCACGGCTCACGGTCTTCCCCTCCAACTGGAGCGCACTGTCCGAGAAGGTGACTACCCTACGCCATGACCACGTTCGCCGCCAAGCCGTCCGTTCCACGCCGGGATGGCATCGTTCACGCGGGGCGGCGCAGCAATCCCGGACTGGTCACCAGAGAGAGCGCGTAGAGCGCGGCCACGAGGATGAGCAGCGTTCGATACCCGGTGAGCAGCGACGTGTATTCGAGGATGCCGCCGAGCATGGCCCCCAGCAGGTTGGCGCCAAACGCGGTGACCGACTCGACGACGTCCTTGAAGCGCTGGGCAAAGATCACGTTGGCGACGAGGATGGGGGCAAAGGCCAGCAGCACCGCGCAGACGAAGCGGGGGAGGAAGTCCAGCGCGAGCAGGCTGTCCTGGGGCACCAGCCAGGCCACCGCCAGGCAGAGCAGCAGGACCGCATAGAGCAGCCTGGGCCTGTGCGGCGTCCAGCGCCGCGAGATCTCGATCGCCGCCAGCACGGCCACGAGAACGCCGATGAAGACCAGCGCGTTGACGAACCAGGTGGTCCCGAAGAGCAACGCGAACTGGACCACGCTCTTGGTCTCCAGGAGCAGGAACGCTGCGCCCATGAAGAAGAGATCGATGAACCGCCCCATGGGACGAAGCGGGCCACCCGTGACCCGGACGAAGAGCACAGCCCCCACCGCGATGAGCAGCAGCGTCCAGGTGTAGAGCGACGGCAGGCTCGGTGTCTCCAGGTACAGGAACGGATAGTCATCGGTGGCCGCCGCCGGGATGAAGGCACCCTTGGCGGGCTGCCAGGTCGCCTGACAGGTGAGCACTCCCGAGGTGGCGCTGTCGGTCATCACCACCGAGGTGAGACCGTAATGTCGAAGGCACGGAGTGGTCCCGTACACCTGCTGCAGCGTGCCGGCGAGCCGGTCGACGAGCCAGGTCTCGCGGTAGGTGTTGTACATCGAGAACGAGCCCCCCGGGCGCAGATGCTGTCTCGCTGTCGCCATCGCCTCGCTGGTGAAGAGGTAGCTCTCCAGGCGGAGTGAGGACTGGCCCGACACCAGGGTCAGGCTGTCGGGAAGAGCGAACAGGATGAGGTCGTACCGCTGGGTCGTGTGCTCGAGGAACTCACGGCCGTCGGTGATGTGCACGCTGACCCGCGAGTCCTGGTAGGGGTGGTTGGGATGGTTGTCGGCACCGATCTGGTAGAGCTTGGGATCGATCTCCACAGCGTCCACGTGCTTGGCGCCGTGAGCCAGGGCGACGGCGACGTCGTTGCCATTGCCGGCGCCGACGACGAGGACGTTGTCGAGAGGGTTGCGAGGTCCCGCATCCTGGTACGGCCAGTAGCGGAAGCTGTTGACCTGGGTGGGGTCGTGGAGGACATCGGCCGTTCCCTGGTGGGGGATCCCGTCGACGGAGATGGTGATGTTGGTCGCCGAGGTCCGCACCTGGGTGACCTTGTAGTAGGGCGACCAGCTGAATCGCGGCGTGAACGACTCCACGCCGAGGAACACGAGCATCGCCGCCAGGCAGGCGCCCTGGAGCAACCAGCGCCGGTTGCCCTGCAGGAGGAACAGAAGGATGGTGACCACGGCGCCCCAGACCAACGGCGGTGCCCAGAGGAAGGAGAGTGCTGAGAAGGCGATGATTCCAGCCAGGCTTCCGAGGATGTCCAGGCGGTAGGCGTGAAGAGGGCCGTAGAGCCGAAACGACCGGCCCACACCCTCGCCGATACAGGCCATCACAACCGCCGTCGCCAGGAAGAGGACCGGCAGGGCGAGCCATGAGGGCACACCGGAGGTGGCGCTGCCGCCACCGAAGAAGATGAGCTGGTCGGCGGAGCGCTGCACTGTCACGGGAAAGACGTTGACCAGGACGACGAGGAGGCCGAGAGCGATGGGTGCAAGCCCGGAGAGGTCGCGTCGCGACCGTGAGCGCAGGAAACCGGCCCCGATCCCCAGGAAGCTGCCGAGCAGCACGAAGTTGGAGAAGAAGGCGAGGTAGAGGACGTTGGAGCCGAGCCAGCGAATCAATGCCAGCTCGGTGAACAGCATGAGCGCGCTGTACAGGACAAGCCGCGGACGTCCCCTGACCATCGGTGCCCCTCCGTTCGGTTGCGCGGGGGAGCCTAGCGCAGATGTCCAACCCGGATCACTCCGAGAGTTGCAGCACCTCTGTCTGCGGCGGCGCGTAATCGGAGTTGTAGCTGATGCTCGGGTTGGGGTGGTAGCCGCTGGTGTCGAGCCAGGTGTTGACGATGACCTGCCCGGAATCGACGAGAGCATCCTTGTTGCCGATGCTCACGGTTCCGGTGGGAAGCCAGATCACCCCGGTGAGATTCCAGGTGCCCGTACCGCTGCCGCCCCCCGCCGTGTTCATGGTGACGGTGGGGTTGCCGACGTTGTCGGAGAGGACATCGTAACGCCCGTCCCCGGGCAGGCCGCTGCCGCTGTCGAAGGGCGTCTGGCTGATGGTCGTACCGGACGGCGGGTTGACGCAGATGCCGGCTCCGTTGCGGAGGTAGAACGTGATGCCCGTCAGCGTCGTGGGAGTGGAGCTGTTCATCACCACGTCGCACCCGGAGCTCGACACCGCCTCGATCTCATAGATCCCCGGGGCCATGGGATGGTCGATGGTCAGTGAGGTTCCGCTCGCGCATCGGTAGTCACCCTTCTGGTACACGCCGCCCACCAAACCCTGCCCCGACGCGCCGCAGTACGTCTGCGCTCCGCTGTAGACGGGAAGGTTGGGCGGTGCGGCCACCGCGGGCGGCGCGATCGGCGGATTGGACTCGCAGGCCTGGTCGGTCGCGTCCCAGACCAGGGGCGTGCCACTGTTGTTGCCCGGATAGGCGGCCTGGCAGCCGGCGGTGTTCGCCGGGCTGGCGCTCATCCCCACGGTGCCCGCACCGGCCTGCGTGCAATCGACCCCGTTGGCCACCGGGTCCGCTCCCGGTGGGACGTTGTGATTGTTGTTCTGGCCGTCGTTGCTGTAGCCGGGATCCGGCGCCTGCGGAGACCCGAGCACGATGAATCCGGGCTGCGTCGCACTGACCGGAGCGGCGCAGATGGCGGCGTGGCCACTGCCCTGAGGCGCGAAATAGCGGGATGCATAGAGGTTGCCGTTGACGATCTCCGGGGAGTTGCCGTCTCCGATCAGTGTTCTGGAGTACAGCGCGAACGGGAAGGGTTGCTTGGCAGCGAAGTGGTAGGCGATCGACTGAGCCCCTTCGCGGTTGGTCGCGGCGCCGACGAAGCTGCCGAAGAAGGCGGGGGTCTGCTGGTGCACGATCACCTCGATGCGGTGCGGGTCACCGTTGTAGGCGGCCACCTGCGCGGTCAGGGGCGGCGCGTTGATGGTGACCGTGAAGGGAGGTCCACCGCTCAGAGGGGTGGCCGTTGCGGTGCACGCCGGCGTCGCGCTGGTGATGCCGGCACACAAGGTCACGCTGCACTGGCTCCCGGTGCAGCCGGACGCCGCCAGGCTGTTGGCCCAGCCAACTCCCGCGGGCGTCCACGGGAAGGCGTTGTGGACGACCGCGAGGGCGTCGGCCGTCGCCGCCTGCTCGTCGCCGATGTTGGGGGTGATGGGCAGGTGCTTGGCCCCCGCCAGCGCGGCGGCATCGGTGACGTTCTGCACCACCCGCTTGAGGTGGGTGGAGATGCTCAGATCGGTGGCCAGGGCCATGCATCCGAAGAGAACGGTGCCGAAGATGGCCACCAGCGGGATCATCTGCCCGCGCTGCCCGCGGTGGCTCCGGGCGGGCCGGCGCTGATGCACGGCACGCCGTGCCTGCTGTGGCCTCATCTCATGCCGACCCCGTCATGGTGCAGGGGTCGATGGGATAGGTCACCGTGGCGCTGACCTGGCGCAGGCCGGGCTGGCTCTGGAAGAGGCTGCCCACGATCGGCACGAAGACCGGGATGGGATAGGACAGCTTCACCTGGAGGTAGTAGGTGTCGGGAACGGTCTGCCCGGGACAGGTGACCAAGGGGGCTGGCGCCACCACCGGTGGAGGTCCGGGCGCCGGCGTATTTGTGGGAGGAGGCGTGGTCGGCGCGGGCGTCGGGGTGCACGCGCTCTCGGCCACCAGCATGATGTCCTCGGGAATGCTGGCGCCGCCGGCCACGTTGAAGGGCCCCACCGAGCCGCTGTAGCCGCCGCACGAGGCCGTCCCCGACTGCGCGGTCAGGGTCTGGGCGCTGATCGACCCGTTGGCCTTGACGCAGATGATGAAGACGCCCGCCGAGTCGGTGGGCTGCGTCTCGCCCGTGCTGGCCGTGACCGTCGCGGTCCCTCCCGGCGGGAGGCCGCCGACCGTCCCGGTGACGGTGGCCTGGCTGTTGTTGCACGAGGACCCCATCAGGCGCGCCATGGGCGGCCCGAGGATGAGTGTGCTCAGGCCGTTGGTGGGGATCACGGTGATGGTCACGCAGGCCTGGGACGCGGCGCCGCAGGGGTTGGTGGTGAAGACGCTCGAGTCCAGCAGCCCGCGCGTGTTGAGAACCGCGATGCAGATGGGATTGCCCGTCGATCCCTCGGTGAAGTCGGCGGTGCTGCACTGGTGGCTGGGGTTGTCGGTGGAGTACCACGTCGAGCCCGCCGAGGTCAGCGCCGAGTTGGGTGCCAGCGCGCCGGCGCGAGCCCCTTCACGCGCCGAGGTGTCGACGGAGACCTCGCCGTAGGCGATCTCCCCGACCTGGGCGCCGCCGAGGAGCATCACCACCAGGATGGGCGCGACCAGCGCCATCTCCACCAGCGCCTGGCCGCGCAGCCTGACGCGCCGCAGGGATCGCCGCCGCAGACGGAAGCGCAACCTCATTGCTCACAGGTGGCTTGCGCGGAAGCGGTGATGTGCCTGGTGCCATTGGGATTGGTCTGCAGGACGCTGCTCACCAGCGGAACGTAGAGCGGCTGGTCGTAGGCCATGTCCACCTCCACGATCTTCCCCGACTGGCAACGGCAGATCGAATCCGAGGTGCTGCAGGATGTGGTGCTGCTCGAGCACGTCGACGCGTCCTCGGGAGAGCACACGTAGATCTTCGGAGACACCGATCCCGCCGGGATCGACACCAGGTGGGTGGTGATGTACGTCGAGATGGCCAGCCCGGTGCAATCGCCGGAGCCGTCCGGCATCTGGGTTCCCTTCACGCTGCCGCAGATGGCGGCGATGCGGGCGCCATCCCTGGCCACGTTGGTGAGCTGGATGAGGTTGGTGATGACGATGCCGAGCACGACGACGGTGCAGAAGAGGAAGAACGCGAACGGAGCGACCAGGGAGAACTCCACCATCCCCACGCCGCTCTGGCGGCCGCGCGCGCGCCTGCGCAGACGTCGCCGGTCGCGCCCGGAGACGACCGACCCCCGCGCGCTGGCAGACGGCGTCGGCGTCATTTCAATCCCTTACACGCACCCTGACGGCCGAGGCTCCATGCGGCGGGCTGGGAGCCTGGCTCTGATCACACGGCCGGGAAACGATCAGCTGCGATCAGTATGCGAAGGATCAGACACCGCGCACGCAGCGCCACCAGGCCGTGACCACTCGACCGCTGAATCGATACAGCCAGAGCGCGTCAGGGGTTTCCCCGCGGTTCGGCGCACCACCAGGACGGGCACGGGCGCGTGGGTGGCGGCATGGCCACCCACCGATCCATCGAGCAGGCGCCACCGGGCCGCGCCGACCGGGTAGGCCTCCGCACCGACCTGGAGCGCTGCGTCGCCGCGCTCGGCTCCTGAGCCCGCGCCTCGCGACCGTGTAGAATCGGATCCTTCCGTCAACGTCAATTTCTGCTCCCGCATGGCCGGGTCCCGTTCGCTCAGGAGCTTGATGGCGACCACCACCACCCCCGCGACGCAGCGCCGCCGCCCCGGCGTCAGCTCCGACCACCGCCACTACAAGTGGTGGGCCCTCTCCTGCACGTCGCTGGGCATGCTCATGGCCACGATCAACTCGGGAACGCTGATCATCGCGCTGCCCACGCTGGAGACGAGCCTGCACACCTCCCTGCTGCAGCTGGTCTGGGTGATCCTCGCCTACATGATCGCCTCGACCGTGCTCGTGCTCACCGCGGGCCGCCTCTCCGACCTCTTCGGGCGCAAGCTCGCGTTTGCCGCCGGCTTCGCCGTCTTCGCCCTCGCCTCGCTGGGAGCCGGCTTCGCGGGCGACGGAACCCAGCTGATCCTGTGGCGCGTCCTCCAGGGCGTGGGCGGGGCGTTCCTCTTCGCCAACGCCGCCGCCATCGTCACCGACGCCTTCCCCACCGCTCAGCTCGGTGTGGCCATGGGGACCAACGTCATGGTCGCCGCGGTGGGCCTGGTGCTCGGTCCGGTCCTGGGCGGTGCCCTGGTGAGCATCTCCTGGCAGTGGGTCTTCTGGTTCAACGTCCCCATCGGCATCGCCGGCGCCGTCTGGGCGCTGGTCGTGCTCCGCGACACCAGCGGCAGAGACGCGGTGCGGGGGCTCGATCCGTTGGGAACGCTCAGCTTCCTCGTCGGCTTCACCGGCCTGGTTCTGGCCATCTCCCGTGGGGGGCTGAGCGGGTGGAATGACGCCGTCGTCATCGCCGGCTTCGCGGCCGCCCTCGTGCTGCTGCCGCTCTTCGTCTACATCGAGGCCCACCAGCGGGCGCCGATGCTGGACCTCTCACTGTTTCGCGACCGGCTCTTCGCCGCCGCCTCAGGAGCTGCTTTCCTCAACGGCCTGTCGCGCTTCGCGCTGATGTTCATCTTCGTCTTCTACTTCCAGGGAGCGCAGGGCGACAGCGCCCTCACCGCCGGCCTCAAGCTCACCCCCCTGGCCGTGGGCATGCTCATCGCCTCACCCATCGCCGGGATGATCGCCGACCGGCACGGCTCGCGCGCCCTGGCGGCGCTGGGCATGGCGGTGAGCGCCGCGGCGCTGGTGGCGATGACCACTCTCGCGGTGACCACCCCGTTCTGGCAATCGGGGCTCTGGCTCTTCGTCGTCGGATGCGGATCGGGGATGTTCAACTCTCCGAACACCGCCGCCATGATGGGAGCGGTGCGGCCCAATCGCCGGGGCATCGCCGCCGGGGCGCGACTGCTCGTTCAGAACGCCGGCGCGGTGATCTCCATCGCGTTCGTGATGTCGGTCGTCACCGCCGCCATCCCCACGCCCGTGCTCTTCAAGATCTTCTCCGGGCTCGCCCAGGGACTGACCGCCGCCCAGCTGGCGCCCTTCATCGGCAACATGCATCTGGCCCTCTGGATCCTGGCGGCGGTCTCCCTGGTGGGAGCCGTCGTCTCCATGCTGCGCCCGTCGCATGTGGCCAAGCTCGCGGTGGTCGGCGCCCCCGCGGCGCAGTGAGCTGAGCCGATGGCCACAGCGGTCGCCGCCACCGGACACCTGCGCGTCGGCGAGGTCGCCGAGCAGACGGGCACGACGCCGCGCACCATCCGCTACTACGAGGAGATCGGCCTGCTCGCGGCCCACGGACAGCGTCCCAAGGGCGTGCATCGCCTCTACACGGCGGAGGACGTCGAGCGTGTCCGCGAGGTGATGCGGCTGCGCGACCTGCTCGGGCTGTCGCTCGAGCAGCTCAGCGCGCTGGTCGAGGTCGAGTCCGTGCGCAGGCACCTCAAGGACGAATGGGCCGGGGCCACGGATGTGACCGACCAGCGACGGATCCTGGCAGCCGCGCTGCAGTGCGCCAGCACCCAGCTCGAGCTGGTGCGGGAGCGCCAGGAACAGCTCGCCCAGCTCGAGGCTCAGGTGCGAGCGCGCCGGCAGTCGATCGAGAGGCGCCTCCGAGAGCTCAGCTCTCGTCGGCCAGCGTCTCCGCCAGCCCTGGCGCCGCAGCCCCGGGGAGCACCGTATCCACAAACGACTTGACCGCCTCGGTGAGACCGACGTCGTGACCGGCGGCCTCGGAGAGGTACCAGCGGTGGTCGAGCACCTGGTGGAAGAGCTCGGCGGGCTCGAGCCGGCCGCGCAGCACCTCGGGGACCGCCATCAGCGTGGGCTCGAAGACGTCGCTCAGCCAGCGCCGAGCCGCGACCGCCTCGCTGACCGGGCCACCGGCTGAGCTCTCCAGCTCCGTCCGGTACCGGCCCAGGTCGTTGAGCAGCCGTCGCGCCTGGTTCTCCTGGACCTCCAGGCCGGTGAGGGCATGGAGGGTGCGAACGTGATGGCCGGGCTCGACGACCCGGGGCTGGAGGCGGAGGTGGTACTCGCCGCCCTGCGCCGCCAGCTCCACCTCCTCGACGTCGAAGCCGAGCTCGTTGAGCCGCTGCAACCTCTCCTCGACCCGGTAGCGCTGGTCGGGCGCGAAGGCCACCTCACGGGTGATCTCGGTCCAGAGGGCCCGGTAGCGCCGGCTCAGCTCCTCGGCGGCCCCGACGGGGTCGATGCGGTGCACCAGCCCCTCGGCGGTGACGTCGAGGAGCTCGCCGACGATGTTCTCCTCGGCCACCATGATGTCGTGGCCGCGCTGGCCGTCGGTGAGCTGGGAGTGGAGCTCCCCCGTCTCGGTGTCGACGACGTACGCCGCCAGCGCTCCCGCATCGCGCCGGAACAGCGTGTTGGAGAGCGAGCAGTCGCCCCAGAAGAACCCGGCGACATGGAGCCGCACCAGGAGGTTGACGAGCGCGTCGAGAAGGCGGTCGCTGAGCGCCACGTCGGTCCCGGTCGCCCCCAGGAGGCGGCGGTAGGGCAGCGAGAAGTCGAGATGGCGGGTGATCAGGATGGCCTCGAGCTCGCCCTCGGGCGACACCGGCGCGACGCCCTGGCCGGCGGCGGGGTGGCGATCGATGACCAGCCCGGCGACCTCGACGACCGGGATGAACAGCCTGTCCAGCTCCGCGAGCAGCCGGTACTCACGCTCGGCGAGGCGGCGGGGCAGCTCCTTGAGCGCATAGATGGCATCCCCGTACCTGACGAACCGGACCACATGGCGGGAGATCCCCCGGGGAACGTCGACCAGGCGCTCGTGCCGCCAGGTCGCCAGCGGAAGGTGCCAGGGCAGGTCGAGGAAGTCGGGATGTCCGGTGCGCCGGAGCATCTGGAAGTCCACCGCCGGCGGGGTCACGGGTCACAGCCTCCGGTTTGGTCGAACGAGCTCACGCCCACCATGCCACACCGCCCCCGCGTGCTCCCCAGCGGCTAGGCTCGATACGATGACAAGCCCCATGGATCCTCCGTGCCACTCGGCAGCGATCCAGTGCGACGAAGCGCTGACCTCGGTGTTCGCGCTGCTCGGCAAACGCTGGACCGGGCTGGTGATCGGGGTGCTGCTGGAACGTCCCGCGCGCTTCGCCGAGATCGCCCGGGCCATCCCCGGCATCACCGAGAGCATGCTGTCGGCACGGCTCACCGAGCTCAACGACGCCGGCCTGCTCCGCCGCGAGGTGATCGAGGGGCCGCCGATCGCCTCGCTGTACCGGCTGACCCCGCGCGGCGAGGCACTCCGCCCGGCGCTGAACGCCCTCGGTGAGTGGGCTCACGTCCACCTGGTGTGAGCCCTGAGCGGCCCGGCTGAGGACTGGGCTAGAGCTGCGGGGTGGGGGAGGGGGAGAGGCCGCCGGCGCCGCCCCCGCCGTAGCCGCCCGGCGGCGCGGAGGCGCCCAGGGTCGACCAGGCCACGGCCCCGCTGGGGGCGGCGGGCGCGGCCGCTTTCCCCCAGCCGCTGAACCTCGTCGTCGTCGTCGCCCTCACGCCGCTGACCGAGAGCGTGGACACGTACGCGATGGGAAGATGCGAGCCGGCTGCGACATCGAGCTGAGCCGTCCCTCCCGGCGCGCCCTGCTGCGCCGGCAGGGTCCCGCGGAGCCGCGTCGCGCCGCCGCCTGCGGTCCGGATCGAGGTCATCGATGCGGGGACCAGGCCAGTCTCCTGCACCTGGTCGGCGACCGTGATCCCCGGTGCGACGACGCCGTAGGGGCCGTCCTGGTTGGACACCGAGATCCACTTGCCCTGATCGCCCGGCGCGCTGGCCGCGGGAACGCCGAGCTGGTCCTCGAGCGCCGGGACGTTGCCCTGGAAGTAGACGATGCCGCCGACCAGGATGAGGGTGAACTGCTCCCTCCCCGCGCTGGCGGCGATGGTGATGTCCTGGCGGCCGCCGCTCTGGCCGGCGTCTCCTGCGATGGTCTGCACCGGCCCACCCCCGGTGGACTCGGCGACGTAGTGGAAGCCGGCGCTGCCGCGCATCGCCGCCAGCGCCTGCCGGTAGAGGGCTCGCGCCTGGACGGTGGCGGCACCGCCCGTTCCCGTGCCTGGCGAGGTGCCGGCGGCGGGGGTGGAGCGGTCTCCCCTGGTGAGCAGGCCCACCGCCCCGCCGATGGCGACGCCGGCGATCAGCACGGCCGCGATGGCGGCGGGCACGCGCACGCGGTTCGACCGTCTCCGCGAGGCCGCCACGGGTGGGGGTGGCGCGGCCGGAGGCGCAGGCGGCGTCCAGGTCGGGGTTGGAAGAGGTGGGCGATCCGGCGCCGTTGCGCGACCCTCTGATCGCTCATCGTTCATAGCTCACCATGATGCACGGCCAATGCTGACCGAAAGCTGACGTTGGGCGGCGCCGCAAGTATCCAACCGATTGGAACGTTGGAGACGTCAAGGGTAGTTCCCGCAGGCGATCACAGAGGTGAGACACGTCTCATGAGCCACCGCCATCAACTCGCTCTCGCCGCCGCCGCGGCGCTGGCCCTGGGCACGGTCACCCTCGCCCAGGCGGGACGCATCAGTGGCACCCAGTCGGGTCATCCCGCGTTCGCCATCCCGGTGGGCCTGGCCGGCGGTGTCGGCGGCGAGCCCAGCGTCGCCACCGATGGCCTCGGCAACGTGCTCATCGGCGGTCCGCAGGGCGTGCCCGGCGGGCAGGGGGCGTACTGGACCTCCCACAATCACGGCGCCCAGTTCGGGAGTGCCCCCACCTACACGAACAACCTGGCGACCATCTACGGTGGGGCCACCGGCGGTGGTGACGAGGACATCGCGTTCAACCCCAACGACGGCAGCCCGTACGCCGGCCGCATCTACATCGCCGACCTCGCCGCCACCCACTCGACGGTGTGCTTCAGCACCGACCACGGCAACACGTTCAACGCCATTGGGCCGGTCCCCGACCCCAATCACTGCCAGGCGACCACGCTGGGCGCCACCACCCCGTCGTCCGACCGGCAGTGGCTGACCGCGGATCGCAACGGCCGCGCCTACATCACCGACCATGAGTTCGTGTCGGCACAGCCACGGATGTGGACCACCAGCAACGGCGGAGCCGACCAGTTCGTCACCCCCTGCGGGCCGATCGTGACCGACCCGACCATCGAGGCCAATGTCCCCACGGACGTCACCGGGGGCACCCTGGTGTCGAAGCCGATGGTCGACTCCGCCGGCAACATCTACGTTCTCTTCACCACCACCACGCAGTCGCAGAACGCGGCGGCGCTCGCGGCGGGACAGAGCTCGGGCACCTTCAGCCAGGCCTACCTGGCGGTCTCCAACGACAGGTGCACCAGCTTCACCGACCACACCATCTTCGACGGCGCGGCCACCCACCCTGCCAACTCCGTGCAGTTCGGCGACATCTTCAACGACCTGGTCATCGACCCGGCCGGCAACCTCTACGCGGTCGCCGCCGGCTACATCGGCACCACCCCCTTCGCCAAGAAGGCCGACATCTACCTGTTCAGCTCGACCAACCATGGGGTGTCGTGGAGCCCGTACCGGCAGGTGAACACCGACGTGGGCGCCCATGTCCTGCCCGCGGCGGCCGCGGGGCTCAGCTCCGGCCAGCTGGCCATCGGCTACTTCCGCACCACCAACGCGAACACCGACCCCAACAACGCGACGGACGTGTGGACGTACACCGCCGCGGAGTCGACCAACGCGCTCAGCCTGAAGACCGCATTCACCTTCACCGACATGCCCGCGGCGGCGGGCACCACCGGCAACACGTACCACTACGGTGACATCTGCACCTCGGGAATCCTCTGCGGCACCGGCATCCCGGGAACGGGCACGGATCGCAGCCTGCTCGACTTCACATCGGCGGCGGTCGACAGCGACGGCTGCATGTTCTT
>DASZKZ010000004.1:0-10673 GCA_035552595.1 Candidatus Dormiibacterota bacterium
GCGACCCACGCATGTTCAGGATCGCGACAATCGTCTGTATGGTGAGCACCGCTGACGACCTTGCCACACGCGCCGCGGCCGTGCTCCCCGGTGGGACGACCCACGCCGCACGCGCCTACTCGCCGCCGCTCTACGTGGCCAGATCGGAGGGCGCGCACAAGTGGCTGGTCGACGGCCGCGAGCTCATCGACTACACCATGGGCCACGGGGCTCTGCTGCTCGGTCACGCGCACCCGCTGGTGGTGGCCGCCGTCCAGGAGCAGGCGGCGCGAGGCACGCACTACGGCGCCGGCCATCCACTCGAGGTGGAGTGGGCGGAGCGGATCTGCGCGATGGTGGAGTCGGTGGACGAGGTGCGTTTCACCGCCTCGGGCACCGAGGCGGCCATGCTCTCGCTGCGGGTGGCGCGTGCCGCCACCGGACGCGACCTCGTGGTCAAGCTCGACCAGCACTTCCACGGCTGGTCCGACGCGGTCAGCGTCAACCTCGAGGAGGGGATGCCCCGCCCGGCGACCGGGGTCCCGGCGGCGGAGCTGGAGACCACCACGGTGATCCCGGCCGATGACGTCGCCGCGCTGCGCACCGTCCTCGACGGCGAGATGGTCGCGGCCGTGATCTTCGAGGGATCAGGGGCGCGGTACGGGCACCAACCGCTGCAACCGGGATACGCCGACGCCCTCCGTGAGGAGTGCGATCGCACCGGCACCGTGCTGGTCATCGACGAGGTGGTCACGGGCTTTCGCGTGGCCACCGGGGGGATGCAGTCGGTGCTCGGGATCCGCCCCGACCTCTCGCTGTTCGGCAAGGTGATGGCGGGCGGATTGCCCGGAGGAGCGCTGGGCGGCCGTCGCGACCTCATGGAGCTGCTGGCCACGACGATCACCCATCCCGGAACCTTCAACGCCAATCCACTCACCGCCGCGGCCGGCATCGCCACCCTCGACGTCTGCGCCACCGAGGCACCCCAGCGCGCCGCCACCCAGGCCGCGCTGCGGCTGGAGAGCGGCTGGCGTGATGTGCTCCGCCGCCGGGCTGTTCCGGGACGGGTCTGGCGGCTGGCCAGCATCGTGCATCTCGAGCTCGACGATCCTGGCGAGCAGGCGACGGTGGCCACCCGGCTGCGCGTCGAGGGAATCGACCTGCTCCATACCAGCGCGTTCGTCTCGGCCGTGCACAGCGAGGAGGACATCCTCGCCACCGTCCGCGCCCTCGATCGTGCTCTGACCCCGCCCGCCGGGTAGCGGCTCAGTCGACGCCGAACATCGGCGGCCCACCGGGCGCGGCGGGAGGCGGATCGTCCTCCCTCAGGTCGGCCGCGAACGAGAGAGGATCGGCCCCGGCCGCGCGGGTGTCGCGCTGGGTTGGTCGCCGCCGGTCCAGCGCCTCCCGGATCACCGCCAGGCGCGCGGCGATCTGCGCCTCGGCGCCGTGCTCGGTGGGCGCGTAGTAGTGATGGTCGCGGAGCTGATCGGGGAGGTGCTGCTGGTCGACGATGGCGTCGGTCTCGTCGTGGGCGTACCGATATCCCCGGCCGAAGCCCATCCCTTTGGTCAATGACGTCGAGGCATTGCGCAGATGCAGCGGCACCGGCTGATGGAGGGTCTGCTGGACATCCTCCACCGCGGCGACGTAGGCGCGCATCGCGCTGTTGCTCTTCGGCGCGGTGGCCAAGTAGAGGGCCGCCTCGGCCAGGGGCAGGTACCCCTCCGGCATGCCCACGAAGTGCGCGGCCTGCTGTGCCGCCACCGCCACCCCGAGGGCCGCGGGGTCGGCGAGACCGACATCTTCGGCGGCGAGGATGACCATCCGGCGCGCGCAGAACATGGGGTCCTCCCCCGCCTCCAGCATCCGCGCCAGCCAGTAGATCGTCCCGTCCGGGTCGCTGTCGCGCATCGACTTGATGAACGCCGACGCCAGCCAGTAGTGCTGGTCGCCGGCGCGGTCGTAGAGCAGCGAGGGGTTCTGCAGCGCGCCTTCGACCGCGTCCACGTCGATGAAGGAACGGCCCTGCGCATCCCGGGTTGCCGCCGCGGCCAGCTCGAGCGCGTCCAATGCCACACGCGCGTCGCCACCACTCAACCCGATCAATCGTCGCCGTGCATTGGGCTCGAGATGCACCGGGCTGCCGCCCAGCCCGCGCTCACTGTCGGCGATGGCGCGATCGATGAGAGTCCCCAGCGTCGCCTCGTCCAGGCCCTCGAGGCGGACCACCCGGGCCCGCGAGAGGAGCGCGGCGATGACCTCGAAGCTGGGGTTCTCGGTGGTGGCGCCGAGCAGGCACACGACGCCGCTCTCCACGTCGGGCAGCACCGCGTCCTGCTGAGCCTTGTTGAAGCGGTGGATCTCGTCGATGAACAGGACGGTGCGCTGGCCCATGCGCTGCCGCTCCCGGGCCCGCTCGATGATCTTGCGCAGCTCGGCCACCCCCGAGGAGACGGCGCTGACCGACTCGAACGCGGCGCCGGACATCTCGGCGAGGATGTTGGCCAGCGACGTCTTGCCGCTCCCCGGAGGACCCCAGAGGATCAGCGAGGGAAGGCTGTCGGCCTCCAGCGCGCGGCGCAGGACGCTGCCGGGCCCGACGACCTCCCCCTGTCCGGCGAACTCCTCGAGGGTACGCGGCCGCATTCGCGCCGCCAGGGGCGCCAGGGGGCGATCGGGCGGGGTGCCGCCGGGAGACGTGCCACCCCGCGCCGAGCCGGTGGCGGCGGTCGGATTGCCGAACAGGTCGGCCTGGGGTGCGTCCATGCCGACAGCCTACGCGGCCGCGACGCGCCTCACCGCCGGGACGGAGGGCCGGGAGCTAGTACCGTTGTTGCGGTGCCCTCCGCCTCCGCCGCCCCGACCGCCGCTGTGATCGGCCCGGCACCCGAGTTGCCCATCGGCTTCGCCCACCGAGGCGGGGCCGAGAGTCGCCGTCTCCAGAACACCCTGGCCGCCTTCCGGCAGTCGTGTCGCCTGGGCGCCACCGGGGTCGAGAGCGACGTGGCTCTCACCGCCGACGGCGTCGTGGTGCTGATCCACCCGGGCATCAGGGCGCGGCTGCGGCGATCGGTCGCCTCACTGCGTCGCGACCAGCTGCCGGGCCAGGTGCCCACGCTCGAAGAGGTGTACCGCGAGTGCGGGCCCGACCTCGGTGTCGCCCTCGACATGGCCGAGCCCACGGCGGTCGCGCAGGTGGTGGCGATCGCCCGCGCTCACGGCGACCCCTCGCGGCTGTGGCTCACCTACTGGCGGGTGGCCACGCTGGCCGACTGGCATCGCAGCTATCCGGATGTGCGGCTCGTCTTTCCCACCCTGCTGCTGCGCTCGTCCTCCGCGGCGCGACGATGCGCCGGCCTGCGGGCGGCGGGAGTGGACGCCATCAACCTCTACCACCGCACCTGCACACCGGCGCGGGTGGCGACAGCCCACCAGGCGGGTCTGCTCCTCTTCGGCTGGGGGGCACGCAGTGGCGCCGCCGCCAGCAGGACTCTCCGCCGCGGCGCCGACGGCGTGTTCTGCGATGACACCGCGGGAATGGTCGCCGCGGTCGACGCGGAGCGACACCGGCGCGCGCTCAGCGCAGCAGGATGAAGCTGACGTTCTCGCGGTACTCCTCGAGGGTGCGCGCGTCCATGTACGACATCGAGCTGCGCAGGCCGGCGAGGTAGCGCCGCATCACGTCGTCGACACCGCCCTTGTAGGGCACCAGCGTCTCGGTGCCCTCGACGTAGCCGGGGTCCTCCGTGCCCGCCTGCTGCTGTACCGAGAACGACGCGGCGCCACGCATGATCTTGACCTTCTTGCCGTCGACCACGATCACCCGTCCGGGCGCCTCGCGCGTGCCCGCCAGCGCCGACCCCACCATGACCAGGTCGGCGCCGAGGGCGAGCAGCTTGCACATGTCGGCGGGGCTGCGCACGCCGCTGTCGCCGATGATCAGGGCCCGCCGGCGCACCTGCGCCGCCTCGGCGACCGCATGCGGAGTGGGCGCGTACACGGCCGTCTCGGTGCGCGTCTCGCAGACGCTGCCGCCGGCTATGCCCACCCGGATGGCGTCGACCCCGCGGTCCTCGAGCCAGCGGAAGGCCTCCGCGGTGGCCACGTTGCCCCCGATGACGACCACGTCGTCGGCCTGGCCGCGGATCCACTCCACGGCGGCGCCGACCTGCTCGTGCGCGCCGTTGGCGGTGTCGAGGCAGATGATCCGGCAGCCGGCGCCGTAGAGCCCGATGAAGCGGTCGCGGTAATCGCCGGTCACGCCGATGGCGGCGCCCACCGACTTCGGCGCACCGTCGTGCGAGTCGCTGAACTCGGCCAGCTGCTCGGCCACCGACTGGAACCGATGGAGGATGCCCAGCGCGCCTGCGCCGGCGAGGGCACGGCACATCGCCGGCCCGCACACGTCGGGCATGGGGGCGCCGACCAGCGGCATGGTGAGCAGCAGCGGGCCCATCCTCACCTCCGGCGCCGCGTCGGCCCGGTGGGTCAGCGTGGATGCGGTACGCGGCACCAGTGAGAGGTGGTCGTAGTCGAACGCCACCGGCAGGTCGCCGAGCGGATCGGCATGGGCGCGCAGCAGAGGTCCAGCGGTCATCAGACGCCCATGGTACCCGCGGTCCGCAAAACCGCCGTGCCGGTCAGCCGGGCGGCGGCGGGGCCTCAGCGGGCGTGAACGTGGGCGCGTTGCCGATCACGGAACGCAGTGCCTGGGCGGCCCCGAGGAGGGCGGCGGACTCGGCCGGCACCACGATGGTGGTGTTGTCGCTGTCGGCGAACTTGGCGAGGGTGTCGAGCTGGAGGATCGACACCAGCGTCGGATCAGGTGAGGCGGCCTTGATGGCCGCGTACACTGTCGAGATCGCCTGCGCACGTCCTTCGGCCTCGAGGATGAGAGCCTGCCGCGTTCCCTCGGCGCGCAGGATGTACGCCTGCCGCTCCCCCTCGGCGTTCTTGATCGCCGCCTGGCGGTTGCCGTCGGCGATGTTGACGGCGGAGGTCTGCTGGCCCTCCGACTGGAGGATGCGGGCGCGCTTCTCCTGGTCGGCCTGCTTCTGCAGCGCCATCGCCTGGAGGATCTGCTGGGGCGGGGTGATGTCGACGATCTCGATGCGGCTGATGCGGATTCCCCACTTGTCGGTGACCTGCTCCATCTGCTCCTGCATGCTGGCGTTGATGCGCTCGCGCTGGGAGAGGGCCTGGTCGAGGCTGACGTTGCCGAATGCGTTACGCAGCGTGGTGCGGGCCTGCTGGTCGATGGCGACGAAGTAGTTGGAGACCGCGAACAGGGCCATCTGCGCATCCACGACCTGGCTGAAGATGGTGGCGTTGACGGCCACGGCGACGTTGTCGGCGGTGATCACCTCCTGGCGATCACCGGTGCGCGGCGTCTCGCGCATATCGACGCGCACCAACCGGTCGATGAACGGAAGGATGAGCGTGACCCCAGGGGGGCGGACCGGCGCGACGTAGCGTCCGAAGCGCTGCACCACTCCCACGAACCCCTGCTGCACAACCTTGATCGACTGCGCCAGCGCCACGATGATGAGCAGCGCCGCCACCACGATGACGATGAAGACGACGATCGTGCCGGTGTCAACCATGACCTCTCCTCATGTGGCCGGTCGCACCAGAAGCGTGGTGCCGCGCACCGCGACCACCACCACCGGGACCTGGGCCGGCAGCGGATCGGCGGTGTCGCTGATGGCCAGCCAGCGATCGCCGGCGAACAGCGCATGTCCGGGGTGGTGCTCATCCCCCACCGTGTCGAGCGTGATCGCCGGCTGACCCACCAGGCCATCGGCGCTGCCCGCGATGCCGCGGAACTTGGCGATCGGCGCGGAGCGGTCGAAGCGGCTGCGCAGGACAGGGCGCACCAGCAGCCAGCCGCCGACGGTCACGAAGGCGAAGAGCACACCCTGGATCCAGAGGCTGCCGCTGAGCAGGGCGACGGCGGCGGCGGCGGCGGCCCCCAGGGCGACGAAGAGGGCGTAGAACGCCTGGGTGTGCACCTCGAGAGCCACGAAGGCGACGACCATGGCCACCCACAGGCCGAAGAACATGGACTGCAGAAGTGACATCGAGATCAGTGTACGGCTCGCCGAGACAGTCGGGCGGTACGGTCGAGGACGCTCCGGCTGTGCCGTCGCCGCGGGGCCGTGCGGGAGCGCTCAGCGAGGGTCGACGTTCTGCAGGCGAACCCGGCCGCGGGCGACATCCCTGCCGTCGGCGGCCCGCGAGATGGCCACCTCCCAGAGCTGCTGGCTTCGGCCCTGGTAGACGGCCTCCGCCACCACGTGGAGGATGCCCGTGGTCGTCGACCGGAGGAAGTCCGTGGTGTTGGCGACGCCGACGGTGACGCGTCCACTGTCGCGCACCGCCAGCCAGCCTCCGAGGGACGCGAAGGTCTCGACAACCGAGGACAGAACACCGCCGTGAAGGATGCCGAAGGGCTGATGGTGCTGTAGGCCGACGTCGAACCACCCGGTGATCCGGGTCGGGCCCGCCTCGTCGAAATGACAGCCGAGGAGGCGTATGAACTCGCTCTGGGGGTGACCCGCAAGCTCTGCCTCCAAGGCGGCTCCGCTGCTACTCTGGCCAGTCATCTGGCGCAGCCTAGCGCCCTCAGTTGCGCCCCCGCCGCGACGCTCAGGCCGAGTTGATGACGGGCAGCTCCGGGTAGGTGGCGCCGAGCACCGTGGAGGCGTCTCCCTGCAGCCAGTCGCGAATCAGGACCTGGTACACGCTGCGAAAGTCGACGGTGTACTTGAGGTTGCCGGAGTCGATCGTGTTGGTCAGGGAGGGCTGCTCCCCGTAGAGGCCTCCCTTGACCGGTTTGCCGACGATGAAGAGCGGCGCGGCGGCACCGTGATCGGTGCCCTGGCTGCCGTTCTCGCTGACGCGGCGGCCGAACTCCGACCAGGTCATGAGCACCACCCGGTCGGCCTGGCCATGCGCCGAGATGTCCTCCATGAACGCGCTCACCGCCGTGTCCACCTCGGTGAGCAGCGCCGTCTGGCGGGTCGGCTCCGCCTGATGGGTGTCGAACCCGCTGATGACCACGTGGCAGACCTTCACCGAGGGCTCGGTGACGATCATCTGCGCGGTGAGCTGGAGCGCGGAGGCGAGGCTGCCGGCCGCGGGACTGGTACCGGCGGCGGCATACGGGGCTGTGGGTTTGTACGTGGCGGCCCCGCTGGCCAGGGTGGTCATCCCCGCTTCCGCCGTGCTCAACGCCTGGTCGAAGAGCGCGCCGTAGATCCCCGGCGTGTCGCGGTAGAGGGAGCGGGCGGTGGCCTGGTGGCCAGGTCCCCCGCGCACGGTGTACTCCTGGACGGACTGGATGACGCTGACGGTGGCGCGGGCAGCGCGCAGCTCCGCAGGCGTGCTCACCTCGCCGAGGGCGCAGCCCGCCAGCGGATGGCCCCGGGAGTCGATCTGGGTGCCGAGCAGCTTGCCCAGCCAGCCGTCGGTCTGCGCGCGCTTGGGATCGGCGTACTCCCACACGTAGAGGTTCTCGAAGTGCGAGTACGTCGGCTTGTCGTACCCCACCCCCTGGACGATGGCCACCCGGCCGGCGTCGTAGAGGGTCTTCACCCCCTTCAGCGCGGGGTTGAGGCCGATGCTGCCGTCGATGTGGAGGACGTTCTCAGGGCGCACGCCGACGCTGGGTCGGGCGCTCGCATACGCCGCGTCGGCATACGGCACCACCGTGTTGAGCCCGTCGTTGCCGCCGGCGAGCTGGACGACGACGAGGACGCGGTTGTTGTGGATGCCGTTGATGCCGGCGGCGAACACCCCCTTGGCGAGGATCGGTGGCACGATCACCCCGCCGGCGACGCCGGCCAGGCCGGAGGCGAGAAAGTCGCGACGCGTCACGCTCATCGGACGGACCTCATTTCAGGTGGAACTCGGGGCTGGCGAGCAGCGTGAACCAGCGATCGGCGTCGGTCCTGGCGCCGGCGAGAGCCGTGGTGGTGTCCTTGCCCAGCACCGAGTCGAGCTGGGTGCGCACCGCGGCGCCGGGGTCGGGAAATGCGCTCATGCGCGCGGTGGCCGCGGTGGCGAAGTTGGCCCGCGCGAGCAGCGACGAGGAGCTGATCCAGCCCGAGCTGGAGGGCCAGCCGGCCACGTTGGGCGGGTCGTAGAGCACCTGGTCCATGCCGGCGGACGAGCGCATCGCCACCGGCGCCAGCTCGGGACGGTCGAGTGCGCGCATGGCCGCCACCATGTAGTCGGTCGGTGAGCGCAGCAACGACCGGTAGTTGGACGGTGCGGTGAAGGCGCCGCTGCGGAAGATGGCGCGCATCAGGGTGCGGAGGTCGTAGTTGCTGGCGCGGAACTGGGTGGCCACGGCGTCGACGTCGGCGGCGGCGGGGTTGGGAGACGCGAAGAAGGTCATGGCGCGGCGGGTCACGAAGGGGGCGCACGACGGCTGGGCGAGCACGATGTCGATGACGTCGTCTGCGCCCAGGTTTCCGGTGTGGCCGAGGAAGGTCTTGGTGCCTGAGTCGTGCGCGCGCGGGACCACGGTGCCCCGGAAGGTCGCGCCCGAGCTCAGCAGCGCGTTGACCTGGTCGACGTACGCCTGGGGATTGCTCCTGCTGTATCTGGGCGCGGCCCTGCGCACCCCGCCGGCGTCGAAGAGCTGGATGCGCAGACCGCTCAGCGACCGCGCCGCTTCGCGCACGTCGGTCTCCGAGTAATTGCCGGGTCCGAGCGTGAACAGCTCCATCAGCTCGCGGGCGTAGTTCTCGTTGGGGGACGCGGCCGTGCTGGCGTCGAGGTTGAGGTAGCGCATCATCAGCGGGTCTGTGGTGACGCTGGTGAGCAGGCCGCGCAGGTCGGAGAGCCCGGCGCTGCGGTAGAGGACGTTCTGCTGGTACACGAAGGGCAATCGCGCGGAGTTGCGGAAGTCGCTGGTGAGGACGCCGTGCCAGAAGAGGGTCATCCGCTCGGGGAACTGCGCCTGGGTGGTGGCCATGTGCGTGTACCAGGCGCCGGCCAGCATCGTGTGGCTGGTGACATCTTCCGGCGCGGGCAGGGGCTCCGCCTGCTGGTGGACGAGCTTGTCGACGAGGTCGTCGTACGACATGGCGGTCGCGGCCTGGAGGTCGGCCTCGGTGTAGCCGAATCCGGCGCGGCGGAGAAGGTGGGCGGCCAGACCGCGCCCGGTGCCGAGCGGACTCGGCCAGCCCGGCGCGCTGACCGCCGCCGCCGGCGTCGAGTTGAGCTCATCGAGCCCGAAATGCAGCGCGACCGCGCCCAGTGCTCCACCGGCGGCAACGCCGAGTGCCTGGCGGCGGCTGAGCCGGATCTGGGTGGGCGTCATCTCGACGCCTGAGTGTGGAACGGCTTCCTGAGAAGACGTGGAACGGGCGGCGGCGGCTCTGGTCTTCTCAGCCTCCTCTCACCGGGGGCCGGCTGGGCTGACGTCTGCGGGGCTGCCCCTATGCTGGCCCGGTGAGCCCGGTCCCCCGCCGTTTCGACTACGACGAGCCGGCGCGCGCCCTGCTCATCGAGTGGGACGACGACGCCGTGCACCGGATTCCGTTCGAGGTGCTGCGCCGCGCCTGCCCCTGTGCGGCCTGCCACGGCGAGATGGGCAGCGCCGGCCGGTTCGCTGTCCGGCCCAGCCTCGAGCCCGGGGAGGACGACCTCGCCGACATCTCGCTGGTGGGCTCCTACGGGCTCAACGTGGTCTGGGCCGACGGCCACAACACGGGCATCTACACCTTCGAGCGGCTCCGCGAGCTGGGGGAACGGGTGACCACCGGAGCCTAGAACGCCGGGCGTAGAGTGGTCGTCATGGCGACCACCACCGCTCCTGTGCTGCTCAGTGAGCGTGAGGCAGGCGTGCTCACGCTCACCCTCAATCGACCTGAGGTCCTCAACGGCCTCACCGATGACCTCCTCGATGCCGTGGCCGTCGGCTGTCGCGAGGCCGCGGCAGACGAGAGCGTGCGCGTGGTGGTCATCACCGGCGCCGGGCGTGGCTTCTGCTCCGGCCAGGACCTCCGCGACGGGACCGCGGGGGGCCAGGTCGATGTCCAAGGGCATCTGCGCAACCACTACGTGCCCATGCTCCGCGCCATCCGAGACCTCGAGAAGCCGGTGATCGCGTCGGTGAACGGCGTCGCTGCCGGAGCCGGGATGTCGCTGGCGCTGGCGGCCGACTTCCGCATCGCCGGAGAGTCGGCCACCTTCATCCAGGCGTTCGTGCGCATCGGTCTGGTGCCCGATGCGGGGAGCAGCTACTTCCTGCCCCGGCTGGTGGGGGTGGCCAAGGCGCTGGAGCTGACCATGCTCGGCGAGACGGTGGACTCCGCCGAGGCCCTCCGGCTGGGGCTGGTCCATCGCACAGTCCTCGACGAGGAGCTCAGCGCCGCAACCGCCGAATTCGCGACCCGGCTGGCCCATGCGCCCCGATCCGCGGGGCTGATCAAGCAGCTCATCAACAGCTCGCTCGACCACGACCTCGACGATCAGTTGGCGCGCGAAGAGGAGGCACAGGGGATCGCGGCGGAGAGCGACGACTTCGCCGCCGGTGTCGCGGCCTTCCTGGCCAAGCGGCCGCCGGAGTTCACCGGGCACTGACCCGGGGCTCTCGCGGGGGAGCGGTTTTGGCCCTGCGATATACTCGCCAGCCGCGAGCGGGAGTAGCTCAGTGGTAGAGCATTACCTTGCCAAGG
>DASZKZ010000005.1:0-2977 GCA_035552595.1 Candidatus Dormiibacterota bacterium
GTGCCAGCGCAGCTCGGTGGCGCGCGTCAGACCAGCGGCGGCGAGGTGGTCGTGCAGCCCGGACACGATGCGAACCGCAGCGGAGGGATCGGTGAAGGTCGCGGTGCCGACCTGCACGGCGTCCGCGCCAGCCACCAGGAAGTCCACGGCGTCACCGGTGTCGGTGATGCCTCCGGCCGCGATCACCGGGATCGACACCGCACGGCGCACCGCGGCCACCGCGGCGAGCGCGAGCGGTTTGATGGCGGGTCCGCTCAGCCCCCCTGTGCCCGCGCCAGGCAGCACCGGGCGCTGCGCGTGGCGGTGAATCTTCATCCCCACGTAGGTGTTGACGGCCGACACGGCGTCGGCGCCGGCGGACTCGGCGGCCACGGCGATGGCGCCGATATCGGTGACGTTGGGGCTGAGCTTGACCACCAGGCAGCGTTCGGTGACCCGTCGCACCGCGGCGGTGACGCGCGCCGCCTGGTCGGGGTCGCGGCCCAGGTCGAGGCCATGGGCGATGTTGGGACAGGAGATGTTCAGCTCGTAGCCGTCGACGCCCTCGGCGCGCTCGAGGATGCGCACGCAGTCGACGTACTCGTCCACCTCCGCGCCAGCGATGTTGGCGATCACCGCACACCCCCAGCGCGCGAAATGGGGCGCGTACGCCGCGGCGACGTGCTCGACGCCGGGGTTCTGCAGACCGATGCTGTTGAGCATGCCGCCGGCGGTCTCGGCCACCCGGGGCGGGGCGTTGCCGGCGCGGGGGTGGCGCGTGGTTCCCTTGGTGTACAGCGCGCCGACAGCACCGAGGTCGATGAGCTGCTCCAGCTCGAAGCCGAAGCCGGCGGTGCCGCTGGCCAGGCCGACGGGATTGGCGAGGCGCAGGCCCCGGCCCAGGTCGACGCTGAGATCGACGGTCACGCCACGTGCGCCGCGGGCAGCGTCATCAGCTCCTCCCACGCCACCGACCGGATGGGCATGACCGGTCCCGCCGTGCAGCACAGCGCCCAGGCGCTGTCGCCGTCGGCGCCGTGGACCGGGAGCGCACAGCCCAGGCAGGTCCCGAAGCCGCATCCCATCGGCGCCTCCAGCGAGACCTCGGCGAGCAGCGGCCGGGTCGCGCCCAGCTCCACCGTGCGGGCCAGCGCGGCGAGCATGGGATTGGGTCCGCACCCGTACACCGCGGTGGCGCCGTCGAGGTGCTCCGCGACCGCCGCGGTGACCAGACCGCGCCGGCCGCGGCTGCCGTCGACGGTGAGCTCGACGACCGCGACCGAGTCGTCGCCCCGCGCAAAGCGCTCCGGCGGATAGAGCAGCTCGGCGGTGGCGGCTCCGCTGACCACGGTCACCTCCACCCCCTGGCGTCGCAGGCTGCGGATCAGCAGTGGGAACGGCGCGCAGCCCAAACCCCCGGAGACGCACAGCGCCCGCGTCGCCGGGGTCTCCGCGGTGAAGCCCGCGCCCAGCGGACCGAGCGCGTTCAGGGAGTCGCCGGGGCGCAGCGACGCCAGGATGCGCGTTCCGGCGCCGACCGGCGCGAGCACGAAGGCGGCCACCTCGCCGCCGGTCCAGGCCACGCTGAAGGGCCGGCGCAGGAGCGGATCGATGCCTGTGCCACAGCGGAGCTGGGCGAACTGCCCGGGGCGGGCGGTGGCAGCCAGGTGGGGCATGCGGACACCGATCTCGACCATGCCTCCCCCGAGGTGGTCGACCGAGACGACCTCGCCGCGCTCGTCGCGGACTTCGTCCAACCCGCCGCTCACGACATGGCTCCGACGGCACCCTCGCGATAGGCGCGGACCGGGGCGATGGCGAAGGGCTGGCCCGCCTGCTGCCTGCTCATGGCGTCGACCAGCGCGGCAGCGGTGTCCAGAGAGGTGCAGCAGGGGATCCGCCGCTGCTCGGCGGCGAGGCGGATGCGATAGCCGTCCTTGACGGTGCGTCCGGCGGCGGCCACCGAGGCCGCCCCGTCCCCGGCGTAGTCGAGCTCGTCGGTGGCCAGGTGCGACACCGTGTTGATGACCAGCTGGACCCGGCCCTCTTCGATGACGTCGATGACATTGGGGCGGCCGTGGCCCAGCTTGGCGACGGCGACCGCGCTGATCCCGGCCTGGACGAGCATGGCCACCGTGCCGCCGGTGGCGTACAGGGTGAAGCCCAGCGCGCTGAGCTGGGCCAGCACGGGCAGCGCCTCGGCCTTGTCGGGGTCGGCGATGCTGCACAGGGCTCCCCCGGACATGGGCACCGAGCCGAGGGCGGCGAGGAACGCCTTCTGCAGGGCGGCTCCGAGGTCGACGTCGATGCCCATCACCTCGCCGGTCGATTTCATCTCGGGGCCGAGGACAGTGTCGACATCGGTGAGCTTGACGGTGGAGAACACCGGCGCCTTCACGGCCACCAGGGGCCGCGGCGGCACCAGGCCTGTGCTCCAGCCCAGAGACGCCAGCGACTGGCCTCCCATCACCCGTACCGCCAGCTCCACCATGGGCACACCGCTGACCTTGCTCAGGAACGGAACGGTCCGCGACGCGCGTGGGTTGACCTCGATCACGTGAGCGCGACCGCGATAGACCACGAACTGGATGTTGCAGAGCCCGCGCACCCGCAGCGCTCCCGCGATGCGCACGGTGTCGGCGACGATCTGATCGCGCACCTCGGCGTCGAGACGGGGCGCGGGGTACGCGGCCATGGAGTCGCCGCTGTGCACGCCCGCTCGTTCGATGTGCTCCATGAGGCCGGGCACCACCACCGTGTCGCCGTCGCAGATGGCGTCGACGTCCACCTCGGTGCCGAAGAGGTACTTGTCGACCAGGACCGTGCCCCGGCGCTGCGAGCCATCCTCGGGCAGCACCGCCATGGCTGCCACCAGGTAGCGCTCGAGCGCGTCGCGGCTGTGGACCACCTCCATGGCACGGCCCCCGAGCACGTATGAGGGACGCACCAGGACCGGGTAGCCGATGCGGTCGGCGACCTCGATGGCCTCGGCGATGTC
>DASZKZ010000006.1:0-13490 GCA_035552595.1 Candidatus Dormiibacterota bacterium
GGTCCTGCAAGGGACGAGCCGGCGCTCAGACACAGTTGCCGGCCTGGTTCGACCACTCCAGCTGCACGGTGTACTGCCCGAGCTTCTTCGTCTTCCAGGCGCAGATGTCGCCGATCTCGCCGTTGGCGTCGTCGTACCAACCCTGGCCGGGGACGGGATCGGTGATCGCCTCGCAGAGCTCGTGCGAGCTGGTGGAGGTCAGGGCGTCCTGCATCGAGAGGCCGCCGGTGCATCCCGCGCAGCCGGGGAACGGCATCACCGCGTAGCAGAGCTGACCGCTGCTCTCGTGATAGCCGCAGAAGGTCATGCACGATCGCCCGCCGCCCTGGCTCACCGTCACGCCGGGCGGCAGGAATACGAAGTACAGCGAGTTCGGCGTGTTCGCCGGCACCGCCCCGGCGGAGATCTGTTGCTGGATGAAGGCCTGGATGGCGCTGTCGGTCACCGAGGGGGGCGGCTCCGGACTCGAGACCGTCGCTGTGGCCGTCCGCCGCCCGTGGCCGATCTGCTTGCCGGGCACGCTGTACTCGGCCAGCTGGTCCATCAGCGGGCCCGCCAGCACCTCGTCGAAGAACGCGTTCATGGTGCTCGCCAGCGCCGCCTGCTGCCCCTGCCAGGCGGCGCCCCAGAAGATGGTCACCACCTCGACCGCGGTCAGCAGTGGCCCGCCACGATAGGTGAGCTGGGCCGCCCTGGTCGGCGCCAGCACCTCGTCGGCGAGGCGGAGCGGCACGATCCGGATGGGGTCGGGATGGACGGCCATCCCACGAGACTACTCCCGGGCGCACCCGCGAGTGGGATCAGCTGGTGGCCGCTCAGGCGGCGGACACCAGCGCCGGTGCAGGCGCCTCCTCGAGTGCGAACGCGAGCACCTCCTCGACCCGGCCGGCCAGATGGAAGGTCATCTGGTTGCGCACGCTCTCGGGCACGTCGTCGAGATCCTTGCCGTTGCGTCGCGGCAGGATGACCTCGGTGAGCCCCATGCGATGGGCGGCAAGCACCTTCTGCTTGACGCCTCCGATGGGAAGCACCAGGCCCTGCAACGTGACCTCGCCAGTCATGCCCACGCTGCTCCTGACCGCCCGCCCGCTGAGCAGGCTGACGATCGCGGTGGTCATGGTCACACCAGCCGAGGGACCGTCCTTGGGGATGGCGCCCGCGGGCACGTGGATGTGGAAGCCGCGCTTGGCGGCGCTGGCGTCGATGCCCAGCTCCGCGGCATGGGAGCGCACGTAGGAGAGCGCGATCTGCGCCGATTCCTTCATGACGTCGCCCAGCTGCCCGGTCAGTGCCAGGGTGCCGTCCTCGCCGACCGAGGTGGCCTCGACGAAGAGCACGTCGCCGCCCGCACCCGTCACCGCCAGGCCGGTGGCCACGCCGGGAACACCGGTGCGCTCGGCCACCTCGTCGTCGAACTTGACGTTGCCGAGGAACTTGGTCACCAGCTCCGGGGTCACCGCCACAGGTGGCTGCAACTCGCCGGTGGCGAAGCCCGTGGCCGTCTTGCGGGCCAGCTTGCCGAGCTCGCGCTCGAGGTTGCGCACCCCCGCCTCGCGGGTGTATCCGGCGATCACCGCGTTGATGGCCTCGTCGGAGATGCTCACCTCGTCGGCGGTGAGGCCGGCCTGGGTGATCTGGCGGCGCAGCAGGTGGTCGCGAGCGATGGCCAGCTTCTCCGCCTCGGTGTAGCCGTCGAGCCGGATCAGCTCCATGCGGTCGAGCAGGGGCGCCGGGATCGTCTCCCAGACGTTGGCGGTGGGGATGAACATCACCTCGGAGAGGTCGAGGTCGACCTCGAGATAGTGGTCGCGGAAGGTGTTGTTCTGCGCCGGGTCGAGCACCTCGAGCAACGCCGACGACGGGTCACCGCGCCAGTCACTGCCCACCTTGTCGATCTCGTCGAGCATGATCACGGGGTTCTTGGTGCCGGCCTCCTTGAGGGCGCGCACGATCCGCCCGGGCAACGCGCCGACGTAGGTCCGGCGGTGGCCGCGGATGTCGGCCTCGTCGTGGATGCCGCCCAGCGACACGCGCGCGAACTTGCGTCCCAGCGCGCGAGCGACGGACTCACCGAGCGAGGTCTTGCCCACGCCGGGAGGGCCGACCAGGGTGATGATCGCGCCCGAGCCGCGGCCGCCGAGAACGGAGAGGCCGCGCTCGTTGCGCAGCTTGCGCACGGCGAGGAACTCGATGATCCGTGCCTTGACGTCATCCAGGCCGGTGTGGTCCTGGTCGAGGATCCGGCGCGCCTCGGCGAGGTCGTAGTTGTCGTCGGAGCGCACGTTCCAGGGGATGTCGAGCATCCAGTCGAGGTAGGTGCGGATCCAGCCGTGCTCAGGGTTCTGCTCGCTGGTGCGCTCCAGCCTGCCGAGCTCGCGCTCGACCTCGGTGCGCACGGTGTCGGGCATGCCCGCCTCCTCGACGCGCTGCCGGTAGGAGGAGACGACGTCGTCGCCGCCCTCGCCGAGCTGCTTCTTGATAGCCTCGAGCTGCTGCCGAAGGATGAAGTCGCGCTGCGTCTTCTCCATCCCCTCGTTGACCTCGCTGCGGATCTTCTCCTTCAGCGAGGCGTCGGCGAGGATCTGCCGGGTCCACCCGATCAGGGTGGTGAGCCGCTCCTCGACGTCGATCGTCTGCAGGACCTGCAGCTTCTGATCGACGGTGAGGTCGGGCGAGTAGCCGGCCAGGTCGGCCAGCTGGCCGGGATTGCGGGCGGCCCGGATGAACTGGACCACGCCAGAGGCGCCCCGGCCCTCGACGAGGTTCTCGAGCATGGCCCGGTACTCGCGGGCGAGCTCGAGGGCGCGACCGCTGGGCGGATCCGCGTCGGGAACGGGCTCGGCCTGCACCCAGAGCGCGCCACCCACGTCGGCGTTGCCGCTGCCCAGGCGGGCGCGGTGCTCGCCGCGAACGATGGTGACCTCGGCGCCGTTGGGAAGCCGCCCCGAGTCCTGAACGGTGGCAACCGTTCCCATCGAGGCGAACTTGCCGTCGATCCTCGGGACCAGCAGCACCAGGTGGCTGCCATTGCGCGCGGCGTCCAGCGCCGCCAGTTGCTCATCACCCTCGACGCCGAGCGGAACGGTCATGTGCGGGAGCACCACCACGTCGTCGAGGGGGACGACCGGCAGCAACTCGGATCTCAGTTCAGTCATGACCCTGTGATACCCGCCCCGGGCCCGGTCTACGCAGGCACCTTTCGGGGCGGCCTGCCCGCCCTACCGGCGGCCCTTCCCGAGGGGTCAGGCGGCGTCGTTGGTGGAGTGGCGGAAGGTGACGCTGATCCGTGGTCCGGCCGCGGCCACCTTGGGGATGGTGTGCTGCCAGGTACGCTGGCAGGTCCCGCCCATGACCACCAGGTCGCCCGACGCCGGCGCCAGCGTCAGCGCCGTCCGGCCTCCCACGGGGCGGAGCAGCAGGCGTCGCGTCTCGCCCAGCGAGACGATCGCCACCAAGGGATCGCGCACCGTGCGGGCGATGCGGTCGCCGTGCCAGGCGACGCTGTCGCGGCCGTCGCGGTAGAGGTTGGCGCCCACGGAGTCGAACCGCCGCCCGTAGCGCGCCGACAGAGCCGCGCGCATCGCCTCGAGCCGCTCCGGCAGGGGCGGATCGGTGTCGGAGCACGACCATCGGGCCAGCAACCTGGGCTGCACCAGCCGTCTGGCGTGGATGACGATCTCCTCGGTGTGCCAGGGGGCGCGGCCGACCAGCCAGTCGAAGAGGACGTCGGCGCCGCTCGACCACCCCGGGATGTGGTCCACCCAGGCCGCATCGTCGAGCTGATGACGGAGCAGATGGTCGAAGTGGAGGTCGAGGTCGGGCAGGGACACCTCGAACAGCGAGGGCTGCCACGAGTGGCTGTCGGCGATGGCCATGGTCATCCCAGCCTACCCCGCCTCGCCCTCGCGCCGGCCCGTGGCGGCAGACGCCGTCGACCCCGCATAGTCGGCTCGGACACGCCGCGCCCGCGGTGCGACTGACACGCACAGGCCAGGAGAGCCATGACGCCCTCGCCCAACCTCACGCACGACCGGCATCCGGAGCGAGCGGTCGCCGACCCGGACGCGATCCACCGGATCCTCGACTCTGAGAGCTTCTGCCACGTCGCTGTCATCCTGGACGGCTGGCCGTACGCCATCCCCACCATCCACGCCCGCGACGGCGACCGGTTGCTCATCCACGGGTCGACCCTGAGCCGCATGCTCGGTGGGCTCGCCGCCGGGATCCCTGTGTCGGTCACCGTCACCGCCATCGACGGCATCGTCTGCGCGCGCTCGGCCTTCCACCACTCCATGAACTACCGCTCCGCCATGGTCTTCGGCACCGCCACCCCGGTGCATGGCGCTGCCCAGAAGCTCGCCGCCATGCGCGCCATCGTCGAGCACGTCCTGCCGGGGCGCTGGTCCGAGGTGCGCGAGCCCTCCCCGACCGAGCTGCGCTCCACCGAGATCGTCTGGCTCCCCCTCACCCAGGCCACCGCCAAGGTGCGCACCGGCGGCCCGCTGGACGCCCCCGCCGACCTCAAGCGATCGGTGTGGTCCGGGGTCATACCCATGAACCGGCAGCTGGAAACGCCAGTGCTCGTCCCCAAAGACGTCGCCGAGCTCGCCCTCCCCGACAGCGTGGTGGCCGCCCTGTCGGCCGGCCGCGACTGATCAGCCGGCCAGCGGTGCGGGGAGGTCCTCGAGGGTGGGCGCGGCCCGGGTCACCAGACGCGGGCGGGACCGAGCGCGTCCGCTGCGTCCCGTGCCTCGGTGCGCCAGCACGTTGGCGCTGAGCACGGCGTCCATGACACTCGCAGCCATGGGGCGGCCGAGCTGATACCCCTGCCCCAGCACGCTGCCGAAGCTGGCGATCAGCGTGGCCTGCTCGGCCGTTTCGATCCCCTCGACGACCACCTGCAGCGAGAGGATCTCGGCCATGCGCACGATCGTCTCCAGGAACGACGCGGCGGTGGGATCGAGGGCGATGGTGTCGACGAAGAGCTTGTCCACCTTGATGGTGTTGACCGGCAGCCGGCGCAGCAGGGCCAGCGACGAGTGCCCTGTGCCGAAGTCGTCGACGGCCAGCGACACGCCCAGGGCGCGCAGCGCATGGAGGCGCTGGATGGCGGTTTCCACGTCGACCATCACCGCCCCCTCGGTGATCTCGAGCACCAGGTGGGCCGGCTCCAGCCCGGCGGTCTCCAGCGCGGCGGCGACGTCGCTGACGATCCGGCTGTCCTGGAGCTGTCGTGGCGAGACGTTGACGGACACCGTCAGGTCCTTCAAGGAGGGGTCGAGCCTCTTCCAGCGGCGCGCCTGGGTGCACGCCTCCTGGGTGATCCACCGACCCAGCGCGGCGATCTGGCCCGTCTCCTCGGCGAGGGCGATGAACTGGAGGGGACTCATCACGCCGCGTCTGGGGTGGTGCCATCGGATCAGGGCCTCGACGCCGAGGATCCGGAGGTCGCTGAGGTCGATGATGGGCTGGTACGCGAGCTCCATCTCGCCTCGCGCCACCGCCCCGCGCAGGTCGGCCTCGAGGTCCATCCGGGCCACCGCGGCGGCGTGCATGCTGGGCTCGAACACCACGAAGCCCTCGCCCCTGCCGAGCTTGGCGCGGTACATGGCGGTGTCGGCGTCGCGCAGCATCCCGCCGGCGTCGGCGCGACCGCCCCTGTCGAGCGCGATGCCGATGCTGGTGGTGGCCAGCACCTCCCTGGTGTCGAGGATGAAGGCGGGCTCCATGGCGCTGAGCACGCGCCGGGCGATCTGCACAGCGCCGGCGCGGTCGCAGTGCGCCAGGATGGCGAACTCGTCACCGCCCAGCCGCGAGGCGGTGTCCTCCTCGCGGAGGCACCTGCGCAGCCGCTCCCCGACGGTGACCAGCACCTGGTCGCCCGCGGTGTGGCCGAGGCTGTCGTTGATGGTCTTGAACCGATCGAGGTCGAGGAAGAGCACCGCGACATGGCCGCGGCGGCGCCGGGCGCGGGTCAGGGCCTGCGCCAGACGCTCCATGAAGAGCCCGCGGTTGGGCAGCCCGGTCAGCTCGTCGTGGAAGGCGAGCTCGCGGATGTGCTCGACGCGCTTGGCATCGGTGATCGCCAGGCTGGCGTGCTCCGCCAGGGCACTGAGCATCTCCTGCTCGAGCGCGCCGAAGCCGAGGTCGCCGCGCGCGGTGGCCACCACGATCGAGCCGGTCACCCGGTCGCCGTCTCGGACGGGAGCGGCCATGGCGCGCGCGAGCTTCATCTCGACCAGCTGTGACATGGCGACGGGGGCCTGCGAATAGTCCTCGACCATGACCAGGCCGTCCTCTGTGATGGCCCGCCCATGGGCTCCTTCACCGACAGCACTGCGCTTCATCGCCTCGGCGACCGCAGCGGTGAGCCCCTGCTGGGCGACCATGACCACCTCGCCCGGCGCCTGCGGGTCGACCAGTCGAACCGCGGCGACTTCCGCATCGAGTAGGTCGACCGCGCCCTGGGTGATGGTGTTGAGCACGTCGGCGAGCGGAAGCCGGCGGGTGATGGCTCGCTGGATGACGGACAGCCGTTCGAGGAGCTCCTGGCGCTTCTGCAGGTTGGCGCGAAGGGTGCGCTCGGCGGAGAGCGTGCGGAAGAGCCGCAGCGTCATCGTCAGCGATCGCGCCGCCGCGCGCAGCAGCCCGACCTCCTCGCGGCTGAAGGCGTCGGTCCCGGCCCTGGCCACGACCAGATCGACGGCGGAGTCCAGCTCCAGCCGGGTCGAGGCCAGCCGGCAGAGGCCGAGCCCGCCGATGTCGAGGAGCTCGCTGGTCTCCGACATGGCCGCGGCCAGTGCCGTCGGGGGGACCTCGCCGCGGGGGAATCCGATCGACGCCAGCGCCACCGAACCCTCGAGAACGATGCCGATCTCCGCCTCGAGCGCCTCTGTCGCCCAATCCAGCGCTCGTCGCACCGCCGAGGCCTCGTCGGGCGCAGCCGTGATCGCGGCCACGAACTCCGCGAGGCGAGGGGTCGACCAGCGGTCAGTGCCTTTCACTCACGCCACGGCGAGGACGACCAGGGTCTGGTTGTGGAAGCCGTTGACTCCGTGGGTGCGCGCGATCTCACCGTACGTGTAGAAGCCGGCCACCGGACCGTTGGTGTGGCCGGCGATGCGGTCGATCTCGCGCTTGATGCCGGGCTCACCGAGGACGGCGCGGCGGGCGATGCAGTCGAAGGTGAGCACGCCCAGGGGGGCGCGGCCACCCAGCGCGTCGAGCGCCTCGCGGCAGGCGGCGTCGGTGGCGGCCAGCACGGAATCGAGGTCGCCCTCCATCATCCAGACCAGCGCGCCCTGAGGGACGGCGGCGATGCAGTTGAGTGAGCGCTCGTCGAAGTCGGCGCCGGCGATGAACCTCACCTCCTCGCCGCTGCGCCGGCTCAGCCCGAGGGGATGAGTGAGGGCGAACTTGGTGAGGTCGGACGCGGAACGGTGGGCCTCCGCCGGCGGATTGAGGCGCTCCAGGTAGACGTCGAGCGCCGGCTGGTCGTCGAGGGTGAGCACCTTGCTGCCCGCCGAGCCCGTGACCAGCATGGGCTCGCCGACGCGACTCCAGCCATGCTGGACGCCGATGCCCAGGGGCGCGTCCGAGGCCAGCCATGCGGCGACGACGGTGTCCTCGAGCACCTCTCCGTCGAACAGCTGTTTGGTGCTCTGCATGAGCAGGTCGTCGCCGGCACAGCCTCCGACCAGCGGGGTTGCGCCCCCCATGACCGAGTAGGCACCGCGCACCACCTCGGTCTGGTCGCCGGCGAGGCCGTCGCTGAGGAGGAGGAGCGCGTGGTGGGGATGGTCGGGAGCCTCGTCCGCGCAGGCCGCGACCTCCGCGCCGGCGTCACGCAATCGCGCCGACACTCCGCGCGCCATCGCGGTACGGGCGACGAATCCGGAGCCGCCCAGCGCGACCACGACGACACCGGCGTCACCGGGACCGTCGGTGGCGATCTCGCCGGCAGTCGAGCAGCCGATCAAGGGAATGTCCGCGGTGCGGCTGCGGATGCCACTCACCAAAGCCGGGAGGTCGTGAGAGGGGGAGGCGAAGACGACCACGAGCTTGCCATCCTCGCCGCTCAGCGCCGCTGCGCCAGCCTCCGCACCGGCGAGCTCGGAGTCGGCGAGGCCGGATCTCCCCACCCCGAACCAGCGCGTGACCGCGGTCACAGTGGATGCGGCATCGCTGCGAAGGACGTCGGTCTGCATGCGATGGTCCTCTGGTTTGATCGAGATGGGCGCGCTTCGCGAGTATGCGAGGCACGTGAGGTGGTCGCGACCGGGCCAGGAAGGGGTTGCGGGGTTGCGACAGGGCGTGACGGATCGGTGGAATGCCGTGACAAGCAAAAGGTTCGGCGCGCGAGGCGCGCCGAGGCGGACGGGGTGAGCGTGGTCGGATTCACTCCGACCATGCGAGGGGCGGGGGATCTGCCCCCGACCCTGTTAAAACCTCGCGGCGGCGATGGTGGCATCCACCTGGCGGCGGCGAGCGACGTCGATCTCGCCGGCGGTGCGCTCGTCGTCGCGGCTGAGCGCGTCGAGATCGACCTCGCTGTAGCCGAGCACACCCATGTCCGCGAATGCGGAGCGCACGCGCTCGCCGAACAGGCCGATGTCCCTGAGGGTGGGCGCGATCCGGGTGAACAGCAGGTTGCGGAACTGTAGCTGTGCCTCCGAGTTGTTGACGAAGCGGAGGCATTCCGCCACCGGCAATCCCAGGTTGTTCCAGACCTCCTCGGCGAGGAACCGGTCGCGCATCAGGTAGCACGCCTCGACGCAGAACTCCTCGCGCTCGTCGCGCTCGCGCTGGGTGAGCTGCGGATAGAAGTCGCGCAGCGCCAGCCGCCCGAAGGCGACATGGCGCGCTTCGTCCTCCATGACGTAGGCGGTGACCGCCCGCGCCAGCTGGTTCTCGGCAACGTCGCGGATCAGCCCGAAGGCGGCCAGCGCGAGCCCCTCGATGAGCACCTGCATGCCCAGGTAGGTCATGTCCCAGCGCGTGTCGCTGACCACGTTGTCGAGCAGCGACCTGAGGTGGGGGTTGATCGGGTAGGCGAGGTCGAGCTTCTCGAAGAGGAACCGCGAATAGGTCTCCACGTGGCGGGCCTCGTCCATGACCTGGGTGGCCGCATAGAACTTGCTGTCGATGTCAGGAACGGTCTGGACGATCTTCGACGCGCAGATCAGCGCGCCCTGCTCGCCGTGGAGGAACTGTGAGAACTGCCAGGCGGCGAGGTGGTGCTTGAGCTGGGCGCGATCGCGCACGCCCATCTCCTCCCAGACCTCGCTGCCGTAGATGGGTACGTAGGCGTCGAGCGATTCGAAGGGGTTGTCATGGTCGACCGCGGTCGTCCAGTCGATGCGGTCGCGGCTGTTCCACTGCTTGGCCTTGCCCTTCTCGTAGAGGTTGAGGAGGCGGTCGCGGCCCTCGTCGTACTCCCAGTTGAAGACCGTCTGGGCGCCACCCTCGACGTGCCAGCGGGTCTGTTCCACGGGAAGTGTGTAGACGCGAGTGCTCATGGGTGCTCCTAGGCGGTGGCGCCCGCCGCGTCGGGTGCGATGTCGAGCCAGCGCTGCATCTCGGCGCGCACCGCGCGCTGATGAAGCAGCGAGAGAAGCCGGTCGGTGAGAGGCAGGCCGCGATGGACGAGGTCGCGGAGCGTCTGCGCATCGTGGCGGTGCAGCACCGGTTCCACGATTCGAGCCAGCTCCTCGGCGACCAGCCGCTCGACGGCATCGCGGTAGACGGCGAGGTTCTCGACGGAGAATCCCGCCTCCTCCGTGAAACCCGCCGCGCGCATCGCGGCGACGAGGTCGAGCAGGCGCAGGTCGCTGCCGCTGATCGGCCCTTCGGAGCGGATCAGGCCGAGGCGCTGCAGGCTGGGGACGTCGGTGACCCCGAGCCGCTCGCGCACCGCGGCGAGCTCGGCGGCGCCGGCTGCTGGATCCGGCTCGTCGAGGATCGCGCCCAGCGCCTGCAGGGCGCGGATCTCCTCCACCGGACGCTCCCCGCGCATCGCCAGGACCCGGGCGATGCTGCGCAGGGAGAGGTTGAGCTCCGTCTGGAGCTCGCGGATCCAGCGGATCCGGGTGACCGTCGAGTCCGGATAGAGGGCCTGGTTGCCGGCCGTCTTGCGGGCGTCGGGGAGCAACCCCTGGAGCGCGTAGAAGTGGATGGTGGGAGCGCTGACGCCGGTCAGACGAACCAGATCGCGCATCCGGTGGACGGTGGTCGCCATCGGGCGATGGTGGCGCCGGACACCTCAAGTGTCAAGTGGCACTTGATGCTAGCGGCGTCCCCACAGCGGTCCGGGAATCAGCTCAGCACCTCAGGCGTCCACTAATGCATAATGTGATAGTAACGTTGTTAGTCTTAGAGGGAGATCCGAGGTTGTCTGAACTAGCGCCACATCTCAACAGGAGGCCCGACGTGCTCTCCACCTCCCCGCCGCTCACGGCCGCCACGGTGAGAGTTCTCACGCCCCGGTGGACCTCGGACACCTCACTCCGCGGACGCCGTCAGCGCTTCTGGCGCCGCCGGCTGGTGCTGCGCATGCGTGACTGGATGGGCATCGGTGCCATCGTCGCGGTCTCGCTGACCCTGTTCGCGGTGACCTTCTTCAGCCTCATCGCCCGCTGAGACTGGCGCTGGCGGCGCCCGGCGGTCAGGACGCCGGCCACACCACGTCGCCGAAGAACCCCTCCGGCTGCGGCGAACGCCGGTATCCGGCCATCCCGCGGCGGCTCAGCGCGATGGTGGTGGGCTCTCCATGACCGGGCAGCACCTGCGTCTCGGAGGGCAGTGGCAGCAGCCCCTCGATGCTGGCGAGGATGGTCTCGAGGTCACCGTGCGCGAAGGTCTTGCCGGGGCCTCCCCTGAAGAGGGTGTCCCCGCTGATCAGGGCGCTGCCGACGCGCAGCGAGATGCTCCCCGGGGTGTGCCCCGGCGTGTGGATCACGCCGACGCGGATCGAGCCGACCCGCACCTCGGCTCCGTCGTCGAGGCGGCCATCGACGCGATCGGGCGCGATGTTGATCTCTGCCGCGCCGACGTGCACCGGAGCACCGGTGGCGGCGCGAACCGCGTCGTACGAGGCCCAGTGGTCGGGATGCCAGTGGGTGGCGATGATCTGCTGGACGCCACCCTCCGCCGCGATGGCGTCGAGAAGCGGTCCCGTCTCCAACGGCATGTCCACCAGCAGGGAGGCGCCCGCCGCGACGTCACGCACCACGTACGCGTTGTTCCCGTAGGGTCCCATCGGCCCCACCTGGACTATTCGCACCTCACCGTCTTCTCGGACGGTGACGTCAGCCACGGCGACCGCCGACCACCGTGTCCGCCTGAGCGCGCAGGGCCGCTTTGTGGGCCCGCTTGCCCGCCTGGTAGCGCTCGCGTTCGGCAACGGTGTGGACGTCGGCGAGGGTGGGAAAGTCCGGCGCCAGCTCCGCCCAGCCGCGCGGCTTGACGCCGAGATGCTTGGCCAGCACCCCGAGGACGATGCGCGCCTTCATCTCACCGAAGCCCGGCAGCGCTCGCAGCCGGCGGAGCAGCTCGGCGGCATCGCCGACCCCGCTCCAGACCGTCGTGGGGTCGTTGCCGTACTCCACGGCGATGGCGGCGCAGAGGGCATGCACCCGGGCCGCCATGCTGGCCGGGAAGCGATGGATCGCCGGTCGCTGACGGAAGGCTGCCTCGAAGCGTGCGGCATCGATGGCGGCCAGCTCCCGCGCGTCCAGCGTGCCCAGCCGGCGCTTGATGTCCAGCGGACCGAGGAAGGCCTTCTCGACAGGGATCTGCTGGTCGAGGCAGAAGCCGATGAGGAGAGCCAGAGGGTCGTGCGCGACCAGCGCGTCCGCCTCCGGTTCGCCCGTCCACTCCATGCGCGGTGCAGCCCTCGTCGCCATGAGACGGAGCCTACCGCTCGGAGACGGACGCCCGGCACCCCATGCCTCCTTGGAATCGTCGGCGCGGACGTTACACTCGCGCCATGTCCTGGCTGGGCCGCCTCTTCACCTCCGCCCCCCCGCCGCCTGCTCCCAACACCGTGGTCATCCCTGAGGACGTCGTCGCCAAGCTGGGCGGAGGCGACGCCCCGCTGCAGACCACCATCGAGGAGGCGTTGCACAGCCTGATCGAGATCCGTCGCCGCGCTGCCGAGCACGACGCCGAGGGGCTGCCCTTCTGGCTGCGACGGGAGGCGGGTCAGAAGGGAGAGATCGACGAATCGCTGCGCGATCGCGTCACCCAGCGTCACGCCACCGACAGCCAGAGCTGACGGCGCCAGGGACAGGAACGAGGGATCGCTGATGCGCGCGCTGACGTTCGCCGACATCGGGCGCGTGGAGATGGCCGAGGTGCCTCGCCCTACCGTCGAGGAGCCAGGCGACGTGCTGGTCAAGGTCACCACCACTGCGATCTGCGGCAGCGACCTGCACGTGGTCAACGGGCGCATCCCGGGGATGATCCCGGGCAGCACCCTCGGCCACGAGTTCGCCGGCGTCGTCGAGGACTGCGGGCCCGAGGTGCGCGGCGTCAAGCCGGGAGACCGCGTGCTTGCCTCCTTCACCATCCCCTGCGGGGCCTGCTGGTTCTGCGCCAAGCGGCTCTTCAGCCGCTGCCCCGATCAGCGCGTCTTCGGCTACGGGATGTTCCTTGGTGACCTCAACGGCGGCCAGGCGGAGTACGTGCGAGTCCCCAACGCCAACCTCTGCCTGCGCGGCATCGACTCCTCGCTGAGCGACGAGACGGTGCTCTTTGCGGGTGACATCTTCACCACCGCCTACGACTGTGCGGTGGAGGCGCGCATCGAGGAGGGGGACGTCGTCGTCGTCCAGGGCTGCGGGCCCGTGGGCTTGATGGCGGTGCAGGCGGCGCGCGCCTTCAGACCGTCGGTGATCTATGCCGTCGACACCGTCGCGCAGCGCCTGGAGATGGCGCAGGGATTCGGGGCCGTCCCGGTCGACGCCTCGGCCGTCCACGTCCCCAGCCACATCCAGGACCACACCGACGGCCGCGGCGCTGACGTCCTTTTGGAGTGCGTCGGAGCCATCCCCGCGCTCACCGGCGCCATCGACGTGGTTCGCGCCGGCGGTCGCATCAGCGTCATCGGGGTGTACTCCGAGCCGGAGATGGAGTTCCCCCTCAACCTCACCTTCGTCAAGGCGATCGATCTCAAGTTCTGCGGCACCGCCAACATCGTGGGCCGGTGGGACGACGCCCTGGCGCTGATCGCCTCGGGCGCCGCCGATCCGGCCTCGATCATCTCCCACCGCCTGCCGCTCGACGACGCGGTGCGCGGCTACGAGCTCTTCGCCTCCCGAGAGGCCATGAAGGTGGTGCTCACACCCTGAGCCTCAGTGGCTCTCAGCTCTCGACGGTGGCCGCCTACACGCAGCCGCTCTGGATGCCGTGGCTCGTCTGGCGGCTGTTGGTCCCCGGCTTGGTGCAGGTGGCACTGTTGTCCAGCATCGATTGATTGCCGGTGACCTGGG
>DASZKZ010000007.1:0-11113 GCA_035552595.1 Candidatus Dormiibacterota bacterium
GCCTGGAGCGCGTAGCTGCGCACGATGTCGCCGGCGCGGTGCGCCGACATCACCCCGATCTCCCAGCCGACGCCGTACGTGTCGAGGACGTCGCCGCACTTGGACATCACCGCCAGGTCGGACTCGCTGCCGACCACGATCCCCACCATCAACTTCGCGCTCATCTGTCTCCCGCGTGGTCTGATCCGATGTCGGTGCGGTGCTGCATCCCGTCGAAGTGGATCCCCGGCAGCGCCGCGTACACCCGCTGCCGGGCCTCGTGGATCGAAGCGCCGCGGGCGACAAGTGTGAGGACGCGGCCCCCGTCGGTGCGCAGGCTGTCGTCGGCGTCGCGCACGGTGCCGGCGTGGAAGGCGAGGATCGAGGTGTCGAGCTGGTCGAGCCCGGTGATCACGTCGCCCGTGCGTGGCGCCCCCGGGTAGCGCGGTGCCGCCAGGACCACGCCGACGGCGCGGCTGGGCTCGATGGCCTCCGCGAACCCCGGCAGGAGATTGCCGGCGGCGCAGTCCTCGAGCAGGGCGAGGACGTCGTCGCTGAGCAGCGGCAGGACCACCTGCGTCTCCGGGTCGCCGAAGCGGGCGTTGAACTCGAGCACGCGCAGCCCGTCGGCGGTGAGCATCAGCCCCGCGTACAGGCAGCCCGCAAACGGCGCGCCCATCTCCGCGAGAGCGTCGACGCAGGGACGGAGCACCTCGCGCTCGACGCGCTCCAGGAAGTGCGGGTCGACGCCCGCCGGGGGGCTGAGCGCGCCCATGCCACCGGTGTTGGGCCCGGTGTCGCCGTCGCCGACGCGCTTGTAGTCGCGCGCCGCGGGGAGCACGCGGATGTTGCGCGAGTCGGTGAGCGCGAGCACGCTGACCTCGGCTCCCTCGAGGCGCTCCTCGACCAGCACCTGGTCGCCGGCGGCGCCGAAGCGGTGCTCGTCGAAGCACGCGGCGATGGCGGCGTGGGCCTCCTCGACGGTGGCGCAGACGATCACGCCCTTGCCCAGCGCCAGGCCGTCGGCCTTGACGACGCAGCGCCCGCCGAGCTCGTCGACCAGCGCCAGCAGGCGGCCGCGATCCGCCGCGCCCCCGCTCCGCCAGCGCGCGGTGGGGATGCCGGCCGTGTCCATCACCGTCTTGGCGAAGATCTTCGAGCTCTCGATCCGCGCCGCCGATGCGGTGGGCCCGAAGACCGCGATCCCCGCGGCCGTGCAGGCGTCGGCGACGCCCGCCGCCAGGGCCGCGTCGGGGCCGATGACCACCAGCTCCGCCTCGACCTCGCGGGCGGCGGCGACGATGCCGGCGGGGTCGTCGGCGGCCACCGCGAGGTTGGTGGCGATGGTTGCGGTGCCGCCGTTGCCGGGAGCGCAGAAGAGCTCGACCCGCTTGTTCTGCCGGGTGCAGGCCCAGGCCAGCGCGTGCTCGCGCGCCCCCGAGCCGGCGATCAGCACGCGCATCGCCGTGCTGCCTACTCCCACTCGATGGTGGACGGTGGCTTGCTGGAGATGTCGTACACGACCCGGTTGACGCCGCTCACCTCGTTGACGATGCGCCGGCTGATGGTGGCGAGCACGTCGTAGGGGATCTTGGCCCAGTCGGCGGTCATGCCGTCGTCGGACTCGACGATGCGGATGGCCACGACGTTGGCATAGGTGCGGTTGTCGCCCATCACGCCCACCGACGAGATCGGGGTGAGGATGGCGAAGCTCTGCCAGACCTTGCGGTAGAGACCGCTGCGCTTGATCTCGTCGATGACCACCCAGTCGGCGGCGCGCAGCGTGTCGAGGCGCTCGGCGGTGACCTCGCCGATGATGCGGATGGCCAGCCCCGGTCCCGGGAACGGCTGGCGCCAGACCATGTCCTCGGGCAGCCCCAGTGCCAGGCCGACCTGGCGGACCTCGTCCTTGAAGAGGTAGCGGAGCGGCTCGACGAGCTGGAAGCGGAGGTCCTCGGGGAGGCCGCCGACGTTGTGGTGGGTCTTGATCTTCTGCGCGTTGTGGGTGTCGTGCGAGGTCGACTCGATGACGTCGGGGTAGAGCGTGCCCTGGGCGAGGAAGTCGATGTCGCCGAGGCGGCGGGCCTCGCTGTCGAAGACCTCGATGAAGGTGCGCCCGATGGCGCGGCGCTTCTCCTCGGGGTCGGTGACCCCGGCCAGCGCGGTCAGGAACCGGTCGGTGGCGTCGACGTGGATCAGGTCGATGTGGCGCTGGTGGCTCATGATCTCGACGACGCGCTCGCCCTCGGCGCGGCGCAGCAGCCCGTTGTCGACGAAGACGCAGGTGAGCTGGTCGCCGATCGCCTGGTGCACCAGCGTCGCCGCCACCGCGGAGTCGACGCCGCCGCTGAGGGCGCAGAGCACGCGCCTGCCGCCGACGCGGGCGCGGATGTCGGCGACGGCCATCTCGATGAACGACGACGGCTCCCACGTGCCCGCGCAGCCGCAGACGTCGATGAGGAAGTTGCGCAGGATCTCCCTGCCCAGCGGGGTGTGCACCACCTCGGGATGGAACTGGATGCCGTGGCGGCCGCCGGGGCCGGTGATGGCGGCGTGCGGGGAGTTGAGCGAGTGCGCCGCCGAGCGGAAGCCGGTGGGCAGCCGGCTGATCACGTCGGCGTGCGACATCCACACGTCGATCTCCGAGGGCAGCCTCTCGAAGATGCCGCTGCGCTCGTCGATGCTGATCGAGGCGTGGCCGTACTCACGGCGCACCGCGGGCTGCACCGCGCCACCGAGCTGGTGGGCGAGCAGCTGCATGCCGTAGCAGACCCCCAGGATGGGCAGGTTCAGGTCATAGATGGCGGGATCGGCGAGGGGAGCGCCGTCGTCGTAGACGGACGCGGGGCCGCCGCTGAAGATGAGCCCGCGCGGGGAGCGGCGGCGCACCTCGGCGGCGCTGATGGTGCCGGGCACCAGCTCGCAGTAGACGCGCGCCTCGCGCACCCGGCGGGCGATGAGCTGCGAGTACTGCGATCCGAAGTCGAGAACGAGGACGGTGTCCTGGGCGACGGCGGGATCCGCCGGCGCGATCGATTCCTGCTTGGGGATGACCGCCATCCCCCGGCTCACACCCCCATCCCGACGCGCTGTTCGCGCTGCTGCACCTTGTCCCCACGGTGCTGGCGCACCGCGGGGTACCCCGACTCTTCAAGGGGCTGCGCCCCGTCGCACCGCACGGGCAGAGCCCGCGCTTCTGTGCGACTCCCCGCGGCAAGGGACCCCAGCAGCGCCTGCAACGTCATACCCCCATCCCGACGCGCTGTTCGCGCTGCTGCACCTTGCCCTCCGTCTTGATGGACGGGGCGATGACCATCTCGGTGCGCTGGAAGTCCTGGATGGTGCGCGCCCCGCACACTCCCATCGAGCTCTTCAGCGCGCCCACCAGGTTCATGCTGCCGTCGTCGACGTGGGCGGGGCCGAAGAGGATCTCGGCGAGCCTGCCCTTGACGCCGGTGCGGATGCGCGTGCCCCGGGGCAGGTTGGGGTCGGGCGTGGCCATGCCCCAGTGGTTGCCGCCGCCGGCTGCCTCTGTTGCGGACGCGAAGATGGAGCCGATCATGACCGCGTCGGCGCCGCTGGCGAAGGCCTTGGCGACGTCGCCGCCGAGGCGCATGCCGCCGTCGGTGATGATGGCGACGCGCTCGCCGCTGCGGCGGAGGTGGTCGTCGCGAGCCGCGGCGCAGTCGGCGGTGGCGGTGACCTGGGGGACGCCGACGCCGAGCACGCCTCGGGTGGTGCACGCGGCCCCCGGCCCGACCCCGACGAGCAGGCCCTTGACGCCGGTGTCCATGAGCTCCAGCGCGGTGGCGTAGTCGACGCAGTTGCCGGCGACCACGGGGATGTCGAGCGAGGCGGTGAGCTCCTTGAAGTTGAGGTGCTTGTAGCTCTTGCTGACGTGGCGCGCGGTGAGCACAGTGCCCTGGACCACGAAGACGTCGGCTCCGGCCTCCTGCACGATGGGGGCGCGACGCTCCGCGCCGGCGGGAGTGGTCGACACCGCGACGGGCACGCCGGCGGCCTTGATCTCCTCGATGCGCTGCCCGATGAGGCCGTCCTGCACCGGCGCGGTATAGATCTTCTGGAGCAGGACGTTGATCTCCTGCGGCGTCGACTCGGCGATGGAGTGGAGGACCTCGGTGGGGTCCTCGTAGCGGGTCTGGACGCCGTCGAGGTTGAGCACCGCGAGGCCACCGAGGCGGCCCATCTCCGAGGCGAAGCCGACGTCGACGACGCCGTCCATGGCCGCCGCCAGGAAGGGGATGGCGAACGTGGAGCCGTTGAGGGCGAAGCTCACGTCGATCTCGTCGGGGTTGATGGTGACCCGTCCGGGGACGAGCGCCACCTCATCGAATCCGTAGGCGCGCCGCGCCATCTTGCCCCTACCGAGCTCGATCTCCATGCGGCCTCCCCAACATCAAGGCAGTGTAGCAGAGCACCGGCGCCGTCTGGTTCACCCAGCGCAGCATCTTGTACCTCTGTGCGACGGCGGCACCACATGTGGTGGTGAGGCTCGGGACGCGCCATGGCTCGATGTGTCAGGACGGTTACTACAGCCACGCGATATTACGGCTGTTGTACTATCGCGCTGATGAACCGACGCCGCGAGCTGCTCTCCCGCCTGGAACGGCTCGGGCCCGGCCTGCGCCGCCGCATGGGGGAATCGGAGCGCCACGACGATTTCCTCAAGCGCTTCGGCGGCGCGACGCTGTACCAGATGGGTGCGCTGCGCCACCTCGTCAAGCATGGCCCGCTCACCATGAACGAGCTCGCCGCGCGCATGGAGATCAGCCCCAGCTCGGCGACCCAGCTCGTCGACCGGCTCGTGCTCCACGGCCTGGCGGTGCGCAACCCCGATCCCGACGACCGCCGCGTGCTCCGTGTCGACGTCTCTGGACCCGCCAAGGAGGCGGTGCGCGACTTCGAGAAGAACACCAGCAAGCGCCTCGAGTCGCTGGTGGCTCCGCTCACCGACGACGAGCTCGAGCTTCTCGCCTCGCTGGCGGAACGCGTGGTCAACGAGGAGGCCGCTCATGTCTGAGATGGCAGGGGTGACCGACGACTCCAACAGGACGGCGTATCTCGGTCATCGCCAGATCCTCACCGTGCTCGGCGCGCTCATGCTGGGCATGCTGCTGGCGGCGCTGGACCAGACCATCGTGTCCACCGCGCTGCCCACCATCGTCGGTGACCTCGGTGGCCTCAACCACCTCTCCTGGGTGGTGACCGCCTACCTGCTGGCGGCGACCATCTCCACGCCGCTCTACGGCAAGCTCGGCGACCTCTACGGGCGCAAGCCCCTGTTCCAGTTCGCCATCGCCGTCTTCCTGGTGGGGTCGATGCTCTCCGGCCTCTCCCAGAACATGTTCGAGCTGATCGCGTTCCGCGCCATCCAGGGATTGGGCGCGGGCGGGCTGATGGTGGGCGCGCAGTCGATCATCGGCGACGTGGTGCCACCGCGAGAGCGCGGCAAGTACCAGGGCATGATGGGCGGGATCTTCGCTCTGGCCTCGGTCGCGGGCCCGCTGCTCGGCGGCTTCCTCACGGACAACGCCTCGTGGCGGTGGATCTTCTACATCAACGTCCCGCTCGGGGCGGTGGCGCTGGCGGTCACCGCCACCGCGCTGCCGGCGACGGCGCGCCGTGTCTCCCACAGCATCGACTGGCTGGGTGCGACGCTGCTGGCCGCGGGCACGGCATCGGTGATCCTGCTGGCCACCTGGGGAGGCACGCAGTACGCCTGGCTGTCGGCTCCCATCATCGTGCTCGCGGTCGTCGGCGCCGCCGTGCTGGTCACCTTCTTCGTGGTCGAGCGCCGCGTCGCCGAGCCGATCATCCCGCCCCGGCTGTTCCGCAGCCCCGTGTTCAACGTGGCCAGCGCGGTGGGGTTCGTGATCGGGTTCGCCATGTTCGGCGCCATCGTTTTCCTGCCGCTCTTCCTGCAGCTCGTCGACGGTGCCAGCGCCACCAGCTCCGGCCTCAACCTGCTGCCGTTGATGGTCGGCCTGCTGACGGCCTCGATCGGCAGCGGCCAGCTGATCAGCCGCACCGGCCGCTACAAGATCTTCCCGGTCGCCGGCACCGCGCTCGCCGCCATCGCCATGCTGCTGCTCTCGACGCTGACACCGCAGACATCGCGCCTGCTGCTCTCCGTGTACATGGTCATCCTCGGCGCCGGCCTCGGCATGGTGATGCAGGTGCTCGTGCTGGCCGTGCAGAACGCCGCGGATCGTCGTGATCTCGGCGTCGCCACCAGCTCCGCGACCTTCCTCCGCTCCATCGGAAGCTCGATCGGGGTGGCCATCTTCGGGGCCATCTTCAGCAGCCAGCTGGCCGCCAACCTGCGCCTCCACCTGCCCGCGAGCGCGCTGACCGGCAACCTCAACCCCAGCTCGCTGCAGGGCAACCCGGCGGCGCTGGCGAAGCTTCCCGCGGCGATCCACTCCGGCCTGGTCACGGCGGTGTCGGACTCTCTGCACGTGGTCTTCCTGACGGCGGTGCCGGTCCTGGTGGTCGCCTTCGTGATCACCCTCTTCCTGCGGGAGGTCCCGCTGGCGCCGCGTGCCCGGGCGACGGTGGCGGCAGGCGAGGGAATCGGCCTGGACGAGGCCGCGGAGGTGGTTCAGGCCACCGCCGGTGAGCACGAGCAACGGGAGAGCGAGCCTGCGCTGGCGGGCACCCGCCAACTCGACGACAGGGGAACCAGCCAATGACGCGCTTCTTCACGGGCCTCGGCAACTTCTCGGTGCGCTTCCGCTGGGCCATCCTGGTGGGCTGGATCGTGGTCACCGTCTTCTCGGTGAAGGCGTTCCCATCGCTGGCGTCGGTCGCCAAGGACACCACCAGCGGCTTCCTTCCCGCCAGCACCGCGTCGATCCACGCCACCGCGCTGGCGGCGCCGTTCCAGAACAGCAACCAGGCGACCATGACCCTGGTGGCCGCGACCAGCGACGGATCGGCCCTGGGCGCGTCGGGTACGGCGTCGGTGGCGGCGCTGGAGTCGCGGATCCGCACCATGCCCCACGTCACCCTGGTCAAGGACTTCGGGCTCTCCTCGGATCGCCAGGCGGAGCAGGCCCTGGTGCAGACCAACCTGCCCCCCTACTCGCAGTCCACCGACGCCAAGAACCTGGTGGCCAGCATCCGCGGTCTGTTCCCCAGCAACGGCGCCGTGCAGCTCCACCTCGCCGGCAGCCTGCCCACGGTGATCGACTCGCAGAGCCAGTCGGGGAGCTCGCGCAACAGCATCCAGTCGCTGTCGCTGCTGCTCATCGTGGTGCTCCTGCTGGTCGCCTTCCGAGCTCTGCTGGCACCGCTGATCACGCTGCTGCCCGCGCTGGTGGTGCTGCTGCTCTCCTCGCCGGTGATCGCCGGGGCGACGCAGATCGGCGTGCAGGCGTCGAGCATCACCCAGTTCATCCTCATCGTGCTGGTGCTGGGAGCGGGCACCGACTACGGGCTGTTCCTCGTCTTCCGGATGCGTGAGGAGATGCGCAACGGCGCGGAGCCCAAGGACGCGGTGCGCACCGCGGTGCGAACCGTGGGCGAGTCGATCACCTTCTCGGCGCTCACCGTCATGGCCGCGCTGATGACCCTGATCGTGGCCCAGTTCGGCCTCTACCAGAGCCTGGGCCCGGCGCTGGCCATCGGCATCGGGCTGATGCTCATCGCCGGGCTGACGCTGCTGCCGGCGCTGCTGGCCATCTTCGGCCGGGCGGTGTTCTGGCCGTCGCGGACGCGCCCCGACCCCCACCCCCGCCAGACGCTGTACGGGCGCATCGCCGGCGGGGTGGTGGGCCATCCGCGCACCGTCGCCGTGGTCGGCCTGCTCTTCTTCGGAGGCCTCGCGGTCGGCCAGGTGGGCGCGCCCGCGGCCGGCTTCGCCGACCAGTCGAGCCCGTCGGGCACGGACTCCGCCGCGGGGGCGGCGGTGCTGACCGCGCACTACGGCGGCGGCGGCACCAACACCAACGAGGTGCTCTTCACCTTCGCCCAGCCCATCTACAGCCATCCCACCGACCTGGTGGCGCTGGAGAGCGATCTGCGCGCCACCGGGCAGTTCGCCACCGTCACCGGTCCCGTCGAGGTGGTGCAGGCCGCCGGCGGGATCCCGGCGCTGCAGCAGGCGCTGGCCAGCGGCACCCCCGCCGCTCAGCAGCCGCTGCTGCGCTCACTCTCCCGATTCGTCAGCGCCGACGGGCGCACGGTGCAGGTGCAGGCGCTCTTCACCAACAGCAACAGCAGCGATCCCCATGCGATCGCGGCCGTGCCCACGGTGCGGAGCGCGGTCAGCTCCGTCGCCTCCAGCGTGCACGCCACCGACTCCGGCGTGTTCGGCATCCTCCCCTTCGCGTACGACGTCAACGCCGTGTCGGCGAGCGACCTGACCCACATCCTGCCGCTGGTGGCGGTGCTCATCGCGCTGTTGCTGGCGATCGTGCTGCGCAGCCTGACCGCGCCGCTCTACCTGGTGGCCTCCGTGGTGCTGTCGTACCTCGCCGCCATCGGCATCACCGCGCTCATCTTCGTGCGCCTGGGCGGCCAGAGCGGCATCAACTTCGTGCTCCCGTTCCTGATGTTCGTGTTCCTCATGGCGCTCGGCTCCGACTACAACATCCTGGTGATGATGCGCATCCGCGAGGAGGCGCACCGCCTCCCCCTGCTGCCCGCGATCCGCCACGCGGTGGGCGTCACCGGCACCACCGTGACCACGGCGGGTGTGATCCTGGGCGGGACCTTCGCGGTGCTGGCCATCGCCGGGGGCAGCGCGTCGGGCGGCTCGCAGGTGCAGCAGATCGGCTACGGCATCGCCGCCGGCGTGCTCATGGACACCTTCTTGGTGCGCACCATCCTGGTGCCCTCCTTCGTGGCCATCCTGGGGCGCTGGAACTGGTGGCCGTCGTCCCTGTTCCGGGAGGCGCCGACGGAGCCTGAGGTCCTCGAGAGCCCCGCCGCGTAGGGTGGTCTTCTGGGCGTGGAGCGCGCACACTGGCGCCCAATTGCCCAGCCACCTCCCGAGGAGATGACGTGACCACGACAGAGAGCAGCGGGGCCGAGATCGAACGGCTGCGGGCTGAGAATGCCGAGCTGCGGCGCCTGCTGGCCAAGCACCAGTGGGCGGGGCTGACGCCGATCGGTTCGCACGGGGTGTGCCCGGAGTGCTCGGGGTCGATCTACCGCGGCGACGGCACCGGGCACCGTCGCGGGTGTGCCATCGCCGCCGTGCTGGGGGAGACGACGGCCGCACGCTAGGACCATGACCCCGGTCCGGCGGAGCCGTTGCACCGGGCATGACCGTAGCTTTGTCCTTGCGCATGGCTGGATTTCTTGCGGTGCCTGTCGCCGTGTGCCTGGCAGGGTGCGGGGCCGCCGGCTCATCGGCGCCCCCTGCAACATCTCAGACCCCGTCCGCAACCGCCAGTTCATTGAATACGCAGCGTCCGTCGGCCACCTCGAGCATTCCAGCGGGGTGGACGCCATACACGAGTGCAACTCAGCATGTCGCCTTCGACCTCCCGCCACCCTGGACGGTCATCTGCGACAGCAGCACCGGTGCCAGCTGGCTGCTGGTCGATGCGGGTGGGCTCTACGGGAGCTGCCCGCAGGGAGACGGCCAGGTCGGGATCTTCGTCGAATCCGTCGCAGGGACGGGACCACCCGCAGCCCTCTCACTCATCTCGACAAACAGGACCCTGTACGCCAACGTTCAGACGAGCTCGGTCATGGTGAACGGAGTCAGCGCCATGCGACTGTCGGGCGATCAGACGCAGGGGCAGGGATCCGGAACCTCACAGGTGGAATACGACGTCGCGACCGCTGGGCGGACGTGGTACGTCCTCGCCGTGGTTGGTGGAGTGGGTGGGACCAAGACCGCCACACCCGCACAGGTGGATCAGTTCGTGCAGACCTTCACGTTGGCACCCTGACCTGATCGCCGCCCGTGCGAGGTTCGCGTCGAGCGTTGTGGACGCTCCACACTTTCCAGTACATTCGCGGTATCACTATGGGTGAACCGAGCGTGCGTCGCTCCCGCTGGCGCGGTGAGTGGCCGCTCCCAGGAGGTGAACCGATGGCGGACACAGCCCAGGTCAGAGATCCTCAGAGCCGAGGCTCGCACTCGAGCTCTTGGCCGGTCGTACAAGGCGGCGCCCGAGTGCGGCAGCTCGGGCGCGGCGTCGTGCCGGCCGCCAGCCGGGTGTTGGTACGCCTGGTGTGGGCGGCGGTCGCGATCGTCAACCTGGTGGTGATGCTGGACTTCGTCTTCCGGCTGATCGGTGCCAAGAACGAGGGCTTCGCGCATGCGGTGATGTCGTTCGGCTCGACAGTGGCGTCGCCGTTCGACGGGATCTTTGCGAGCGTCGGCAGTCTGGGCGGCTACGCCCTGCGCTGGAGCGACCTCGTGGTCGTGGTGCTCTGCGGGCTCGCCGGACTGGTCGTGACCAGGATCCTTCTGCTGGCGCGAACCGGCAGGCGACGGCTGGCCTGATCGCCCGACGCATGGGGCCGGCTGCTTTCATCGCGGCCACTGGGGTTCGAGGCGGTCAGGCCGCAAGGTGCGACATGAAGATGGCCGTGGCGACGAACAGCCTTCGAAGCATGGTCGACACGAGCATCTAGCCATCTCGACGCCCGCAACCGATCGGTGCGATGATCTCGGGGTGGTAGGGATCGTCGTCATAGCGGTGGTCCTGGTCGCCGCATTCGGCGTGTGGGGCGTCGTCTTCGGACTCCTCGGCTGGAGAGTGACGTCAGACGTGAGGCGACGAGAGCGAGAGGGCACTGACCCCGAGAGCCTGAATTGGCGATCGCGCTATTCCCGCGGTTACCCCCGCGACTGAAGCCGCCTCTGTAGGGGCGAAGGGTGCGAAACGGGCAGCTCGGCTGGGGCTGCTCATCGCCACCGTGGCCGTCGCCGGTTGCGGCCAGGGCGGCTCGCCATCGGGTGCGTCACAGGTGTCCTCTGCGAGTGCCCGCCCTGCGGCATCGGCAACCACACCGGCGACGTCAGCGCCCGCGGTCACGCCCGACGTGGTCGTCGACGGCGCCCCTGCGGTGCAGACGCTCAGCCTCGAGGTGGTGGACCTCTCCGGCCACGTCGTCGGGACCGTGTCGGCGTCAGGGAGTGACCTGGGCA
>DASZKZ010000008.1:0-5527 GCA_035552595.1 Candidatus Dormiibacterota bacterium
CCCACCGTCAGAGGTTGAACGGCGCCTGGAACGAGTACTGGTTGAGCAGGGTGATCTCGTTGCTGATGAGCAGGAACCCGAAGCCGAGCAGGAGCACCCCGGCGACGATGTTGATCACCCCCATGCGCCGGTTCACCGCCCGGATGACGTTCTGCATGCGGTCGGCCAGCACCGCCACCAGCAGGAAGGGCACCGCCAGCCCGGCGCAGTACAGCAGCATGAAGGGCAGGCCGGCGAAGTCGCCGCTCACCGCCAGCTGGAGGATGGCTCCCAGCTGCGCACCGATGCACGGCGTCCACCCCAGCGCGAAGGTGATGCCGAGCAGGAAGGCCCCCACCGAGCCTGCCATCGGCGTCGAGTGGATGCGCCAGTCGCGCATCAGCAGGGGGATGCGGATCACTCCCATCGTCTGCAGGGCGAGCACGATGATGACGGCGCCGGCGACCCGGTTGACCGCCACCTGGTGGTGGAGCAGGAAGGTGACCTCGAGCGCCTGGAGGACGTAGAAGAGCGCGACGAACACCACCATGAAGCCGGCCACGAAGGCCACCCCGTTGCCGAGGATGGGGACACGTGCCGCAGCCCCCGCGGCCACGCTCACCGTCCGCGGCGCCGGCCCCGCCCGCATCGTCGCCGCCCCGCCCCCGCCCGCTCCCGCCGCCACCAGCGCCGCCGCGGGCTCCGCCTCGGTCACGACCCCCTGGGAGGCCCGGCCGCCGAGGTACGCCGCGTAGGCGGGCACCAGGGGGAAGACGCACGGGGACAGGAAGGAGACCAGCCCGGCCAGGAAGGCCAGCGGGTACGACGGACCGATCAGCGCGAGCATGCGGCCATCCTACGCGCGCCCCCGGCTCCGCCTACGGCGGCCCTTCGACGTAGTAGCGCTGCCGCCAGCGCACCAGCAGGTAGGCGAGCGAGAGCAGCAGCAGCACCTCGAACACCAGCGGCACCGGCCAGTGGAACGCGGACGAGAGGAACGTGCCGGCCCCGCCGCCGCTGGTCGCCGTCGGCGGGGCCACGGGAGTCGCCGGCGCCGCCCGCGGGGTCGGCTTGGGGGTGGCCAGGGTCGCCGGGATGGGCTGCCCGGGGGCCTCGGCCACGAGCGGCGGCGGCACCGGCGCGGAGGCGTCGATCTCGCTGAAGGCCACCCCTCCGGAGGCGGGGTCGACCGCCGCCACCACCGTCGGCGGGGTGGTCTGCTCGACGGCGATGCTCTCCACCTCGCGGACCTGGGTGGGCAGCCCGGCGTCGGCCACGGTGAAGCTGGCGCCGCCGTCGGTGGAGCGGAGAAGGTCGCCGCCGTTGCTGCCCCCCTGGTCGGCGCCGGCGTACACCAGGGTGGGGTCGAGGGGGCTGAACACCGCGGTGGTCAGGGTGAGGTTCTCGGGAACGCCGGTGCTCGCCGTCCACGTCGAGCCCCCGTCGCCGCTGCGAAACGACCCCTTGCTCGTGGTCGCCACCAGCGGCCGCTTGGGCACCGAGTTGGACAGCGGCCCGGCCGCGACCGAGGTCACCACCGCCGACGAGGGCAGCCCGCTCTGCAGCGACTGCCAGCCCGACCCGGACACGCCATAGCGGAAGAGGTAGCCGTTGGAGACGTCACCGCGGTCGGTGGCGGCGACCAGCACCAGCGAGGGTGTGTTGGCGGCGACAGCCAGCGAGGAGATCGAGTACTGGTCGAGCCCGCCGTCGTGCCAGGCGGTGCCGTCGGGGCTCAGCTCCACCCCGTGGTTGGTGCCCGCGGCGATGCCGTCGAGGCCGAAGGCCATGACCCGCACGGTCCGGTCGGAGAGGCCCGTCGACGTGCTCGTCCAGGTGGCCCCCGCATCCGTGCTCAGGTAGACACCGGAGCCGTCGGTGCCCGCGAAGATGCGCGTGGGGTTGCGGGCGTCGAAGCCGACCGTCCACACCCGTACCGAGTTGAGCGTGGTGGCCGTCCAATGGGCGCCGCTGTCGGGGGTGATGTACACCCCGTGGTCGGTGCCGGCCACCACCATCCCCGCCGTGGTGGGGCTGCTCGCCAGCGACCAGACGCGCCCGCCGCCCAGGCCGGGCAGGGGGGCCGACCTGGCCCAGGCCGCGTGGCCGTCGACGGCGCCCCCCGCGGCGAACAGCATCGCCGCGGTGGTGGCGCCGAGTAGGAGGGCCGCGCGCAGGCGGCGCATTCTCATGTGCATCGCAATGGGGCTTGGTGCGGGCGCTGGAGGTCGCGTGAGGGACGGCGCCCCGCGGTGTGGGAGACGGCCCCCGGACCGTCGCGTCGAGTTGAGGATAGCAGCGCCCGGCGTTCGCGACGGCTCCTTCACCGGCCCGATGCGCAGTCGTTGAACTGGCAACGTCCCGCCTCCGCCACCTCCGGGCCGAGATCGTGACCGCCGTCCGGTAAGGTGCAGCCGTCATGGTCACCGAGCAGGCGGTGGCGGCCCGCACCACCGACGCCGTCAAGGTGTACGGCCGCGGCGACGCCGTGGTGCGCGCGCTCGACGGCATCTCGGTGAGCTTCGCCAAGGGCCAGTTCACCGCCATCATGGGCCCGTCGGGATCGGGCAAGTCGACGCTGCTGCACTGCGTCGCCGGCCTCGACCGGCTCACCTCCGGCGAGGTGTTCATCGGCGACGTCGAGCTCAGCTCACTCGGTGACCGCCAGCTCACCCTGCTGCGCCGCGTCAAGGTGGGCTTCATCTTCCAGTCCTTCAACCTCGTCCCCACCCTCTCGGCGGAGGACAACATCGTCCTCCCGCTCACCATCGCCGGCCGCAAGCCCGATCCCGCCGCCCTCGCCGAGGTGGTGCGCATCACCGGGCTTGGCGACCGCCTCCGCCACCGCCCCAACGAGCTCTCCGGAGGCCAGCAGCAGCGCGTCGCCGCCGCCCGCGCGCTGGCCAGCCAGCCGGAGATCATCTTCGCCGACGAGCCCACCGGCAACCTCGACTCCAGGTCGAGCACCGAGCTGCTCGACTTTCTCAGCCGGGCCGTCTCCAGCCTGGGACAGACGATCGTCATGGTGACCCACGATCCCCTGGCGGCGGCGCACGCCGACCGGATCGTCTTCCTCGCCGACGGCCGTGTCGTCGACGAGATGCACGCGCCCACCGCGGACACCGTGCTCGACGTCATGCGCCACCTCGGTGACTGACGCGCGATGAGCGGCTGAGCCCGTGCTCGAGATCAGCCTGCGCAGCCTGCTCAGCCACAAGCTCCGGCTGGCGCTGACCACCCTGGCGGTGATCCTCGGGGTCTCGTTCGTGGCCGGCACCTTCATCCTCACCGACACCATCAACGCCACCTTCACGAGCATCTTCGACGCCGCCAACGCGGGCGTGGCGGTGACCGTGCACGGCCATCAGATCGCCGGGCAGACCAGCAGCATCGGCGGGGCGCGCAACCTGCCGGTGCCGACCTCGCTGCTCAGCACCGTGCGCGGCGTGGGCGGTGTCAAGGACGCGGTCGGCAGCCTCTTCCGCACCGGCGCCACCCTGATCGGCAGCGACGGCAAGCCCATCGGGGGCAACGGGCCGCCGACCTTCGGGGCCAGCTGGATCGCCGATCCGGAGATCTCGCCGTACCACCTGCGCAGCGGCACCGCGCCGCGGCAGGCCGGCGACGTGGTGGTCGACGCCGGCACCGCCGCCAGGCATCACATCGCGGCCGGGCAGTCGATCCCCATCGTCTTCGCGGGCGGGGTGGAGGAGCACTTCACGGTCACGGGCATCGCCGGCTACGGCACCTCCGACAACCTCGCCGGCGCCACCATCACGCTGTTCACCGAGGCCACCGCCGAGCGCGTCCTCGAGGGCCACGACAAGTACGACAGCATCCTCGCCAGCGCGCAGCCCGGTGTCACCGATCTGACCCTGCGCGACCGCATCGCCGCCGAGCTGAGCGACCGCGCGCCCTACGCGGAGGCGGCCACCGGGCAGGCCGCGGCGGCCGCCGCCGAGCAGAGCACCGAGGCCACCATCAACACCTTCATCGGCACGCCGCTGCTGGTGTTCGCGTTCATCTCGCTGTTCGTCGGCTGCTTCCTGATCATCAACACCTTCAACATCCTGGTGGCGCAGCGCACCCGCGAGCTGGCGCTGCTGCGCGCTCTGGGGGCGACCCGCGCGCAGGTGCTCAGGTCGGTGCTCGCCGAGGCCGCGGTGACCGGGTTCGTCGCCTCGATCCTCGGTTTTGTGGTGGGCATCCTGATCGCGTCGCTGCTGATCTCGCTGTTCGGCTCGACAGCCACCACCGGCCTCGCCCTGCTACCGCGCACCGTCATCATCGCGGTGGTGGTCGGCACCGTCGTCACGGTGGTGGCGGCGACGCTGCCGGCGCGGCGCGCCACCCGCATCGCCCCGGTGGCGGCGCTGGCGGAGGCGCTCCCCGAGACACAGGAGCTGCCGCGCCGGCGGATCATCGCCGGCGCCGTCATCCTGGCCCTGGGCTGCGCGTGCCTGGTCGCCGGGCTGTTCACCGGCACCGGCTCGGCGCTGCAGCTGGTCGGCGCCGGCTTCCTCGCCGTCTTCGTCGGTGTGGCCCTGCTGGCTCCGCTGCTGGTGCGGCCCGTGGCCACCGCGCTGGGGTGGCCGGTGCGCAGGCTGCGCGGTGCCGCCGGGCTGCTCGCCGGCGAGAACGCGCGCCGCAATCCCCGCCGCACCGCGCTCACCGCCGCCGCGCTGATGATCGGGCTGGCGCTGGTGACCTGCGTCGCGGTGCTCACCGACTCGGTGCGGGCGTCGACCAACAACGCCATCGCGGGCGCCTTCCGCGCCGACTTCATCGTCTTCGAGCAGGGACCGTCGTTCAACACCCAGGCCGCCGGCACGCTGCGCCGCGACTCCAAGCTCAGCGACGTCACCGAGGTGCGGGGCACGTCGGTGCTCATCGAGGGGAGCTCGCAGGACATCGCCGCCATCGACCCCTCCCACCTCAGCAGCGTGCTGTCATTGACCATGCAGGGCGGGGACGCTTCGGCGATCGCCGCCACCGACACCGCCATCGTCGACTCCAGCGAGGCCACCTCGTCGAACCTCCACGTCGGCGAGGTGGTGTCGTTCAACTTCCCGCAGGGGGCCACCGTGCCGGTGCGCGTCGGCGGCATCTACAAGACCAACGCGCTGGTCAGCGGCTACCTGGTGTCGCTGGCGACGATGCAGCCTCAGGTGCCCAATGCCCGCGACGACCTGGTGCTGGCCAATGCCGCGCCCGGTGTCTCGCAGGCCGCCGCGGAGGCGTCCCTGCACAAGGATGTGTCCGCGTATCCGCTGCTGCTCGCCAAGAGCCGCGACGAGTACCGCGCCTTCGTCGGCGCCGCGCTGGACAGCTTCCTCAACCTGATCACCACGCTGCTCGCCTTCGCCATCATCATCGCGGTGCTGGGCATCGCCAACACGCTGGCGCTGAGCGTGCTGGAGCGCACCCGCGAGCTCGGCCTGCTGCGCGCGCTGGGCATGACCCGATCACAAACACGCTCGATGGTGCGCTGGGAGTCGGTGATCATCTCGCTGCTCGGCGCCGTGCTCGGGCTGGTGGTGGGCACCGG
>DASZKZ010000009.1:0-34361 GCA_035552595.1 Candidatus Dormiibacterota bacterium
CGAGCTCGATCTGGTAGCGGCGCAGCACCGCCCGGTCCACGGCTGCGGTGAAGTCCCCGGCCAGCGGACGCCGGCGCACGAAGGCGACGAACTTGGCGAGATCCTGGCGGTAGGCGCGCACCGTGGTGAGAGGGCGGTTGCACTGGATGCGCAGCCAGTCGAGGAACTGCTGCACCTGGTCGGGGAGGGGATCGGACGGGCCGGGGACCTGCGCCGCCCAGGCGGGCAGCCGGCTGACCGCAGGGGCGGTGGGGCGGCGGCGGGTCAGGGGAGCGGCCACCCTCGCATTATCATGAGCTCGCGGGAATCTGTGGGTGATCGCGGCTGGTCATGTGCTGACCAGCTCGGCGAGGTGGGCCAGAGAATTGCCCAGATGCTCCGGAGGGAACGGCGGGAATCCCAGGCGCTCGCGGACGGGGTCCGGGACCGCTGACCAGTCGTAGACGAGGGTGACTGTCGTGCTCGAGGATCCAGCCGGCGCGAGGTCGTAGCGCCAGGTCCAGCCGCCGAAGCGCAGGGTCCCGTCGCCGGCCTCCTGGCCCGGCTTCCAGGAGATGGCGCTCGCCGGGTCGAACACCTCGACCAGGTTGGCCATCTGGTAGTTGCCGTCGGTGTGGTTGCGGTTGGGGTGGTACATCGACATCCGGAAGATCTGCCCGGTGGCGGTCAGCGGATGGCTGTCGAGGGCTGCGACGACCCAGCCGGTGCCATCGATCGCGGGGTGCTTTGCCGGGTCGGCAAGCACCGCGAAGATGGCCTCCGCCGAGGCGTTGATGACTGTGGTCGCGCTCATGCTGTCGTCCGCCATGCGGCTACCTCCTCATACGCTGCGATTGTCACGGTTCAGACGGTCGCCGGGTCCGGAACTGATCGCTGGCGTCGCCACCTCGAGTCGGGCTGGAGAGGCCGGGGGCCAATGCGCTCACATACCTCAAGATCGCGATAATCTGCCTTATCAGGAGTTTTCTCGGGCGCGTCAGCGCAAGCTGCCGGCCTCCTCTCCCCGCTGCTGAGCCTCCCCGGACAATTGAGAAGATCGGCGGCCCGGGATCTCAACCTGGACAATCCCAGCCGATCGAGGAGGACGTCGATGGAGGTCGCCGCCGGCGTTCACCGGCTCACCCAGGGCGTCTGCAACTTCTATCTCATCGAGGACGCCGGCAAGCTGGTGCTGGTCGACGCCGGCCAGACCGTCGGCGCGCTCGGGCGCCGTCTCGACGACCTGGACGCCGTGCTCCTCACGCACGCCCACGCCGACCACACGGGGTTCGCCGAGCGCGCCCGGACCACCGCCCAGGCGAGAGTTCTGATTCACGAGGCCGACGCAGCCCAGGCCCGCGGTGCCAAGAGGGGCAAGAACGACGGGACGCTGCGGACGCACCTGCTCCACCCCGAGCTCTACCGCACCACCTTCTCCCTGCTGCGCCGGGGCGCGTCGCGGAACGTGCCGATCCGCGAGCTGTCGACCTTCGCCGACGGTGAGGTGCTCGATGTGCCGGGGCGCCCGCGCGTGCTCCACACCCCCGGGCACACCCCGGGCACCGCCGCGCTGCACATCGAGCTCCGCGGGCTGGTGCTCAGCGGTGACACGCTGGTGACCCGCAACCCGCTGACCGGCCGCGTCGGACCCCAGATCATGCCCGCAGCCCTCAATCGGGACACGCCCGAAGCCCTGGCCTCTCTGGCCGCACTCGACCGCGTGGCCGCGGACACCCTCCTGCCCGGCCATGGCGAGCCGTGGACCGGAGGCACCTCGGAGGCGGTCCGTCTGGCCCGTGCCGCCGGGGTGAGCTGACCCCTGGTGGCGCCGGCCAGCTCGAACCGCTGACAGTGGACGCCCCCGCCGATGCGTCACAAAATGCGCCCCCGCGGTGCTGTATCTGTATGAATGGAGAGGCCGTCTGGCACATGAGCGCCCCGCCCGCCGTCTCCCCGACCACCGACAAGGCGTTCGATCGCGTCTTCCGGGCCGAATACGCCCGGGTGGTGTCGATCGCTGCGCGTGTCCTCGGCGACCGCAGCCGCGCTGAGGACGTCGCCCAGGACGCCTTTCTGGCCCTTCACAAGCGCCATTGCAGCGACCAGGGGTGGGCTGGCGGGTGGGTCTGCGCGGCCGCGGCCCACGGGGCCTTGAACGTTCTTCGCTCCGAGCGCAGGCGCAGTCACCGCGAGCGACTGGCCGCCTCCCTCACCGAGACGGCCGATCCCGCCGTCGCTGTGGAGCGAGCCGCCGACGGCCGGCTGCTGCGCGCCGCCCTGGCCCGGCTGCCGCAGCGCGCCGCCACGGTGTTGGTGCTCCGCCACAGCGGTCTGAGCTACGCGGAGGTGGCGTCGGCGATGGGTGTCAAGCAGGGTGATGTGGGAACCATGGTGCGGCGCGCGGAAGCAGCGCTGCGCAAGGAGGTCGAACGTGCGGCATCTCAGTGACGGGGCGCTGCGCCGCCTTCATGACGACGAGTTTGCGGTGTCCAATCGCGAGCGTGAGCATCTCGCCGGGTGTGACCGCTGCCGGGGGCGGGCCCAGCGGGTCGGTGACGATGCCGGCCACGCTGCGCGATTGTTCGCGGCTCCGCCTCTGGCCGCGACCGCGACCGAGGCCGCCCTGGGGCGCTTTCGCGAGCGGGTCGCGTCCGGCGCGCCCGACGGCCGCGACGTGCCGCTGACGCCACCGCGCGTCGCCGCCCGGCGCTGGGCGATGGCGGCCGCGGCCATCCCGGTGGTGGTCGCCGGCCTGGTGGTCTCCGCCAATGCGGCGGGCTGGCTGTCCGTCTTCTCCCCCACCAAGGTGGCTCCCATCTCGCTGACGATCGGTGACCTCAAGGGCCTTCCCGACCTCTCGGCGTACGGAACCATGAGCACCAGCAAGCTGAATCCACGAGAGGTGGCGGATGGTGCGGCGGCGGCGGCGACGACGGGCCTGCGGCCTCTGCGCGCCACCCTGCCGGCCGGCGTGCCGGCCACAGCCACCTGGGAGGTGGTCGACCAGGGCAGCGCCACGTTCACGCTCGACGCCTCCGTCGCGGCGGCCGCCGCCCGCGCCGGCCATACGGCCCCGCAGATCCCGGCCGCGCTGAACGGCACCTCGGTGACGGTGAACGCCGGACCGGCGATGGTGGCGGTGTACGGCGCTCCGCGTGCCGGCGCGACGGACCAGCTCGGGACCAGCCTGCCCACCCTGGTCATCGCCGAGGGGGTGCGCCCGACGGCCTCGACCAACGGAGCCACCCTCAAGCAGCTGGAGAGCTTTCTCGTCGCCCAGCCGGGCGTCTCGCCGCAGCTGGCGGCGGAGGTCCTCGCCATCGGGGATCCCGCCGGGACGCTGCCGATCCCGGTGATCGCCGGGGTGACCACCTCGCAGACCATCTCCATCGACGGCGTGCAGGGCGTGCTGACCAGCGACTCGACGGGCCTCGGCTCCGCCCTGATCTGGGAGAAGACCGGCGTCGTCTACGCTGTGGGCGGCCTTCTCTCCCAGAGCGAGGTGCTCGACATTGCCCGTTCTCTCCACTGAGGCCGCCGATGCTGCGGGGATGACCGCGCGCGCCGCGGAAGCCGGCGTCCCGGCCATCCACGCGGTCGGCCTGACCAAGAGATACGGTCACATCGAGGCCCTCGCCGGGCTCACCATGTCGGTGCCGGGCGGCGAGATCTTCGGCTTCCTCGGTCCCAACGGCGCCGGCAAGACCACCGCGGTCAAGCTGCTGCTCGGCCTCACCACGCCCACCGCCGGCGACGCCTGGTTGCTGGGAGAGCCGATCGGACGGGCCGAAGCGCGCCGCGGCGTCGGCTACCTCCCTGAGCTCTTCCGCTACCCCGCCTGGCTCTCTCCGGTGGAGGTGCTCGCCTTTCACTGCCGCCTCATCGGCGTCCCCCGCACGCGGCGGGACGACGAGATCGAGTCGTCCCTGACCACGGTCGGCCTGCAGCAGCGAGGCCGGGACCGGGTGGGCACCTTCTCCAAGGGGATGCAGCAGCGCCTCGGCCTGGCCGTGGCCATGCTGGGCGCTCCGCGGATCGTGTTTCTCGACGAGCCCACCTCAGCGCTCGACCCCGTCGGCCGCCACGATGTGCGCGAGATCATCCGTGCCCTGCGCACCCAGGGCACCGCGGTATTCCTCAACTCGCACCTGCTCAGCGAGGTCGAGCAGGTCTGCGATCGCCTGGCGGTGGTCGATCGGGGCCGGGTGATCGCCTCCGGCACCCTCGACGAGATCCTCGGCGGCGGAGCCGGTGTGCGCCTGCGCGTCAGCCGTCTCCCTGGCCTCGCCGGCCTGCTCTCCCGCTTCGGCGAGGTGATCAGCGAGGGCGAGTGGGTGACGGTTCGCGGCGTCGGCACCGAGGCGGTGGCCGACATCGTCGCCGACCTGGTGGCTCGCGGCGGTCGCGTCCATGCCGTCGAGCCGCAGCGCCACTCCCTCGAGGATCGATTCCTCGAGGTGCTTCGCGCCGCCGATGACGAGGCGGTGGCATGAACGTCGTGACCATCGCGCTGATGACGGTCCGCGAGGTGACCCGGCGCCGGCTGGTGCTCGCCCTGGTGCTGCTCAGCGGCGTGGCGGTGGCGCTCACCGGGTGGGGCTTCAGCCGGCTTCCCGGCCTCCACGATCACGGCGTGCCTCTGACCAGCGCCGAGCTGCTGGTGATCTCCTCCCAGCTGCTCATCTTCGTGCTCTTCATGTTCAGCGCGGTGCTCGGCCTCGGGGCGGTCATGGTGGCCGCTCAGTCGGTGTCCGCGGAGGTCGAATCGGGCCAGGCGCTCGCCGTCCTGGCGCGGCCCATCCAGCGCGCCCAGGTGATCCTCGGCAAATGGCTCGGCCTCGGCGTGCTCATCGTCATCTACGCCGCGGTGGCGACCACGGTCGAGTTCCTGGTGGTGCGCTGGGCGACCGGCTACGTTCCCCCCCACCCCGTCGAGGCCGCCGCGTTCGTGGCCGCGGAGGGCCTGGTCCTGCTCACTCTCACGCTCTGCCTGAGCGTGCGCCTCTCCGGGATCACGGCCGGGGTGATCGCCCTCATGCTCTTCTTCATCACCTGGATCGCCGGGGTGGCAGGGGCGGTCGGGACGGTGCTGAACAACGGGCCCATCGAGGCCACCGGAACGGTGAGCCGCCTGCTCCTGCCCTCGGACGGGTTGTGGCGCGGCGCCATCTTCAACCTCGAGCCGGGCACGGTCGTGGCGCTGGCCTCGGGGAGCCGTGAGGCGGCGGCCAATCCCTTCACGTCGCTGACCGCGCCCACCGGGGCGTACGTGGGGTGGGCGGCGGCGTGGGTGGCCGCGGTGGTCGTCCTCACCATCCTGGCGTTCCGCCGCCGGGAGCTCTGACCGCCGGCTGCGGAGCCGCGAGCGTCACTGCGGGGGCGCGCTCGTCTCCTCCCCGGCGTCGCCGGGCGCGGCCGGGGCGAGGTCCAGGGACAGGGATGGATGGGTGCGCGCCAAGCGAAAACGGGCGCTGCCCAGCGCGCTCGGCGACAGCGATGCGGTGGTGAGCGCGTCGACGAAGTCGTCGCCCCTGATGCGCAGGAGCGTGCACGGGGTCACGGTCCTGACCGTCGCGGTCCTCGGCCGGCGCCCCAGCAGGCCGATCTCGCCGAAGTAGTTGGGCGGCGTCAGGGAGCCGAGCATCCTGGGGACGCCGGCCTCGCCGACGGAGATCACCTCGGCCTCGCCGTCCACCAGGACGAAGAAGTCGTCCGGGTCGGCGCCCTCCTCGATGATCACCCGGCGCGCCGCAACCGTCTCCTCGACGGCTGACAGAGCCAGCCGTTCGAGAGTGGGTCGTGCGGCGCCGGCGAGGATGTCGAGCCGCTCCAGGATGGCGATGCGCGGCTCGATGGCGGCAAGCCGGCCCACCGCACGGCGGTCGATCTGGCGCACCTTGGGGTAGGAGAGCAGCGTCAGCGCCGGGATGCCCAGGCCGACGATGAGCAGCGTGGTGGTGAGGCCGAAGGCGCCGAGGAAGATGGGCATGAGCAAGGCTCCCAGCGAGATCGCCGCCAGCACCAGGGCGAAGAACACACCGAAGACCCGCGCCACCACGTCGGGGCTCACGCTGCGCTGCAGCGCGGTGATGGCGAGCACGTCGACGACGATGGTCCCGCCCCCGCGGATGGCCTCGAGAGCGAACGCGATCACCGGTGAATGGACGATCGACAGGAGCGCCGTGGGCAGGCCGTAGACGAGCAGGCCGGCGACGATGATGGTCCCCAGGCGTCGCATTCCCGCGATCCGGTTCATGAAGGGCGCCACGATCAGACCGCCGACACCGAGGGCGGCGAGGAGGTATCCGTATCCCTGGCTGCCGGTCCCCAGCTGCTGCTTGCTCAGCACTATGAAGAGCACCGTATCCGTGCCGTACATGAAGCTGGCCACGATGCTGAACCCCGCAAGCACGACCACCGTGGATGAGCTGAAGAACGCCCTGATGCCCACGCCCATCTGCTGGAGTGGTCCGAGGCGTCCACCCTCGGTGACGTCTGCGGGCGCGCTCCGAACCCTCATGCGGCTGACCACCAGCGCAGAGAAGGCGAAGGTGGCGGCGTTGATGGCGAACACCAGTGGCGGCGGCCCGAGGACGAGCAGGAGCGCACCGATGGCCGGTCCCACGATGATGGTGAGGTTCTCGATCGCCGCCTGCACGCTGTTGGCCGCGGCGAGGTGCTCCTCGCCCACGATCGTGGGGATGGTGGCGCGGGCCGTGGGGTCGTAGGACGCGGTCGACACCGAGGTGAGCGTGGCCAGCGCGATGACCAGCAGCGCGGGTGCGCTGAACGCCGCGGCAACCGCGAGGCCGGCCTGGACGATCGTCGCCACAATGTCGAGCGTCACCATCAAGCGCACCCGCTCGACGCGGTCGGCGACGACACCGCCGAATGCGCTCGACAGCAGCGCGGAGAGGAACCTCGCCATCGACGCACCGGCGACCCAGGCCGGGGAGTGGGTGACGTTGAAGACGTAGACGATGAGCGCGACGTTGTACGCCCACGACCCGCTTTGCGAGGTGATCAGGCCGGCGAACAGCAACCGGTAATCGCGGAGGGCGAAGAGCGAGCGGTAGCCGACCTTCGCCTTCTTCTCCGGGCCGGCCACGACAGCGTCGGCGGCCATCAGGCAGGCATCGCGGTGGGGGCCTCGCGCTGCGTTTGGTGGGTGACGCGCGCACTGTTGGCACGCTCGAGCCAGGGCACCGCGCCGAGGTCCGCAAAGGTCGCAGCAGCTGGCGCGAGCATGTCCTCGGCCTCGGCGACGCGACCCTGCGCGGCGAGCCACTCCCCGTGCTCGAGTCGTGTGACAGCCGTCCAGAACGGCCGGCGCAGAGAGGTGAATGCCTGGATCGCGTCGCTGAAGGCGGCGACGGCCTCGGCCTCGTTGCCACGATGTGCTGCCAATGACGCCTGCCAGCGCAGGATGTGCGCATCGATCGAAGGCTGCCGCCCCGGTCGATAGTGTTCGCGGACCAACCCGATCAGGTCCTCAACCCGATCGTCTCGCTGGAGCGCGACCGCCGCCACGGCGGCCTCGATGAGATTGGCGGCTGCGGGAACGGGAAACGACTGATCGAGGCAGGCCCGCAGCCCCTCCTCGGCCAGCGTCCAGGCATCGGCTGAACGTCCGTCCGCATTGGCCAGCGCTGCCCGCATCGCGGTGTAGGCGCCGCGCATCTCCACATGAGCGTGTTCCAAGACCGAGGACTTCTCAGCGATCAGAGCTCGCGCTGCGGCGACGTCCCCGCGCCGGAGGTACAACGACGCCACATGGATCTCCATCCCGGCGAGCCAGGGCACGGAGCCGAGGTCGGGTGCGTCCGCCTCTAGGTAGCTGGTGTACAACGCCGCATATTCGTCCCAGCGCCCCAGCTCGAGAAGCGCCCACGCTCGAGTGAGCCGGCCTGACACCTCTCCGACGCGATCGCCCAATCTGCGCGACAGCGCCTCCGCTTGGCCATAGTGGTCGAGCGACTCGTCGAGGCGATCCGACTCCTCGAACGTGGACGCCAGGTTCTGGTGGAGGATGCGCACGCGCTCGGCGCTGACGTCGTGCACGGCCGCCACCATGAGAGCGCCCTGAAAGAGGAGCTCTGCCTCGTCGCGCCGGCCCCGAGCGCACAGGACGCAGGCTCGCGTGTCGAGCGCGATCACGAACGCCTCCGGCAGGCTGGCCACCTCAGCGATCTGCAACGCCTGCTCGGCACATTCCAGGGCCTGGTCGAGGTCGCCGCGAAAGTAGAGCTGCTTGCCGAGCTGAGCGGCGATGGTGGCGATGTCGGTCTCGTGGTCGGCATCCTGCGCGTCGGTGCTCGAGAGCATCGCCAGAGCCCGCCGCATGCGCTCGATGCCATCGTCGTTCTTGCCCTCCATCAGATCGACGCGCGCCAGCCGTGACACCACACGGGCCGCCGGCCCGGTCTGCTGCAGTGCCTGGTAGAGGCTGATCGCCTCGTCGAGATGCTCTCTGGCCGTGGACCTCTGTCCCTGCAGGAATGCGGTGCCCCCGGCCTTGGCGTGGAGGTCGGCCTGCGCCTCCTCGCCACCTCCGAGCGCCAGCGCGCGCTCGTAATACCCCTGGGCTGACGCCGCCGCCGCGAAGGACAGCGCGTGGTCACCGGCTTGCACGAGCGCGGTTCGAGCGCGATCGCGCACCTCCGCGGCATCGGCGGCTTCCGTGTCGGCCTCGTACGCCTCGATGAGGTGCGAGGCGACCACCTCGGCCACCTCCTCCTCCTCGCTCCACGAGCTCTCCAGGTAGCCGGCCGCCGCCAGGTGGCGGAGCTTGCGCTCACGCCGCGCCAGGGTTCCGTAGGCGACGCCACGAACCAGGTCCTGGACGAAGACGTACTGGCCGCGCTCCGGCGACCGTGGGTCCGACTGCATGGAGAGCAGGTCCTTGTCGACGAGGCTCGAGAGCGCCTGGTCGGACTCGGACGCGGCGATGGCGGTGATCGACCTGAGCGCGTGGGCCGTGAACGACTTGCCCAGCACCGAGGCATCCTGCAGCACCTGCCGCTCGGCCGCGCCGAGGCTGTCCAGCCGGGCGGCGATCAGCGCGTGCAGGCTCTCCGGAACCTCCAGGGATTCCAAGGAGCCCTGCGCACGGTAAATCCCTCCCTGTTCGACGAGCAGGCCACGATCGAGGAGCATCCGCACAGTCTCGACGGCGTAGAGCGGTATCCCGGCGGCCCGCTCGCGAATCCGGGCGCTGAGGTCAGCCGGGAGGCCGGGCACCAGGCCATCGAGCAACTGCCCCATCGCCTCGGAGGACAGCGGTTCGAGGTATTGGGAGGTGAGGCCCCGCCTGGCTGCCCCCCATCCCGGGCGCCGATCGGCGATCTCCGGGCGCGCCAGGGTGACGATGAAGAGCGGCGAGTTGCGGGACCACTCGAGCAGGTATTCGATGAAGTCGAGCAGGCCGGCGTCGGCCCACTGCAGGTCCTCGAAGACCAGCACGGTCGGCTTCCGGCCGGCCATCCGCTCGATGAAGAACCGCCAGGCGGCGTAGAGGTCGCGCGGTTCCGTCGCCACCCCCTCTTCGAGGCCGAGCAGATGGGCCAGACGCGGTTCCACCCAGCGCCGCTCCTCCTCCTCAGGAACGAACTCGAGCACGCTGCTCCTGAGCTTCTCCCTGGCCGAGGCGGCGGGCTCGTTGTCGACGATGCCGGCGCGCATCCGCACCATCTCGCTGAGCGCCCAGTAGGCCACGCCCTCGCCGTACGCGAGGCAGCGGCCGCGATGCCAGTACACAACCTCGGAAAGACCGTCGACGTACTTGAAGAACTCCCAGGCCAGCCGGGACTTCCCAACCCCGCCCACGCCGACGATGGAGAGCAGCCGTGCCTTCCCCTCCTCGGCGGTGGCGTGCAGGTAGTCCTTGAGCAGGCGCAGCTCCCGATCGCGCCCGACAAAGGGACCCTCCAGCCCGGTGGGGCGGAGCGCGCCGCCACGCGCCGCGACCACGCGAATGGCGCGCCAGAGACGCACCGCCTCCGCCTTGCCCTTGAGCTGGTGGGTGCCGGCATCCTCGTACACGATGGCGGCCTCAGTGGCCTGGCGGGTGGCGTCGCCGACGTACACCGTGCCCGGCTCGGCAGCTGCCTGCATCCGGGACGCCGTGTTCACCAGATCGCCGGCGACGATCCCCTCTCCGATGGCGCCGACGGTGACCGCTGCCTCTCCCGTGAGCACCCCCGCCCGGGCCATCAGGCCCGGGGCACCCACCTCCTCGCCGAACGCCGACACCGCGTCGACGAGCTCGAGGGCGGCGCGCACCGCCCGCTCCGCGTCGTCCTCCTGGATGGCCGGCGCGCCCCACACCGCCATGACGGCGTCCCCGATGAACTTCTCGACGGTCCCCCCGTAGCGGGTGATCACGGTTCGGGCGGTATCGAAGTAGCGGCTGAGGAGCTCGCGCACGTCCTCCGCGTCGCGATCGCCCGACATGGATGTGAAGCCCACCAGGTCGGCAAACAGGACGGTCACGTGACGACGTTCCGCGGCGCGAGGTTCGTCTGCAGACGGTGGCAGCGGGCGGGACACTGTCCCCATGCCCGGTGCCACTGCCGCGGAGGCCTCGCCCAGCGCCACGCCGCACTGACCGCAGAACCTCTCGTCTCGGTCGTTGGGGGAACCGCAGGCGACGCACAGTCGTGCCAGCGATGCACCGCAGCTGCCACAGAAGCGCCGCCCCTCCCGATTCGGCGAGCCACAGGAAGGGCAGTTCATGGTCGCAAAGGGTACTTGGCACGCCAGCCCGCGGGACAGAGCGGCGTTCTCAGCGCCGCCTGCGCAGCTGGTTGCCGGGATCCTTTCCCTCCAGCCGGGCCTCGAGCTGCAGGGTCCGCTCGAAGGCGGCCCACACGGCGTCGCTGACAACCGTGCGCAGCCGTCCCTTCTCGAGCTCGTACAGCGCCTCGGCGGAGGTGCCTCCCGGCGACGTCACCATGTCGCGGAGCTCGGCGACGTGCTTGCCGCTCTGCAGCGCGAACTCCGCCGACCCGGACATGGTGTCGAGCACCAGCTCCCGGGCGACGTGCCGGGGGAAGCCGAGATGCACCGCGGCGTCGGTCAACGCCTCGATGAACAGAAAGATGTAGGTGGGGCCGGTGCCGCTCACCGCGGTGGCCATGGCCACCTGGCGCTCGTCGTGGACCTCGAACTCGCGTCCCAGCGCTCCGAGCATGGCACGCACCCGATCACGGGCAAGCTCGTCGACCTCCTTGGTGGCGAACCACACGGTCACTCCTCTGCCGATCTGCGCCGGCGTGTTGGGCATGCTCCGCACCACCGCGGGATGCTCCAGGCCGTCGCTCAGCGCCGTGGTGCTGGCGCCCGCGATGATGCTCACCACCAGCTGCTCGGGGCGCAGGCCACCCCGCATCTCCGCCATCACCCCGGGAAGCATCTGCGGCTTGACGGCCAGCAGCACGATGTCGGCGGCGCTCGCCGCGGCGGCGTTGTCGGCGGTGACCGCCACCCGGTGGGCGCTGGCGAGCGCGTCGCGCCTCTCGGCGCGGGGATGGCTGCAGGTGACCCGCGAGGACTCGATGAGCCGGCGGTCGACCAGCCCCGCCACCATCGCCTCCCCCATCGCTCCAGCCCCGATGACGGCGAGGCGGACGTCTCCGAGTGGCTCCGCGGTCACGGCGCGCTCACGACAGCTGCTCGAGGTAGTGCGGCAGCATGCGACGCCAGGTCGGCCAATCGTGGTCGTACTCCGGACCCCACGCGTCCACGCGGTTGGGAATGCCCTTGTCCCCCATCACCCCGGCGAGCCGCCAGGAGTGCTCGATATTCTCCCATCTCCCCTCTCCGCACGCCAGGATCGCGAATCGGCGGCGCAGCTGCTCGAGGATCGGCCCCTGCAGGCCGGGCAGGAAGTGCAGCGGGGTGGCGAAGTACAACGCATCCCCGGCGTCAGGACCGATGAAGTCCGACAGGTCGAACGTGCCGCTCATGGCGACCGCATGGCTGACCACGTCGGGGTAGCGGCAGAGTATGGCCACGGCGTTGAAGGCCCCGATCGATGCTCCGCTGACGACCACCTCGGCGCCCGGGGTCTCGCAGTCGGCCCAGATGGCGGGAATCATCTCGTCGCGGACGAAGCCGTGAAAGCCGTCGAGCAGCGCGGCGCGGTACCTGGCGTTGCCGTCACCGCGGACCATCGCGTAGCCGGGGATGCTGTCGCACGAGTACACCTTGATGCGCCCCGCTTCGATGAGCTCGCCGAGAGCGTCGATGAGCAGCATCCTCTCGATCTCCTCGGCATCGCCGCCGGCTGTGGGAAAGATGATCACCGGCTTACCGAAGTGTCCCCAGCGCACCACTGTCACAGCGCTCTCGACGCGCCCCGAGTACCAGCGCTCCAGCAATTTCATGATCGCGAAGTCTCGCGCATCACGGGTACAGGAAGCGCTGTTCCCCCGGGAAGAGCCAGCTCAGCCCATCGGCAAGCCGGTCACGCCAACCGGTCCAGGTGTGGCCGTCCAGCGATTCCACGACGCGCACCTCGTCGGCCATGCGTCGGAGCACGTCCACCATGGCGAGGTTGCGCTGGGCAGAGGGCTCGAAGGCCCCATAGCTGAGAAAGATCTGTTCCACCACCGCCGGCGGCTGGGCTCGAATCGCGTTGACGAAGCGCACCACGGGGTCGAAGACCGGACCGCCGGGGTGCTCATGGCCGACGACCGTGTACAGGAAGGATGCCGACTGGAGCAGGAGGCCGCCGTAGAACCCGGGGGCCCGCACGGCCGCGGTCAATGCGGCGATGGCCCCGAAGCTGGCCCCGGCCAAGACCCGGCCCGCGGGGTCGGCGCGCAGCGGGAAGCGCTGCTCGAGCAGGGGAACCAGCTCAGCGGTGAGGAAGCGGCTGTGCGCGGCGCTCGCGCCGTACTCCTTGAGCCGGTCCCCGGGGTGGGTGAAGGCCACCACGCAGTCGGCCATCCGCCGCTGATCCATGAGGTTGTCCAGCACCGCGGCGAAGGAGGCATGGGCGAGATAGTCGCCCCCGTCGTGGACGATGAGCAGCGGGAGTCGATCGTCGCGGCGCATGCGCGCCGGCGTGTACAGCGTCAGGTGGGCGTCGCGGCGCAGCGCCCTGCTGTGGAGATCGATGTCGGTGAGCTCGCCGGGAACGGCGGAGGGATCAGCCAGCGCCCAGCTGGGCGTCTCGTAGCCCTGGGCGCGCAGCACTGAGGTGGTGCCCACCGGGCCGGTGGCGATCTCGGGGTTGAGAGGATCGAGGATGTTCTCGATTCGGTCCCCGTGGCGGACCAGGAGCCGGTACTCGACCCGTGACCCGGCGGGAAGCTCGATCGACGCGTACCAGAGGTCGCTGCGCCGCAGCCGTTTCAGCTGCAGCGGCGCGGGCAGGCCGCTGACAGCGTGCTCGACGGCCACGCCGTCGGCGTGGCCGCGAAAGAGAAATGTGCACGCCGCTCCCTCGACGAGAGGCACACGAGTGGCGGCGAGGAGGCGATCGATCGCGGCGGCGCTCACCCCCTCGGCCCGCAGCTTGGTGAGAGCGCGCCGCTGGGGGGCCTTCGGCGACGTGGTGGTCACGCCGCCTCCGCTGCGCCCCGGATGGTGCCGTCCGGTGCCACCACCCGCGCCGGGCCGAGGTCGGCGACACCGTTCTGAGCGAACGCGATCCGGTCTCCCTCGTCGAGGAGGACGCAGGCCCGAGGGGCCAGCCGGCGGGCCAGCACGGCGAGGCGATTGCGGTCATCGAAGCGCAGCCGGCTCGCCGCCGCCGGGAGCGGGACCACCCCGCGCACCACGCCGATGCCGGCACCGAGCACCTCGTCCGGGCGGCCGGTGGGATCGCTGTCGATGACCATGACGCGCTCCGCGATGGCCATGGCCCCCGAGGACACCGCCACCACCGGCCGGTCGCCGAGGCTGGATCCAAGATTGCAGATGTGCAGGCAATCGGTGAGCACGGCGACGTGGCCACCCGCGATCACCACCGCCGCACAGTCGGCCACCATGGCGGCGACGGCGTCGCGATGGGCCGCGATGGCGGGGCGCTGGTGCGGCGGATGGGTGGTGTAGAACTCACCGAGCACCGCCGCCAGCCGGGTGGCGTGCCGCTCGTCGAGGCCGCGCACCGTCTCGATCGCCTCGTCGAGCTGGACACCGGACAGGCGCCGGGCGCCGGCGGCATGCTGGCGCACGGCCTCGACGCCGCGGAGCGCATGGCGCAGCTGCACCAGGTAGACCTCGCGGAGCTGGGTGAGCAGCGTGCGCACCCGGCGCATCTCCTCCGCGTACTCGACATCGCTCTCCAGGATGTCGAGGCGGCGGCCGAACAGGCCGAGGTTGCGCGTCCCGCCACCGAGCATCCTGTCCAGGTCGGCATCGTTGCGCTCCCGCTCCTCCCATCCCGCGGTGACCAGCGCGACCGGTGCAGAGACGCCCAGCGCGGCGAGCTCTCGAGCCACCGCCGCTCCATCCCCGGCGGGGCCGAGCAGCACGGCCACGCTCACGAGGCGCGGACTTCGACGATCTGTCCGACCGCGTCCAGCATGGCGCGCAGACTGTCGTAGTCGGGGTGGACCATGCGCACCCAGGCGTTGGCCATGTAGCCGGCCTCGACCGGCTGCGTGGCGGTGCCGGGCTCGGGCAGGTGGACGTCGAGGATGTGCTCGCCGTAGCGGTGCTGCATCTCGTCGACGCCGTCGTAGCCGGTGATCTGTCCATCTCGATTGGGACGGAGCGCCACGATGCCGGCGGCGCGGCGGCGGGAGAGGGGGCGGTCGACGTGCCCGTGGACGATGGCGTTGGCCCACTCCCTGTAGATGTCGACGTCGTTGCCCGCGGCATAGAGATCCCAGGCGCGCACCCCGGGAGGCCGGCACCCGATCTCGCTGAATCGCAGCCCCTTGGATCCGAAGAACCACTCCATGTGGGTGGCCGAGGTGCCGATCCCGAGAGCGCCGCTGACGCGACGGCCCATCTCGCGAACCTGACGGTAGTCGGCCACGGTGTCCACTCGGTTGGTGGCGACGAACTGCGGGCTGATCCAGCGTGTGCGCATCGCCTCGAGGACGTTGGGGTAATAGTGTGTGACGAAGTCGTAGACGGGCTCGCCGTCGACGGACAGCGTGTCGTAGAAGCCCTCGTTTCCGTCGACGAACTCCTCGACGGCGATCGAGTCGACCGATCCGAAGCCGGTCAGCGCCGTGTCCAGATCGGGCTCGCTGTCGACGCGGACGGTCCCTGAGGCGCCGGCCCCCGCGCGCGGCTTGAGGATGAGCGGAAATCCCACCCGGGCCGCGAAGTCGCGCACCTCCGCCGCGGAGTGCGCGGCAGCCGACGCCGCGCACGGCACGCCCGCCGCTCGGAGCACCTCCTTCATCGACGGCTTGTCGCGGCACAGCCAGGCGGTGCGCACGGAGGTCCCCGGGATGGTGCAGCTCTCGCGGACCTCCGCTGCGGCCATGGTGTGCGCCTCGACGACGGCCTCGAGGCGATCGACCCAGATCCTCTCCTGCACCCAGCGAACCGCGTCGGTCATGGCGCCGACGTCGGTGACATTGGCGACCTGGTGGTAGTGGACCATCCCGTCGCGCAGCTCGGGGTCGAGGTGGTCGAGGGGACGCTCGCCGATGCCGATCACCGTGGCCCCGACGGCGGCCAGCCCGCGCACGAACTCACGCTGGTTGGGTGGGAACGCGGGCTCGATGAAGATGACGTTCACTGCGCGCCGGTCACCTACGCCGGCTGAGCATCCGGGGACCGTGCCCCGTCGGCGGCGAGTCGCGGCGACGGACCGTCGCTGCGCAGCTCGGCCACCAGGCCATCGACCACGTCGACGAGGCTGCCGCCGCCCGCGACGATCTCGCGCTGCCTGACATAGCTCGGTCCGCGCTCGACGATCGCCAGGGCATCCTGCAGCTCGGCGAAGCAGCCGAGGCGGCGGGCCACCGGGGTCAGCTCCTCGACGAGCTCGCTGATGGCATCGCGCAGGGGAACCGTACGGCCCTCCTCGTCGAGGATGATGGAGGCGTCGAGTCCGTGGCGCGCGGCCCGCCATTTGTTCTCGCGAACCACCCACGCCCGGGGCACGGGAAGGGTGTAGCCGCGATCGATGAGCATGTCGAAGCGGTGCACCAGGCATTGGCTCAGCGCCGCCATGACCGCGACCTCGCGAAGGGTGGGCATGCCGTCGCAGATGCGCAGCTCGACGGTGCCGAAGCCGGGATGGGGCCGGATGTCCCACCACACCTCGCGGATGGTGGCGATGGTGCGGGCGGCGATCAGCGTGTCCATGAACCGCTCGAACTGGGCCCAGCCGCTCAGCTGCCAGGGCGGGCCGGCGGTGGGCAGCCCCTCGAACACCTTGGAGCGTGTCGACGCCAGGCCGGTGTCGTGGCCCATCCAGTAGGGGCTCGACGCGCTCAGCGCCAGGAAGTGCGGGATGTACGCCGTCAGCGCGTTGACCATGGCGATTGCCTTCTCGCCGCTGCGCACTCCGACGTGGACGTGGATCCCGAAGATCTGCATCTGTCGTGCCGGCCACTGCATCTCGTCGACCAGCCGCCGGTAGCGGTCGTTGGGCGTGATCTCCTGGTGCACCGGATCGCTGAAGGGATGCGTTCCCGCGCACATCAGGAGCAGGCCGCGGCGCTCGGTGTACTCGGTCACCTCATCGAGCGTGGCGGTGAGGTCGGCGCGGGCCTCAGCGACGTTCTGGCAGATGCCCGTGATGATCTCGATCGTCGATTGGAGAAGCTCGGCCTTGGCCTTGGGGTGAGTGCCGTCGGCGTGCCCCTCCCCCATCTCGAGGAGCATCTCGTGCGCGCCCTTGACGAGCTCACGGGACTGGGGGTCGATGATGGCCAGCTCCATCTCCACGCCGAGGCTGGGGCCGGCGCTGGAATCGAAATGGATGGAGGGCATGGCTACGCCGACGCCGCCACACGCTGGTCGTGGGCCCAGAGCTGGAGCAGGCCGCGGAAATGGGCGAGGAACATCTCGCGCTCGTGCTCCGGATAGGTCGAGACGACGGTGCTGGTCAGCAGCCTGTCGAAGGCGTCGCTCTCCACCCAGTCCGCACAGGCCTCGTCGACGTGGGCGAGGTGGCGAGCGCAGAACTCCTGGTAGCGGTCCACCTCGAGCTGGCGGTCGGCAAGGCGGCGGTACTCGACCAGCTTGTCGGCGTAGGAGAGGTCGTCACGGTCGGCGATCGCGAAATAGCTTCCGGTGTCGAGGTCGACGGTGGGCCTGCGCCCTGTGACGCAGCAGAAGATGACCCACTTGAGGAGCGTGCGGATCGCCCATGGGAAGTAGTAATGCAGGCTGGTGACGGCCAGATCGGGGGTGGCGTTGGCGTAATCGATGGGGTACGCGACCCCGTCCTTGATGAGCGTCTCGCAGCTGTTCAGCTCCCATCGGAAGAAGGCGTTGACGAGTCGCGCAATGGTGACCACCTCGCTGCCCACCTCGTCGGTCAGGAAGCTGTGCGACACCGAGTAGCGCGCGTGCATGGGCCGTGACGGGTTGAACCGCATCACCATGGTCTCGGCCCCGATGCCGAGGCTGCGCGAGAAGACGTCGAAGTCCTCCACCGCCGCCTGCAGGTGCATCAGCCGTTGCGCCGAGTCATCGTAGGCGCGGTGCAGCGAATCGCCGTCCTCGATGCGCGTGACCCCGACCCACGCTCCGCCGTCGAAGGGCTTCATGTAGAGCGGCATGCCCACCTCGCTGGCGACCGCCTCGAGGTCGAAGTGGCGCAGGTAACGCTCCGCCGTGACGCTGAAGCGGGGGTTGTCGGGAGGCACCTTGTTGGGCAGCATCCAGGTCTCCGGCACCCTCAGGCCCAGGCGCATCATGGCGCAGTAGGCCGCGTGCTTCTCCATCGACTGGAACGTGAACGGGTTGTTGAGCAGGTGCACGTCGTTCATCAGCGCCACCTTCTTCAACCACTCCCGGGGGAGGTGGTACCACCACGCCAGCCGGTCGATGATCAACGAGTAGCGGGGCACGGCGCGCAGGTTGAACGGCTCGATGGTGACCCTCTCGGTGGTGAAGGAGTGGGTGGTGCCCCCCTCGGTGACCGAGTGGCCGACCCGTGCCAGGAGGGATTCGAACGCCGCCGGCCAGTCCTCCTCGGCGCCGAGGAGCAGTCCGATGACATGGTTGGCGGGCATGAGGGCCCCTGAATACTGTCATGCCGCCGCGCGCGAGCGTGCGGGACAATGCGCCTCCATGACGAGCACGATCCCCACCACCGACTGGCAGGGCTGGCTGGAGCGCTGGGAGGCCCAGCAGGGCGCCTACATGCCCGATCGCGAAGAGCGCTTCAACGCGATCATCGACGTCGTCGAGGCGCTGTGCGGCGCCTCCCCCCACGTCGTCGACCTGGGCAGCGGGCCGGGCTCGCTGTCACGGCGGATCCTCGACCGCCTGCCCGAGGCGACGGTCACCGCCATCGACATGGACCCCGTGCTCCTGGCCATCGGCCGCGGGGCCCTCGGCAACATGGGCGGCCATCTGCACTGGCTCGACGCCGACCTGCGCTCGCGGTGGACCGCGGGGGCCGGCGGCCCCATCCGCGCGGCGGTGTCCACGACCGCCCTCCACTGGCTGCAGCCCAACGCGCTGGCCGCTCTGTACCGCCACCTGGGGACGGTGATCCCGCCCGGTGGTGTCTTCCTCAACGGCGACCGCATGGATTTCCCCGCCGCCGAGCCGAGGCTGGCCGCGGCCGCCCAGGCCATCCGCGAGGGGCGCAACGCGGCCGATGTCGGCCAGCTCTCGGCCGAGTCCTGGGAGCAGTGGTGGGTGGCGGTCGAGCAGGAACCCGGCCTCGCCGCCGAGCTTGCGGAGCGCAGCCGCCGTCACCACGACCACCCCGACCACGAGCACGCGGCGGACCTGGCCATGCACATCGAGGCCCTCGCTCAGGCCGGCTTCTCCGAGGTGGACACGGTCTGGCAGCACGTGGCCGACCGGGTGCTCGTCGCCATCCGCTGATCGGCGGGCGGCTCGAGACGGCTCGGACAGTGGCGCCCTTCCACATGGCTGGGACAGTGGCACTGGCGTGCAGTGCGGGTACGATGTCTGGAAGAACGTAACTGCCGAGCGGCACAGGCGCGTTTCATGTGAGAGCACCTGTCAGCGACGCCATCCCAAGGATCGATGACCCCTTCCCAGCGACGCGCGGCGCTCGACGCCGCGCGCGGCGAGCGCCGCGACCTGGCCGTCTCCCGGATTCGCGCACGCCGTCACTCCCGGCGGCCGCGACGCCGGCGGCGGCTGATCCTGGCCATCGCCGCGCTCGCAGCGCTGTCCGTGACGGGCGTCGCCGTTGGCGGCCAGGTCGCGTTTGCGCTGATCTCCTCGAATGTCGGCGCCCTGCCGCAGCCCCGACCACTGGCGTCGGACAGCATCGTCACCGACGCCCGCGGCAACGTCATCGCCGAGCTCCATCCGGCCGGTGAGACGCGGCTCCCGGTGCGTTTGGAGCAGATGGCGCCTCAGCTCCAGCAGGCGATCGTGGCCATCGAGGACCGCGCGTTCTGGACCGAAGGACCGGTCGACGTCGGCCGGATGATCGCGTCGGCTTGGAACGACCTCCGCCACAACAGCTCCACCCAGGGGGCGAGCACCATCCCCATGCAGCTGGCCAAGGTGCTCTATCTGACCGACGACCGGTCGCTCGACTACAAGCTGCGCCAGATCGGCTTCGCCGGGCACCTGGTCGCCGCGCTCTCCAAGCACGACATCCTCGAGGCGTATCTCAACGACATCCCCTTCGGGGAGGGGGCGACCGGCGTCGAGGCGGCCGCGCACGTGTACTTCGGGGTCCCCGCCGCCAAGCTCGACCTCGCCCAGGCGGCCATGCTGGCCGGGCTGCCCAACGCGCCCAGCCTGGACGATCCGCTGGTCCATCCGGAGGCGGCGGCTCAGCGCCAGGCCACCGTTCTCGCCGCCATGGTCAACCTCGGGGGGATCACCGAGCAGCAGGCTGACCAGGCCAAGGCGGAGAAGCTCAGCCTCGCCGGCCCCCAGGTCGACGACATCAACACCGAGCCCGCCTTCGTGGCCCGGGTCTCGCAGCAGGTCCGCACCCAGCTCCACCTCGATCCGCAGCGCGACGGGCTGACCATCGCCACCACCCTGGACCCGGGGTTGCAGCAGTTCGCGGCCCAGACGGTGCACACCCAGGTCCAGGCCGTGCGCCAGCTCAACGTCAGCGATGGAGCGCTGGTCAGCGTCGTCCCCCAGACCGGGGCGGTGGTCGCGTACATCGGCAGCGCCGGCGTCGACGTCGGCACCTCGCAGATCGACATGGCCGCGGTCAGCCGCCAGCCGGGGTCGACGTTCAAGCTGTTCACCTACTCGACGGCGTTCGCCGACCGTCGCGTCACCATGGTCACCCCGGTCCTCGATGAACCGCTGGTGCTTCCCACCGGGTCAGGCACCAATGGACTGCAGGCCTGGAAGCCGCTCGACTACGACCGCACCTGGCACGGCGTGCTGCCGGTCGGCAAGGCCTTCCCGAACTCGCTGAACATCCCCGCGATCCGGACCGAGCTGGCCACGGGCATCCCACCCATCCTCTCGACCGCTCGCAGCATGGGGGTCACGACCTTGGACCAGCCCAACTCCAGCTACGGGCCGAGCATGACCCTGGGCACCTACCCGATCCCATTGTGGGAGATGGCCCAGGCGGTCACCACCTTCGCCGACCAGGGCAGGATGCACCCGGTCACGTTCCTCACGTCCGTCAGGGACGCAACCGGTCGAGAGGTGTACGGGGCCGCTTCCCCGCGCCAGGTGATGGACCCGGGCGTGGTGCACATCGTCAACCAGATCCTCACCAATGACAGCAACCGCCAGCTCGAGTTCGGGCTTGGCTCCGACCTCACCCTCGCCGGTCACCTGGTGTCGGCCAAGACGGGCACCAGCGAGGACTTCCGCGACAACCTCACCGTCGGCTGGACGCCACAGCTGGTCACCGCCACCTGGGTCGGCAACGCCAACGACAGCCCCATGCACGGCACCACCGGGATCACCGGGGCGGCGCCGATCTGGCACGCGTTCATGCTCCACGCGCTCAAGGGAGTGCCCGACGCCTGGCCGGCGCCTCCCGCGGACGTGTACTCGACCAGCGCGGGTGGCTACCAGACCGCCTGGTTCCTGTCCGGCACCACCCCGCAGACTGGCGGCAACATCCTCCTCGGCGGCAAGACGGCGGGGATCGTGGGCGGCGGCCAGACCGGCAGGTCGCCGTACGTCCCGCCGGCGCCACCTCGCAAGAAGCGTCACTGAGACGGCGGACGCCGGCGGGGGCGGTGCGATGATGGCCTCATGGCAGACCAGCTCCCCGCCGCCGCTCCCCCTCCCCCGCCGCCGGCGCTGATCCCCAGCGGCGACGGGTACACCTGGCGGCCCCAGGGGGGCGCGCCCCCGCCGTTGCAGCCGCAGTCGATCCATCGCGCCCCGGCCGGCGGCCAGCAGCAGCGCCGCGGCGGCCTTGTCGGCGGCATCCTCGCCGCGCTCTACGGACTCTTCAAGTACGGCGTCCTGCTCCTCAAGTTCGGCAAGCTGAGCGGCACCTTCATCAGCTTCGGGCTCTCGCTGCTCATCTACATCGGCCTCTTCGGGTGGCAGTTCGGGTTGGGGGCGCTGCTGCTCATCGCCATCCACGAGAGCGGGCACATGCTCTTCGCCAAGGCGCAGCGCCTGCCGGTGTCCGCTCCGTTCTTCCTCTTCGGGTTCGGGGCGGTGGTCACCACCAAGGGTTTCCGCGATGCCCGCCAGGAGGCGATCGTCGCCATCGGTGGCCCCGTCGTCGGCACCGGGGCGGCGCTCCTCTGCTACCTCTTCGCGCTCTCGCTTCCCGAGGGGAACACGCGCTACCTCTTCCTGGCGCTGGCGTACTGGGGATGCCTGATCAACCTCTTCAACCTCATCCCCATGTCTCCGCTCGACGGCGGACGGGTCGCCAGCGCGGTGTCCAAGTGGGCCAACGTCGCCGGCATCGGGGTCATCCTCCTGCTCATCGCCGGGTACTCGGCGAGCGGGGCACCGATCAACCCCTTCCTGGTGATCATCCTGCTCTTCGGGATCTTCAGCACCGTGGGACGCTTCCGCCGGGCTCGAGCCGGCCTCGATCCCGCGCCCCTGCCCTCACACATCCGTCTCGGCATCGGCGTCGCCTACGCCGCCATCCTGGTGATCAGCGCGGTGGGCATGTCGGCAGCGCACAGCACCCTGCTGACCCACGGCATCGGTCAGCAGATCGTCTGAGCGATCGAGCTCAGGTCGGCACCGCCGGGGTCGGCCCCTGGCACTGCGGGAACGGGAAGGTCATCGAGTTGTAGAAGGCGCTGAAGACGTCGAGATCGGACGCCGCGCTGTAGTTGAAGTCGAGCGCCAGCGCGTGCGTGGAGTCCAAACGCAGGCGGATCTGCGCGAGCAAGGCGAGCGGTCCGGCGGTGCCGGGGGTCGGGGTCGCCGGCGGTCCCCCCACGTGGGTGAACTCGTTGAGGTCGCCGGTGACCCCGCACACCACCTCGGTCTGCTGGCCGGACCCGACGAAGCCCGTGCCGCCACCGGGCCCGAAGTCCGCGAGGTGGGCCGCGTTGCGCACCACGATCGTCTGCGGACCGTCAGTGGGATGGAAGAGCACCGCGGCGGTGATCTCCTGGAAGGTCCAGGTCTGTGGATACCAGGCGCTGAACTGGCGATCCTGCGACTGGTACTGCTGGAGCTGGCCGGAGGCGGTCAGCGAGGGATCCGCGGTGATCCAGCCGTTGACGGTCTGTCCCTGCACCTTGAACCACCCGCCGTTCTGGTCAGTCTTGCCCACAACTGTGAGCACCGCCCCTTGAGCGGCGGTGCCGAGCACCGCTCCTGTGGTGGCCGGCTGGCTGCGGATGTTGAGGCCCAGCGGGCTCAGGACGGTGCGCACGCCCGACGCCGCAGCGGCCGACGGTGTGCCCGCGCTGCTCGTCGTGGCGCCGGAGCCCTCAGGCGGGTTTGTGGCCACCCCGCTGGGGGCGCTGGGGGTGCCACAGGCGGCCAGCAGGAGCGCGGCGAGCCCGCTCCACGCCCATCGTCTCCGGATCACCAGGGCACGGTAGCGCAGGATGTCACGCGGCGACCAGAACCTCGAGCACCGCCTGGGTCGACGCCGTCAGCGCGTCGAGGTCGTAGCCGCCCTCCAGCACCCACACCGTCCTGCCCGCGCACGGGAGGGCGGTCAGCGAGGCCAGCCTCTCGGCGACGGCGGCGTACGTCTCGGTCTCGAGGCCGAGCTCGGCGAGCGGGTCGGCACGGTGCGCGTCGAACCCGCAGCTGATCACCAGCAGCTCTGGCCCGAAGGCCAGGAGCGCGGGCAGCACGGCCTCATCGAAGCCCCTCAGCCACGAGCTCGCCGATGTCCCGGCGGCCATGGGGACGTTGACGGTGAGACCGGACGCCTCCGGCCCCCCGCGGTCGCCCGAGGCGCCGGTGCCAGGATAGAACGGGTACTGATGCAGCGACGTGTAGAGAACCGCGGGGTCGTTCCAGAACGTCGCCTCGCTGCCGTTGCCGTGGTGCACATCGATGTCGACGATGGCGGCGCGCCCGATGCCGAGAACAGCATGCGCATGCCGCACCGCGACGGCGACGTTGTTGTACAGGCAGAACCCCATCGCCTGGGAGGCGGTGGCGTGATGTCCGGGGGGGCGGACCACCGCAAACGCCGCCCCGAGCCCGTCGCTGACGACAGCCTCGACGGCGCGCACCGCCCCGCCCACAGCAATCCGCGCGGCGGTGTCGGAGAAGGGTGTCGCGTAGGTGTCCGCATCGAAGTGGCCCCCGCCGGCGGCACACAGCGCGGCCACGCGGTCGAGGTGCTGGCGACGGTGGACGCGCAGGAGGATGTCGTCGTCCACGGCCTCAGCCCCAAGCCGCGGCAGGTCGCGCATCCCCGGCGCCGACGAGAGATGGGCGCGGATCGCCTCCACGCGATCGGGACGCTCGGGATGCCCCGCCCAGAGGTGCGCGACATGGCGGCCGTCCTCGACGACGGCGACCTGCGCCACCAGGTCAGCGGCCCGTTCGTACCGCGCTGATGCGATCGCGCAGCTCGCGGGCGGCCACGGCCGGGCCCTGGGGGGCGGCAGCGATGGCGCGGCTCACCGAGACGATGGCCCCCCCTCCCTCGCCGTCCAGAGCGGCCGCCAGGGACGCCTCGAGCGCGCCTCCCTGGGCACCGACGCCGGGGAGCAGCAGCGGCGCGGACGGAGCCAGCCGGCGGATCTCCGCAACCGCGGCGGGGGCCGTGGCGCCGACCACGAAGCCGACGGCGCCGCCGCCCCGATCCCAGTCCATGGCCTCTTCGACGATGCGCTGGTAGAGGGTGACCCCTCCCACAGCGTCGGGGCGCTCGAGGAAGTCGGCGGCGCCGGGGTTGCTGGTGCGGGCCAGGACGAGGATGCCGCGTCCCGGACGGGCGAGCAGAGGCGCGATGCTGTCACCGCCCAGCAGGGGGTTGACGGTGACCACGTCGGCACCGAGCACGTCGAAGAGAGCCCGGGCGTACGCGGTCATGGTGCTGGCGATGTCGCCCCGCTTGCCGTCGAGGATGAGCAGCCGGTCGGACGGCACCGCCGCGCGCAGCCGTTCCAGGACGGCGTACCCGGCGCTGCCGAACTGCTCGAAGAACGCCAGGTTGGGCTTGACCGCGCACACGCTGTCGAGGGTTGCATCGAGGAGGGCGTGGCAGTGCCGCTCCGCCGCGGCGGCGTCGCTCATGCCGTCGGGGTCGAGCCCGAGACACAACAGCGACCCGCTGCCTGCGATGACCGCCGCCAGACGGGTGGTGAACGTCTCGGTGCCGGCTACCAAGCGTCGCGGCTCGTGCTCGGCTGGATCGCTCCCTGGTCGACCCGTGGCGAGTAGGGGATCTCGATGCGGTCCTGCTCGGTGGCCAGGCAGCGAGGGCAGATGCGCGCCATGTGCCCGTCGAGGATCACCGCCGCCAGCCGGTAGATCGGTGTCGGGGTGCCGCAGTTCTCACAGGCTTCGATGACTGGCACGGTGTCCCAAGTATGGCGAGGGCACCCCGAGGGCCGCCCTCGCGCAATGTCCTCGCCGCTAGGTGAAGATCCCGTCGATACGAGCGAGCACGTCGGGCGTGAGCCGGTGCAAGGCATCGAGAGCCCCCAGGTTCTCGCGAACCTGCTCGACACCGCTGGCGCCGGTGATCACCGAGGAGACCAGTGGATTGGCGGCGCACCACGCGATCGACAGCTGCGACAGCGACACGCCCAGCCCATCGGCGATCTCCTTGAGCGAGCGCACCCGCTGGTTGGCCTCGGGATCGGTGAGCATGGTGCGCAACCACCCGTACCCGGGCAGGGTCGCGCGGCTTCCTTCAGGAACCCCATCGAGGTACTTGCCGCTGAGCAGCCCGGAGGCCAGCGGGCTCCACGTGGTCAGCCCGATGCCGAGCTCGCGACAGACATGCGCGAGCTCCTCCTCCACGGTGTGTCTGTTGAGGAGGTTGTACTGCGGCTGCTCCACGACGGGACGGTGGAGGTGGTCGCGCTCGGCCACAGCCCACGCCTCGCGGATGGCGGCGGCGCTCCACTCCGACGTGCCCCAGTAGAGAGCGCGTCCGGATTCGATGATGTCGTGCATCGCCCACACCGTCTCGTCGATTGGTGTCTCGGGGTCGGCCCGGTGACAGTAGATCAGGTCCAGGAAGTCGAGCCCCATCCGGCGCAGCGACCCCTCGACGGCCTGGAGCAGGTACTTGCGATTGAGCGTGTTCCTGGTGTTGACCGAGTCCTCGATGCCCCAGAAGTACTTGCTCGAGATCACGTAGGTATGGCGCGGCCAGCCCAGCTGCCTGATCGACTCACCCATGATGGTCTCGGACTGGCCGCCCGCGTACACCTCGGCGTTGTCGAAGAAGTTGATGCCGGCGTCGTAGGCGGCGGCGAGACACTCGCGGGCGCTGTTGCCGGCGAGCTGCGGACCGAAGGTGACCCATGATCCGAAGGAGAGGACGCTGAGCTTGAGGCCGGACCGTCCCATCCGGCGGTATTGCATGTCCATGGTCCGAGGATACGTGACCGGCGCGATGTGACAAATCGTCTCACTGAGGCGCCGCTCAGAATGGACCGGAGTAGCGTGGGGGTGAGGCGGCGCTGAGGGGCGCCGGCGCGGCGGCGAAGGCCGTTTCAGCGGCCAGGGGCGGCGCGCCTTGCAGCTCGGGGAAGCCCTGAATGGTCCGCGACAGGCGACTCAGCGGCGGGCCGAACCGGCTGCTCGACGCTCTCCCAGACGCCGCGCGCCAGCGCCTCACGGACTCGCTACTGCCGGTCTTCGTGGCGGTCGACACGGTGCTCTTCGAGCCCGGCCAACCCATCGAATCGATCGACTTCCCACGCAATTGCGTGGTCTCGCTGGTGACACCGTTGCAGGGCGACATGGTCGTGGAGGTGGCCACCGTCGGCAACGAGGGCATCGTCGGAGTGCCCCTTGTGCTCGGGGGCTCGCTGGCGGTCCGCGCCGTCTGCTCGGTGGCGGGATGGGCGAACCGCCTGGATGCCGCCACGTTCCTCGCGGAGGTCGGGCGCGAGGGCCCTCTCCGTGAGCTGGTCAACGACTACCTGCAAGCGCTCTTCGGGCAGATCGCGCAAGCGGCGGCGTGCAACCGGCTCCACTCCACCGAGGAGCGCCTCAGCCGGTGGTTGCTGATGGGTCACGACCGCGCCGGCAGCGACGAGTTCCCGATCACTCACAAGTCTCTGGGCCGGATGCTCGGCTCACGCAGGGCGAGCGTGACCGTGGCAGCGGGGATCCTCCAGGAGGCGGGCCTCATCAGCTATCGGCGCGGCCGGGTCACCATCATCGATCGAGCCGGACTCGAGGCCGCCGCGTGCGAGTGCTACGGAGTCATCGAGACCGAGCTGCAGGGCGTCGTTCAGAGAGCGCACGGGCGGCAGGGTCACGCGACCGGCCGCGTCACCGCGCGCCACGAGGGCAGCACGCGGTCGACGTGAGCAGGTCGCCTCGAGGATGTGCGTCAACGCGATCCGGTCCCAGTCCGACCGGGCTCCGGCATGGGGCCGAAGCGATATCCGTGCCGGCCCGCGGTCTGGATGACGGCCGGGCTCGCGGGGTTGGCCTCGAGCTTGCGGCGCAGCCGCTGGATGAAGGTTCGCAGGTAGTTGCGGTCGCCGATGTACTCGGGCCCCCAGACCCGGCCCAGGAGCGTGCGATGGTCGAGCGCAGTGCCCGCGTTCTCCGCCAGCGCCTCGAGAAGGGCCCACTCGGTGGGGGTCAGCCGCACCTCCGCGCCGCCGCGCGAGACCGCGCGCGAGCCGAGGTCGACGACGACATCGTCGCACCGCACCACCTGCGGTGAGGTGCTCGCTGCGTTGACGCGACGGAGCACCGCGCGGACGCGTGCCAGGAGCTCGTCGGCGCCGAACGGCTTGGTCAGGTAATCGTCGGCGCCGAGATCGAGCGCGCGCACCTTGTCGCGCTCCTCGCCGCGCGCGGAGATGACGATCACTGACGGCAGTGGGCGTCCCTCCAGCTGCGCGAGGATCTCCCACCCGTCGACGAAGGGCAGACCGAGGTCGAGGAGCACGAGCTCGAAGGGCTCGGCACGAAGGCGCTGGGCAGCCTGGATGCCGTCGCCGACAGAATCGGCGGCGTACCCGCCCGCGACCAATGCGCCCAGGATGGCCTGGCGCAGGCTGCGGTCGTCCTCGACCACGAGGATGCGTTCCGCGTCGCTCACTGCTCCGCGTCCAACGCGGCGCCGTCGGCCGCCGGAAGCGAGAACGCGAAACGCGCGCCGTCGCCGGGGCCACCGTCCTCGAGCCAGACCCGGCCTCCCTGAATCTCCACCAGGCCACGCACGATGGGCAGCCCGAGACCCATCCCGGCGCCGCGCTCCGAGTCCCTCTCCCCTCCCCTGACGAAGCGGTCGAAGATCCGGCCTCGCAGCTCCTGGGCCACCCCTGCACCCTCGTCGATGACCCGCACCACCACCTCGCCGCCGGCCGCCGGCGCCGCGGTCACCGTGATCGGGCTGCCGCGCGGAGCGGCTCGATCGGCGTTCTCCAGGAGGTTGTCGAGCACCTGACCGAGACGGCTCCAGTCGGCCATGACCTCGGGCGTCGACGCCGGCACCTCCACCGCCACCGGCCGGTCCGGGCTCTGCCGGTGCAGCCGGTCCACGGAGGCCGCAATGGCCTCGTTGAGGTCCACCTCGGTCGGGCGGATCTCCACGATGCCGGCTTCGATGCGGGTCATGTCGAGGAGGTCGGAGACGAGGCGATTGAGCCGGCGTGACTCCGTCGCCAGCGACTCCGCCTCGCCGCGCAGGTCATCGGGCAGCGTGCGACCGTGAAGGAGCGTGGTGGCGCCGGTGAGGATGCTCGCCAGAGGGGTGCGCAGCTCATGCGAGACGTTGGCGAGAAACTCGCGCCGGAGGCGGTCCGTCTCCTCGAGGATGCGCACCTGCCGTTCGGTCTCCGCCAGCCGTGCCAGCTCGATGTTGGCCTGCTGCAACTCCGCGGCGAGGTTCTCGGCGCGGCGCTGAGCGGCGCGGCGCCGCGAGCCCAGCGTGCCCACCAGCCCGGCGGTGCCAAAGAAGACCACGAGGTTGACGAGGTCGGTGGAGTCGGCGAACTGCAAGGAGTGGACCGGCCTCACGAAGAAGAAATCGACGAGGAGGAAGCTGCCCGCGGCCGCGATGATGGCATCGCGCAACCCCGTGGCCAGGCCGAGGACGGCGACGATCCCGAGGTACACGAAGACGTAGTTGCGGATGGTGCCCTGGTCGAGGGCGACGAGAAGAGCTGTCAGGGCCGCCGGAGCGAGGATCGCAACGCCCACGCCCACAGGCAGCAGCGCCTGGCGCCGATCGATGGGGACGCGCATCTCCCACTTGTATCAGTCAGAGGCCGCGCCCATCGCGGACGGCGTCAGGGCGAGTTGGCTTCGACCACCTGCTCCACCGTCGACGCGAGGAGCTGCTGCCCGGATTGGCTGGGGTGCACGTGGCAGGTGAATCAGGCCCAGCGTGGGTCCCAGCGCGTCGATTACAGCACTTTCAGCAACCGCCTGACAGCTGGTGCTGCGCGTTGGAGGGATCAGCCGGCGAAGCCGCTCATCAGGCCGACGGTACCGAGATTGAGCCGCTCCAGCTGAGCTCCAGACCATCCGGACGAGCCAGCCAGCTGGAGCAGTTGCTCACCGGTCAGGTAGGAGTCGACCGTATCGCTGAGGTATCGATAGGCGTGGCGGTCGCCCGCGACCCATCCACCCAGCCGGGGCAGGGCGTGACGGAGGTAGAGCTCGTAGGCGCGCCCGGCGAGCCCCTGTGGAGGACGGAGAAATTCGAGGACCACAAGGCGCCCGCCGGGCCGAACCACCCGCCGCATCTCCGCCAGGCCGGTGCCCGGTTGGGCCAGGTTGCGCAGGCCGAACGCGGTGGTGGCGGCGTCGAAGCTGGAGTCCCCGAAGGGCAGGTTGAGCGCGTCTCCCTGCACCCATTCGATCGAGGGCAGAGCCGCGCGCGCCACCGCCAGCATGCTCTCGCTGAAGTCGAGCCCGATCACCCGGCCGGCTGGCCCGACCCGGTCGCTCAGCTCGAGGGTCAGCCGCCCGGTACCGCAGGCGATGTCGAGAGCGTTCCCGCCCGCCGCCAGGGCCGCCGCATCGGCGGCGCGGCGCCGCCAGGCACGGTCGCGACCGAACGCCAGCACCGTGTTGGCGCGGTCGTACCCCGGCGCGATGCGATCGAACATGGCGCGCACCTGGGACGCGTCGCGGGACGCGGTCATACGGTGGACCTCATCTGACCATCACCATAATCGTCCGGATGCCAGACTTGAACAGGGCGGTCGGCCTCGGCCTCGCCGCCCGAGGGGACGTGCGGGAGACCGTCGAGTGGGCGGTGCGTGCCGAGCGCGCCGGGTTGGACTCGGTGTGGGTGCACGACAGCTACTTCGAGCGCGACCCGATCAGCTTCCTGGCCCCGATGGCGCAGGCCACCAACCGCATCCGCCTCGGCGCCGGCGCCCTCAACCCCTACACGCGCCACCCGTTCGTGGTCGCCTCGACGATGGCGTCGCTGGACAACCTCGCCGAGGGGCGTGTGTCGCTGGCGCTGGGCAGCGGCCTGCCGCTGCGCCTGGCCCAGATGAACATCCCCTTCGAGAACGCCCCCGGCCGGGTCGGTGACTCGATCGATCAGATCCGCACCCTCTGGCGGGGTGAGCGCCTGGTGCTCAACGACAAGGTGCCCCCACTGGTGCCGATGTTTCCGCCCCCCAGGCGGATCCCGGTCTACATCGCCGCGTACACCAAACCGTATCTGGAGCTGGCCGGAGAGAAGGCCGACGGCTACCTGTCCCGCCCCATGGAGTCGCTGGTCGCCTTCCAGCTGATGCGCGAGCGCGTGCTCGACTCCGCTCGACGCCACGGTCGCGATGCCTCGGCGATCGATTTCCGTGGCTACCTCCTCAGCTTCATCAGCGACTCGCGGCGCGAGGCTCTCAACCGGGCCAAGCGAGATCCCTTCGTGATCTACATGATCTCCATCCTGTCCGACATCTCCATGACCCGGGCCGGCTTTCCCAACGAGCTGCGTGACGAGGTCAACCGCCTCTGGCGGGCCGAGGACTATCACCGCGCCGCGGAGGCGATCCCGGACGAGCTGCTCGAGGCATTCGTGCTCACCGGCACCAGGCAGGACGTCGCCAGGCGGGCGCTGGACTACCACCGCGCCGGCATGACCGTGCCCCTGCTGCAGCCCGTGGTCCAGGATGACGACCAGGTGCTGGCGACCATCGACGCGTGCGTTCTTTATGGCACCGACTCGTTCGCGCTCGCCTCCTCCGGCGTGTCCCCCGATACGGTGGGTCTGGGCACAGGGGCTGCCGGCCAGCGATCCAACCTTGGCGAGCGCCTGAGAGGCGTGTACGAGATCACCCGGCCATTCAGCTTCAGCGCCTCGCTGGTGCCGGTCGCGCTCGGCGGCGCCTTCGCCTGGACGCAGGGGTCTGTGGCGGTCGGCCCGCTGGTCGCCGCGCTGGCGGCCGGGCTCACCCTCCACGCCGGCACCAACGTGATCAACGAGATCTATGACGTCCGCCACGGCATCGACTCGATCACGTCACCGCGAGCCAGCCATGCCATCGTCAAGGGGCGGGTCACCGAGAGGCAGGCGTTCGTTCTGGCGGCGGGGTGCTTCGCGGTGACCGTCGCGCTGGGGCTCTACCTGGTGTCGGTGCGGGGGCCGCTGATGCTCGCCCTTGGTGTGCTCGGGGTTTTGGGCGGCTACTTCTACACAGCCCCTCCGTTCCAGTACAAGTACCGGGCGATGGGTGTGCCCCTGGTCTTCCTGCAGATGGGCGTGCTGATGACGATGGGCGGGTACTTCGCCGCCAGCGGACGGTTCGACTGGCGGGTGGTGCTGCTTTCGGCGCCGGCCGGCCTGCTGGTGGCGGCGATCCTCCACGGCAACGAGTGGCGGGACATCAGCGAGGACGTCCGGCTGGGCTTCACCACGCTGTCCGGCGAGGTCGGCAAGCGTGCCGCCTACGAGACCTACGTCGGGCTGGTGCTCGGCGCCTACCTGGTGCTCGCCATCGCGGTGATGGCTCGGGTCGCTCCCCCGTTGACGTTGCTGGCGATGCTGAGCCTGCCCGCAGCGTGGTGGCTGCTCCGGTCCGCTGAGCGCGGCTACTCCGGCAGCATCGGCGACATCAACACCATCGACCTCATGACCGCCCGGGTCCATGCCGTTTTCAGCGGCCTGCTCCTGGTCGGTATCGCGTTCAGCATGGTGGGGCGGTGAGCGAGGAGCAGGTCGCGCGCATCTCCGGTCGCCGTGTGCTCGTGGGGATGGGCGCTGCGTCGGCGCTCTGGACGTACGCGTTCCGGGGAAAGAGTGGCTTCTGGGCCAAGATGGCCGGCGGCGTTGGGGCCCTGGGCGCGTACGCGCTCTCCACCAACCCCGACCTGCGCGCGGCGCGGTTCCGGCGCGGCGACGTGGTTCGCGGCCTCACCTCGGCGGGGCTGCTGTACGGCATCTTCCAGGTCGGCGATCGTTTCGCGCGCCGGGTGATGCCCAACGGCGGCGCCGAGATCGACGACATCTATCGCAAGCGAGCTCTGGCCCCCTCCCCTCTGATCGCGGCCAGCCTCGCGCTGCTGATCGCCCCGGGCGAGGAACTGTTCTGGCGCGGCCTCGTCAACCGCTACCTCGCCCAGGAGCTCGGACCTGTGGCCGGCAACGCCGCCGGAGCGACCATCTACGGGGCCGTCCACCTCGTCTCCGGCAACCTCACCCTCACCGGCGCGGCCGGTGTCGCAGGCGCGTTCTGGAGCCTCGAGCACCTCGCCCAGGGACGCATGGCGCCGCTCATCGTGTCCCATGTGGCCTGGGACGTCTGGATCTTCCTGGTACGCCCGACAACGACCCGCTGAGCAACCTGGAGGGACACGGAGATGGCTGTGGCGCCGCTCGACGATGCAGTGGACCACGTACGGGGCGGCGCCGATGGCCGCCTCATCCTCGAGTACGGCGACTACGAGTGCCCGTACTCTCGACTGGCGTACCGGCAGATCCAGCTCGTCGAGAGCGCGCTGGGTGAGCGGGTTCGCTTCGCCTACCGCCACTTTCCGTTGACAGAGGTCCACCCACATGCTCTCGCCGCGTCAGCCGCCGCGGAGGCAGCAGCGCTGCAGGGGCATTTCTGGGAGATGCACGAGGTGCTCTTCCACCATCAGAAGGCACTCGAGGATGACGACCTGCGCGGATATGCCGCGGACCTCGGCCTGGATCTCGATGTCTTCGAGCGTGATCGCCTCGGACCGGCGGTGCTGGAGCGGATCGGCCGGGATGTTGAGAGCGGGAACGCCTCGGGTGAGGTGGGGGGGACGCCGACCCTGTTCATCGACGGCGCGCTGCATCAGGAAAACTTTGATGCGGACGTGCTTCTCGAGGCGCTTGCGGGGTGAGCCAGGACCCCGACGTCTTCGACTTCGTGGTCATCGGCTCGGGGCCGGCTGGCGAGAAGGCCGCCGCCCACGCCGCGTACTTCGGCAAGCGGGTCGCGGTGGTGGAGCGATCCGACCAGGTCGGGGGCGCCCCGGTCGGGACAGCCGGGGTTCCCACCAAGACGCTTCGCGAAACGGCGCTCTATCTCACCGGCTTTCGCCGGGCGGACGTGTACGGGGTGGGGCTGGGCCTCGATCCAGGCCGGATCAGCGACCTGGCGCGGCGGCGCAACGACGACGTGCGCGCCACCATGATCGCGCGAGTGCGCGAGAACCTCGAGCGCCACGGTGTCGCGATCGTGCACGGAACCGCCCGTCTCGGTCGAGACCACAGCGTGCTGGTTCGTGCAAGCGACGGTTCGGAGCGTGTCCTGCGCGCAGAGGCGGTTCTCCTTGCCACGGGCTCGGTTCCCTTTCATCCCCCCGCGATCCCCACCGACGACCCCGGCATCCTCGATTCCGACTCCGTCGTCGGCGCGTTCGACCGCGTCGACAGCCTGCTGATCGTCGGCGCGGGTCCGATCGGCTGCGAGTACGCGTCGATCTTCTCGGCGCTGGGGACACGGGTGACGCTGGTCGACGGCGGAGATCGCCTGCTGCGCATGGCCGACCATGAGGTGTCCGAGCAGCTGCGCGTGGCGTTCGAGCTGATGGGCGTCGAGCTGCTCCTGTCCCGTGCGGTCGAGGGTGTGTCGCGCCGAGCGGACGGCCTCGCGGTGGCCCTGACCAACAGCGAGGTGGTGCGGACGCAGAGAGTGCTGGTGGCCAGCGGCCGGGCCGGCACCACCGGCGAGCTCGGTCTCGAGGATGCCGGCATCGAGGTCGACGCCAAGGGACGGATCGTCGTTGACGAGCGTTTGCAGACCACGGCTCCCGGGGTGTACGCGGCAGGTGACGTGGTGGGACCGCCGGCGCTCGCCTCGGCGGCGATGGAGCAGGGACGGCTCGCCGCGTCACATGCCTTCGCCACTCCGTACTGGAACCAGCGCGTCTCGACGCCGGCGATGGGCGTCTACTCGATCCCCGAGGTCGGCATGGCGGGGCTGACCGAGCAGCAGGCGGAGGAACAGGGACTGGACTACGCGGTGGGTCGCGCGCACTTCAGCCGCAACACGCGGGCGACCATCGCCGGAGCCACCGACGGGATGGTGAAGCTGGTCTTCCGTCGCGACGATCGACGCGTGCTCGGTGTGCACATCGTCGGCGAGACCGCGGCCGAGATGGTCCACATCGGCCAGGCGGTGCTCCAGCACGGCGGCAACATCGATTACTTCGTGCACAACACGTTCAACGTGCCGACCTGGAGCGAGGCATACCAGTACGCGGCCTTCGACGGC
>DASZKZ010000010.1:0-4216 GCA_035552595.1 Candidatus Dormiibacterota bacterium
CTCCTGCTCTCGTACCGAGGTGTGCACGGCGTCCTCGTCGATGCGCTCGATCTGGGCGGCGACGATCTCCAGCTCCGTCCCCAGCACGCCGCGCTTCACCGAGACGCCGTGGAAGATGTCGGCCTTGTCGTCGGCGAGCACGCGCGCCACTGTGCCGATCTCCTCGCCGTCCCTGTCGAACACCTTGTGGCCCGGCTTGATGGCCCTCCAGGCGAGCGTCTCTCCGGCCATGCGGCCACCTCCTCAATCCATGCGACCCGGCCGCTCAGGATAGGGCGGCGGGGCGGTGCTGCGCGGGCTCCAGGCGCTGCAGCGCGCCGTCGGCGCCGCCCACGATGACCAGGTCGGCCATGCCCAGGAAGAGGCCGTGCCCCACCACTCCCGGGATGGCGTCGAGGCGCGCCGCCAAGCCCTCGGGGTCGGTGATGGGCGCGTACTCACCGTCGGCGATGAGGTTGCCGTTGTCGCTGCGCAGTGGCTCGCCGGCGGGGTCGAGGCGTAGGTTGAACTCCGCGCCGGTCTGATTGAGCAGCTTCATGGTGTGGTGCCAGCCGAAGGCGAGCAGCTCGACCGGCACGAAGCCGGCCAGGTGAGGGCGCAGCTTGCTCTGGTCGGCCACGACGACGAAGCGGGCCGCCGCCGCGGCCACGATCCGCTCCCGGACCAGGGCGCCCCCCAGCCCCTTGAGCAGGCGCAGGTCGGGGTCCACCGTGTCGGCGCCGTCGACCGCCAGATCCACGCCCCGCGGGCCCAGCTCCACCAGCGCGATGCCGTGCCGGGAGGCCAGCGCGGCGCTGGCCAGCGACGTCGCCACCGCGGTCACCCGGAAGCCCGCCTCCGCGCGCGCGCCCACCGCCTCGATGAACCAGCGCGCCGTGGTGCCGGTCCCGAGGCCGACCGTCATCCCCTCCTCGACGAGGAGGGCCGCCGCTTCCCCCGCGGAGCGCTTGGCGGCCTCGAGATCCATCGCCGCAGGCTAGCAGCCGCGGAAGGCGTCAGGCGATGCGCCGGCGCAGGTCTTCGTAGGCGATCAGCTGGTCGGCCCCGTCGGGCTGGCGCATGAACGCCTCCTGGACGCTGAAGATGGCCTCGATGAGCTCGGCGGGGTTGACCCCGGGCCGGGCGATGACGCCACGGCGGCGCAGCGCGATCAGCACCCGGCTGGGCACCGCGCCACCACGGAGGTTGACCTCTTCGAGCTGGGTGAGCAGGCCGTCGAGCTCGCAGAGAGCGTCGCGACGGCCGGCGCGTTTCTCCTCCTCCTCCTCGGCCCAGGTCAGCTGATTGAGCACACGATTGCGGACGAAGGTTGCCATCGCAGATCCTCGGGAAGCGCGTCCACTCGGGGGGTTGGAAGAACGTGGGGAGAACAGGCCGAGCGGGTGGGCGTTCCTGAAGCCGCATGGTAGCGGTATCGAGCCCGCTTGACCAGGGGTTTGTGGGTTTGCGTCGGCTTGTTGGCGAGAATCTGGTCATCCGGCCACAAATCTTCAAGCCTGTGTGAGCGCTGGCGTACGCTCGCCAGCGTCAGACGGCCAGGACGCCCTCCGCGGTCACCACCGCCTGCACCGCCTCGCCGGCGCGCTTGGGCGGCCGGCCGATGACCCGCGCCAGCTCGGTCGCGAAGCGCACCGCCACGTCGTGGAGCCGCGGCGCCGGCTTCACCCCCAGCGAGGCCAGGGAGGAGACCCCGGCGTCGGCGATCCCGCAGGGGATGACCTGCGCGAACCAGTCGAGATCGGTGCTGACGTTGAGCGCGGCCCCGTGGGTGGTCACCCCCGAGGCCAGCTTGACCCCGATGGCGGCCAGCTTCTCGTCTCCGACCCAGATGCCCGTGTGCGGTGGCCGCCGGCCGGCGACCACCTCGTAGGCGGCCACGGTGGCGATGAGCGCCTCCTCGAGCGCGCGGAGGTGGGCCACCACGTCGCCGCGGCGAGGGTCGTCGGCCAGCGGGAAGACGTCGGCGATCTGGAGGATGGGATAGGCGACCAGCTGGCCGGGCCCGTGGAAGGTCACGGAGCCGCCGCGGTCGACGTCGATGTACTCGGCGCCGAGCGCCACCAGGTGCGCGATTCCGCCGGGGACATGGCTCGCTGAGCCGGTGCGTCCCATGGTGTACACCGGCGGGTGCTCCACCATGAGCAGGACGTCCTCGATCTCGCCCCGGGCCCGCGCCGACGCCAGGCGCCCCTGCAGCGCCCACGCATCCCGGTAGGGGACGCGCCCCAGCCAGAGATACTCGAGCGTCGCCATCCTCAGCCCGCGCTCGCCGCCACCGCCTGCTCGTGCGCGTGGTACGAGCTGCGCACCAGCGGCCCGCTCTCCACGTGGTGGAAGCCCAGCGCCAGGCCGAAGCCCTTGAGCTCCGCGAACTCGGCGGGCGTCCAGAAGCGCACCAGGGGGTGGTGCTTCAGCGAGGGCCGCAGGTACTGGCCGATGGTGACGATCTCGACGTCGTGGGCGCGCAGGTCGGTGAGCAGCTGCTTGACCTCGTCCATCTGCTCGCCGAGACCGACCATCAGCCCGCTCTTGGTGCGGCTGCGCGGCTCCAGGCGCTTGGCCTCCTGGAGCAGCGTCAGGCTCTGCCGGTAGCCCGCCTTGGGGCGCACCCTTCGGTAGAGGCGGGCGATCGTCTCCAGGTTGTGGTTGAAGATCTCCGGCCGCGCGCCCATGACCACCCGCAGCGACTCCAGGCTGCCGTTGAAGTCGGGGGTGAGCACCTCGATGGTGGTGCCCGGCGACTGGCGGCGGATCTCGTGGATGGTGTCAGCGAACAGGGCGGCGCCGAAGTCGGGGAGGTCGTCCCGGTCCACGGAGGTGACCACCGCGTGGGCCAGGCCCATCTGGGCCACCGCAGCGCCGACGCGGCGGGGCTCGTCGGCGTCGATGTCCCCGCCCCGCTTGCCGCTGGTCACCGCGCAGAAGGCGCAGGCGCGGGTGCAGACCTCGCCGAGGATCATGAACGTGGCCGTCCCGTGCCCCCAGCACTCGGCGATGTTGGGACAGCGCGCCTCCTCGCACACGGTGGTGAGCTCGAGGCCGCGCATCAGGCTCTTGATCTCCGCGTAGCCGTCCCCCGCGGGCAGCTTCACCGTCAGCCACTCCGGCCGCCTCTCCACGCCCTCGGGGAGCAGCCGCTGGTGCATCGGTCGGGTGTCGGCGGCCGCCCGAGGCGCGCGCGTCGTCGGTGTCAGGGGAATGTCGCGCATGCCGCGCTCCACTCTACAACGACCCCCGGCGGCGGCGATGCGACGACGACCCCGCCTCGCTGAGCCACAATCGCGGCGATGACAGACGCCCCCCCGCCCCGCAACGAGCCGGTCCTGGAGTATCGCCCCAACTCCCCCGAACGCACCGCCATCCGCGCCGCGCTGGACGAGCTGACCGGCACCGCTCCGCATGCCCTCCCGCTGCGCATCGGCGGCGACGACGTCGAGGGCACCGGCGAGTCCTTCACGGTGACCGCTCCGCACCGTCACAGCCTGGTCCTCGGCGAGGGCCGCACCGCCACGGAAGCCGAGGTGCGCGCCGCTGTCGACGCCGCCCTGCGCGCCCGCCGCGAGTGGGCCGAGACCTCGTTCGAGTCCCGCGCCGCCGTCTTCCTCCGCGCCGCCGACCTCCTCGCCGGACCCTGGCGGGCGCGCGTCAACGCGGCCACCATGCTGGGCCAGAGCAAGACGGTGTTCCAGGCAGAGATCGACGCCGCCGTCGAGCTGGTCGACTTCTGGCGCTTCAACGTCCACTTCGCCGCCCACCTCAACGACGACCAGCCCCTCTCCCCGCCCGGCGTCTGGAACCGCATGGAGCTGCGCCCGCTCGAAGGCTTCGTGCTGGCCATCACGCCCTTCAACTTCACGTCGATCGGCGGCAACCTGCCCACCGCGCCGGCTCTGATGGGCAACACCGTGGTGTGGAAGCCGGCGACCACCCAGCAGCTGGCCGCGTCGGCGCTGATGGAGCTTCTCGAGGAGGCGGGGCTCCCACCGGGAGTGATCAACATGGTCACCGGGCACAGCGGTGGTGTCGGCGCTGCCGCCCTCCCCCACCCCGACCTCGCGGGCATCCACTTCACCGGCTCGACGGGCACCTTCCAGCACATCTGGTCGACGGTCGCCGCCAACCTCGACGGCTACAGGACGTACCCGCGTCTGGTCGGGGAGACCGGCGGCAAGGACTTCGTGGTGGCCCATCAGTCGGCGTCCCCCGAGGCTCTTCT
>DASZKZ010000011.1:0-39928 GCA_035552595.1 Candidatus Dormiibacterota bacterium
CAGTGACCAGGGCGGCGGGCATGATCAACTGACCTTAGTCACACTGACGCACGTGCGTGAGGTGAGTGTGCGGAGGGTCGACTTCGGATACTTCATCCGCCCGCCTGTGGAGACCGGCACGGGCGCTCCGCGGGCGGAGCCATGTCTCGGCTATCTCATCGACCACGCCGACGGGAGATTGCTCTTCGACACCGGGATGGGCAGCAACCCCGAGGTGGACGCCCATTACCGGCCGCGGCGTCAGACCTTGGAGGCTGCGCTCCACGCTACCGGCATGCAGCCCGGCCAGATCGACCTGGTGGCCAACTGTCATCTGCACTTCGATCACTGTGGCGGCAATCCCCTGCTCGATGGCAGACCCGTATTCACGCAGAGGATCGAGCTCGAGGCTGCCAGGCACACGCGGGACTACACGCTGCCCGAGTTGATCGACACTCCACAAGCCAACTATGAGGAGCTCGACGGGGAGGCCGAGATTCTGACCGGGGTGACCTTGTTCCCCACACCCGGACACACCGCGGGGCATCAATCCCTTCTGGTGCAGTTGGGCGACGGCACCGTCGTCGTCGCTGCAGGGCAGAGTCACGACTCCGCAACCGACTACAGCGCCGATGCGCTCGCGTGGCGCGCGCGGCGCGAGCGCCATCCGCCGCCGCTACCCATCCCTTCGGCATGGATGGATCGCCTGCTGAAGCTCGATCCGGCGAGAGTTGTCTTCGCGCACGACCACGCCGTCTGGGTGCCCTGAGGCCCCACCGGTGACAACGCTGGCTCGACCAGCCTCAGAACATGTGGTTCAGCCACGGCCGCGGCGACCAGCTGAACATGGCGCTGGCGCGACGGACGGCGCCGGGACGCGTCTCCTCGACCAGGCCTGCACGGTGCAGCGCTGCCACGCTGCTGTCACCGAGCATCACTGACCCCAGGCTGGCATTGTCGAGAACGATGTCGGCCGCCGCGTCTGTCTTCGCTGCCGCGGCACCTTCCAGCCCGCCCTCCACCCGGTACCGACCGGCGACGTCAGGACAGGCTTGGTCGCGCACCTCGATGACCACGGAGTCCTCGCGCGAATAGCGCCGTGACTGCAGCATCGCTACGACATCGACCACGCGCAGATGAAGATCATCGCGGACTCTGATGCGCAGCCGGCGGGGATCAGCGAGCAGATGCTGGATGGGATCGTCGGGCCAGAAGCGCTCCATCTGCAGATGCTCGATGAGGTCCAATCCGAGCACGTGTTGCCAGAGCGCGACATGGGCAGCGCAGTTCAGCCCCGTCAGCGCGTGGACGTGGACGATGCCGTCGGCAAGCTCGTCCGGCCAGCGCATCTCCAGCCGGTACAGGGAGAAACCGTCGACCTGACCCGACCCGTCCTCATGCAGGACCACCTGCATCGGGCCCATGCCATCCCGCGGCCGCGCGACCGACGCGGCGAGGCGGCGCCAATGGTTCTCTGAGCGCCGGATCCCGCCGACTCGATCGGGCTGCTGGCTCTCGATCTCGCGCAATGCGGGGATGCCGGTGTCGAACGGCTCGAAGCGCAGACGTCCGGGATCCTCGAACGGCACGCGCAGAGTGGCCTGGGCGGTGTCGATGTCGACGTCGCCGATGTGGCTGGCCACCCCGTACCCGAAGCGGCGGTAGATGGAGCTCTCCGACGCACCCAGGCCGAGCACGGGGATGCGCCGCGCCCGTGCGCTCTCCAAGCAGTGGCCCATCATGGCCCGCAACGCACCGCGGCGGCGGGCGGTCGCCGACACCGCCACCCAGGTCACTCCGTCCATGGGCACGGCAGCGCCGCCGGGCAGCGTCAGTTGGAAGTCGATCACCGCTGCGGCCCCGACGTCGCCACCGTCGATCCGCGCCAGCAGCGCGCGACTGAGCACGTCCTTGACGAGGTCCAGACCATCGTCGCCAGGCTCGCCCCAGAAGCCTTGCGCTGTGGCCACAAACGCGGCCATGTCGGCGCGGTCGACGTCGACGATCTCGATGGAGCTCATGGCCGCCCGATCATAGGGGCAGCGACCGGACCTCCCCGCGGCTCAGACGCCGGCGCCGACAGCCTCCGTGGCCACGCCCGCGGGCACCATGCAGAAGCCCTCGTAGTCGATGGGCTCGGTGATGGTGGGATTCTCGCCGCACACCGGGCAGTTGGGATCGCGGGGCACGCGGAACTCGCGGAAGCGCATGTCGAGCGCGTCGATGTGGAGGAGGCGGCCGGCCAGCGGCTGGCCGATGCCGATGATCAGCTTGACCACCTCGGTGGCCTGGAGGATGCCGACGATCCCGGGAAGCACGCCGAGCACGCCCGCCTCGGCGCAGGAGGGCGCCTCCTCGGGTGGCGGCGGAGACGGGTAGCGGCAGCGGTAGCACGGCGACGCGAAGGGCAGCACCGTGGTGACCTGGCCCTCGAACCGGAAGATGCCGCCGTCCACCAGCGGCTTGCGCGCGAACAGGGCGACATCGTTGGCCAGGTAGCGGGTGGGGAAGTTGTCGCAGCCGTTGACGATGATGTCGTACTGGTCGAAGAGCCCACGCGCGTTCTCGGAGTTGAGCATCTCGTTGTGCTGGACCACGCGCACGTCGCTGTTGAGCGCCTCGATGGCGATGCGCGCCGATTCGGTCTTGCGCATGCCGATGCGGTCGCGGGTGTGGATGATCTGGCGCTGCAGGTTGGAGTCGTCGACGACGTCGAAATCGACCAGGCCGATGGTGCCCACCCCGGCGGCGGCCAGATAGAGCGCGGCGGGGCTGCCCAGGCCTCCGGCGCCGATGAGCAGCACCTTGGCGGCGAGCAGCTTGGCCTGGCCCTCCTCCCCGACCTCGGGGATGAGCAGGTGGCGGTTGTAGCGGCGCTTCTGATCGGGGGTCAGGGTGCGCGGGACGTCGAAGTCGAAGCCCGCCTGCTTCCAGCCGCTGAAGCCGCCACTCATGGAACGCACGTCCGTGTAGCCCAGCTCGTGGAGGGCGCGCGCGGCCAGCAGGGAACGGGTCCCACCGGCGCAGTACAGGGTGATCGGCGTGCTCTTGTCGGGCACCCGGTCCTCGACCTGGACCTCGATGAACCCCTTGCTGAGGTGGAGGGACCCGGGGATGTAGCCCTCCTCGAACTCGGTGCGCTCGCGCACGTCGATGAGGGTCCTGGTGCCTCTCTCCCTGGCGACCTGCGCGGCGGTCACCTCGGGGATGACCCGGCGTGCGTCGTCGAGAAGGTCGCGCGAGTTGGCCATGGAGGAATGGTACCCAATACCCGACCAATCCAGTCTCCTTTCCGTCCTGGCCCGGCGCCGGTGGAGGCCGCGCGCCCTAGACTGCGGCCAGGTGATTGGCGTGCGCGAGCTCCTCCGTGCAGCGGGGGTCGTCCCCAGGTCGGTGTCGGGGGACGAGACGGGGGTGGAGATCACCACCGTGACCCACGACTCCCGCGAGGTCACCCCGGGAGCGCTCTTCGTGGCGGTGCCCGGGCGCCGCGAGGACGGACGCCGCCACGCCGCGGCCGCCGCCGCCGCCGGGGCGGTGGCGGTGATCGCCGAGCGCGAGCTCGACACGCCCCTGCCGCGTGGGGTCCCCGTGGTTCTCGTCGAGGACTCGAGGGTGGCGCTGAGCGCGCTGGCGGCGGCCATCCACGGCCACCCTTCGCGGTCGCTGACGGTGGCAGGGGTCACCGGGACCGATGGCAAGACCACCACCTCGACACTTCTGTGGGCGGCGTGGCGTGCGGCGGGGCTGCGCGCCGGCCTGATCTCCACCGTCGACTTCCGCGACGGCGACACCGTGATCGCCAACACCACCCGCCAGACCACCATGGAGGCGGTCGAGACCCAGCGCCGGCTGGCGGCGCTGCGCGACTCGGGATGCACCCACGTCGTGGTGGAGACGTCGTCGCACGGCCTGGAGATGCACCGCGTCGACCATGTGGAGTACCGCCTCGCCGTCTACACGCGCATCACCTCAGAGCACCTCGACGTCCACGGGGACCGCGCCGGCTACCTGGCCGCCAAGGCGCGGTTGCTGGAGCTGGTCGGATCCCGGCCCGACGGGATCGCGGTCCTCGACCGCGACGACGACTTCGCCTACCCGCGGCTGGCGGCGCTGGCGGTGGCCACGCGCCTCACCTACAGCTCCAGCGGAGCCGCGGCCGACCTCGTCGCCGAGGACGTCACCGCGGGACCGGAGGGGGTGCGCCTGCGCGCTCGCACACCCTGGGGCGACGCCGACCTGGCCCTCCACCTGGCGGGGCGGTTCAACGCCGCCAACGCTCTGGCGGCGCTGGCGGCCGCCTGCAGCACGGGGGCACCGTTCGGGGCCGCCGTCGCCGGCATCACCGGGCTCGACCGCGTCGACGGCCGCATGGAGCGGGTCGACGCCGGCCAGCCGTTCTCAGTGGTCATCGACTACGCGCACACCGCCGAGGCTCTGGGGAAGGTGCTCACCGAGCTCCGCGCCGCCACCGCCGGGCGGCTCTGGGTGGTCTTCGGCTCGGCCGGCGAGCGCGACGTCGAGAAGCGGCCCGCGATGGGCGTGGTCGCGGGCCGCCTCGCCGACGACGTGGTGGTCACCGACGAGGACCCCCGCGGCGAGGATCGCCTGGCCATCTGCGAGCAGATCGCCGCCGGTGCGGAGCGCGCCGGCAAGCGCCGCGGCGACACCCTCCACGTCATCGCCGACCGCGCCGAGGCCATCGCCTTCGCACTCGCCGGCGCGGGGCCCGGCGACTCCGTGCTCTTCGCCGGCAAGGGTCACGAGAGCTCCATCGAGTCCGGCGGCCGCCACCTGCCCTGGAACGAGCGTGCCGCTGTGCTCGACGTGCTGGGGCGCTCTGGGCGCTGAGGTCTGGTGTCAGCCGGCGAGTCGGCGCTTGGTCACGGACAGGATTCCCGGAGCTGGCTGGCGGGGCACGGCTCCTGGGTCGCCCGACATCACGGCGACCGCCGCTGCCGCGTCGGTTTCGCTGACCAGTGCCCAGAGCGTTCCTTGGCTGCGCAGGAGCGGTGCCGCGAGCCTCCACAGTCGGGGTGGGGGCGCGGCGGCGCGCGACACCACCGTGTCGTACGACTCGCGGTGTTCAGGGTCTTGCGCCAGCTGCTCGGCTCGGCTGGCCGCCACGGTGACGTTCGCCAGCTCGAGCAGTCCGGCGACGTGCACCAGGAAGCCGGCCTTGCGCTGGTCGGACTCGATCAGGGTCACCCTGACGTCAGGGCGGATGATGGCGACGACCACTCCGGGGATGCCGCCTCCGGAGCCGAGGTCCGCACAGCGGCTCGCCTCGGCCAGGTCCGCGCTGGCGAGAAGGCTCAGCGCCTCAGCGGTGTGGCGCTCCCAGGCGCGCTCGCGCGGCACGGTGGTCAGGTTGAGACGCCGGTTCCAGAGGTCGAGCTCGTCGAGATGACGCTCGAGGAGGCGGCGCTGCCGGCTGGTCGGAGGGGGTGCCGGCATGCCCGCCACGGTAGTACAGGCGGGGGGCGGGAAAATCGGCGGCGGGGGCCGATCGCGAGTCGCGCGGCGGGGGCCGAGATGCGATGATGGGTCGCGCTGCTGTTGACCACGCGGAGATGCCATGACGACCCTGGACACGTGCCCCCGCTGCCGCGCGGACCGGCTTGCAGTGGTGTACTTCGACGCCAACGACGAGCCCATCGGCGGCCACATCCAGTGCCCGGACTGCGGGCCCCGCCACTCCGAGGAGTTGAGCTTCGACGCCGCCACGGTGGGCCAGACGCTCCTGGAGCGCAAGGCCTCCTAGCGCGCTCGGCGGGCCTGGGGTCCGCCGCCTCTCACCGCTGCGCAACGGTCCCGTGACGGCGCGGTGACGCCGGCGGGTCAGGTGTGGGACGGCTGGCAATCTTCGCCGAGTGCACCTCTCTGTTCGTGTCCGCGCGCTCGCCGTCACGGTCATCGCGGCGGCTCTGACGGGCATCGCGCTCCCCGCCCGCGCCGACAGCCCACCCAGCGTCACCGCAGCCCAGCAGAATCTGGCCCAGGCCCAGCACCAGGCCACCCAGGCGAGCACGGCACTTGGTGCCGCCCAGCAGCAGCTTGCCGGTGCCCAGCGCCAGCTGGCCGCGGTGCAGGCGCGCGTGGCCAGCCTCGACCTGGCGGTGACCACGGACACCGCGCACGTGGCGTCTCTCAACGCCGAGGTGAGCGCCGACAAGACGGAGCTCGCCGCCTACGTGCGCAGCGTCTACAAGTCGGGTGGCGAGCAGGGCGCCCTCGCCTACATCATCGCGGCGTCGGACATCGGCAACGTCTTCCAGCGGGTCGCCGAGATGGATCGGGTGAATCAGGCCGGCAGGATCCTGCTCGCCCGCATCGCCGGCGCACAGGCTGAGGCGCACCAGGCGCTCGCCGACGCCACCGTGGCGCGCCAGCAGGCAGAGGTGGCGAGCCAGCAGGCGGCCACCGCCGAGGCCGTCGTCGCCGTCGAGAACGACCAGCTGCAGACCGTGGTGATCGCGGCGTACAGCAACGTCACCACCGCGCAGCGGCAGTACTCGGCGGCCCAGGCCGCGGCTGCTGCCCAGGCTGCCGCCGCCGCCGCAGCCGCAAAGGCAGCGGCAGCCAAAGCAGCAGCAGCCGCCGCCGCGGCCCGCAACAACGGCACCGTCTTCGTCGGCGTCACCGGAGGAGGGTTCACGGTCGACACAGACCTCACCAAGCCGTCCGGCGAGACGGCCGCCAAGCTCGACTCCTTTCTCAGTGGCAGCGCGCTCGCCGGGCTGGGCGCCAGCTTCATGCACGCGGAGACGACGTACCACGTCAGCGCGCGCTACTTCGTGGCCCACGCCATCCTCGAGTCCGCGTGGGGGACAAGCGCCATCGCACAGGGCAAGCACAACCTCTTCGGGTACGGGGCCGACGACGCCAACCCCTACGGGGACGCGGTCAGCTTTCCCAGCTTCGACGCCTGCATCCAGTTCGTGGCTCAGAAGGTGGCGACCAACTACCTCTCGCCGAGCGGCGTCTTCTATCACGGACCGACGCTGCGGGGCATGAACGTCGACTACGCCAGCGACCCGCTGTGGGCCTCGAAGATCGCGACCATCGCCAACACCATCCCTGGCTGAGTCCCAACCGGACCTGACGGCTGGGCACTCCCGTGGTGGGATTGTCGGACGGTTGTCGGCTTCCTTGGTGCGTGCCTGTGCTTACACTTCGGCGCCGTGCAACACGCCATCGGTGAACATGCTCTGCTCGCCGATGGGCGGACTGCGGCGCTTGTCGATCCTGACGGCAATGTCGCTTGGCTTTGCTGGCCTCGCGTCGATTCCCCGCCTTGCCTGCTCTCCATCCTCGACGACGTCGTCGGCGGTCATTTTCGGGTGGCGCCGGCCGATCCGTCGGCGACGGTGGTTGAGCGGAGCTATCTGCCCGGCACGTTGATCCTGCGGACGGTGTGGCGGGTCGGGGGGGACGAGCTCGTCGTCCACGACGCTCTGGCGTGTGACGGCGCGCCGCGCCTGGTGCGCAGCCTGCGCGCGCGGGGGCGCGTGGAGATGATCACGCACGTTGCACTGGCGCCTGGCGCCGCGCGCGCACGGGCGCAGCCGGTGGTGCACGGGTCGGTGCTGCGCATTGGCGGCGGCGGGCTCGATCTGGCTGTGCACGCCGCCGGCCCCTGGACGGTGGATGCACACGATGGCGCCGAGTGCCGATTCCTGGTCGATGCGTCCGGGGGTGCGGTGGTGCTCTGCGACGGGCGCGACACGGTGCCCGAGAGCTCGCTCGACGCCACACGCCAGTGGTTCGCCGCCACGCTGCCCGCCCTCTCAGACCTCGTGCCCAACCGGCTGGCCGCGGGCACGCTTGGGGAGGCGGGCGCTCGCGCGCTGCTGGTGCAGAGCGCGGCCGTCCTGGCCGGGTTGCGGCAGCGTGGCGGCGGCATCGTCGCCGCTCCCACCACCTCGCTGCCGCAGTGGCCGGGGGGCTCACGCACCTGGGACTACCGCTACAGCTGGCTGCGTGACACGGCGCTGGCCGGGCTGGGCATGCTCCGTGCCCGCCAGGTCGACGAGGCCACCGCGCTCGGCGACTTCATCGGCGCCGCGGTGCGGGCGCTGCCCCCGGCGGTGCTGCTCCGCGTCGACGGCGGTGCCCCGCCGCCGGAGGAGGCGCTCGATCACCTCCGCGGCTACCGCGGCGCACGCCCGGTGCGCACCGGCAACGCGGCTGCGGAGCAGGCACAGCTCGACGTCGCCGGGGAGGTCCTGGAGCTCGCTGCCCGGCTGGCGGAGCACGACGTCCTGCCCGCCTCACTTCGCGAGGGGACGGTGCGCCTCGCCGATTGGACGGCCGATCACTGGACGCAGGCCGATCAGGGCATCTGGGAGATCCGCGGGCCGGCGCGCCACTACACCCACTCCCGGGTGGCGGCGTGGGCGGGCCTGGGGCACGCCGTCGCGCTCGCCGGCAGAGGCATCATCGCGGGCGACGTGGATCGCTGGCGGCGCACCGCCGAGGCCATCCGCGCCGGGCTGCTCAGCGCAGACGGCCCGCTGACCCTGCACGACAAGGGCGGCGGCCCCGACGCGGCGCTCGCGCAAGCGGTGCTGTTCGACCTCTTCGACGGCGGCGACCGGCGCCGCGACGACACCCTGGACGCCATCGTCGCCACCCTCTCGCGCGGAGGTCTCATCGATCGCCACGTGCCCGGCGAGGACGAGCTCCGCGACCCCTGCGCGCCCTTTCTGTTCCCCACCTTCTGGGTGGCGCAGGCGCTGCAGCACACCGGCCGCGATGGATCGTCACAGTTCGCCGCCGCCGCTTCGTCACGCGGCCCGCTCGGTCTCTTCGGAGAGGTGGCCGACCCCACCGACCACAGCCCGCTGGGCAACTACCCGCAGGTGCAGAGCCACGCAGCCTTCATCCTGGCGGCGATCGACGGGACCGACAACTGACCAACATCCGCGCAGCCCTGACTCAGTGTGCCCAACGCCCGCGAAGCCTCTGAGCGCAGCGGAGATGCCGGGCGGCCGGCGCCCGGTCCTTGATCGGACTCGAACGCGCTCAAGGCGCGACAACGCCGCCAGTTCGCACCACCTCGACCCCGCGCTCCTCGAGCCCGGCGATGACGGCGTTGATGCCGATGCTGTCGCTGGCCATGTGCCCGGTGATGACCAGGGTGTGCTCGGTGTCGGCGACAGCGCGGAGCTGCTGCAGGTCGGCCTCGTCGATGTGCATGGCGAAGATGGTGTTGACCCCGGCCTGGAAGTATTCGTGGAAGACCGGGAAGCCGCCGTTGGTGCCTCCGGCGATGGCCACCGTCCAGCGGCCCAGCGGGTTGCGCGCCGAGCCCGCCCAGGCCTGCGGGCGGGCGTGTCCGTTCCGGTACTCGGGAAAGGCGGCGTCGAGCCAGGCGATGGCGTCGGCGACGGTGCTGTCCTCGCCGGCGTGGCGGCGCAGCACGTCGATGAGCGCGTCGCGGGTGATGATGTCGCAGGCCAGGTGGACGTTGCACAGCGGCATGCCCACCAGCCGCGCCGAGTCGACCAGGGCGTTGACGTTGCTGACATGGAGGCGGCGTTCCACCGCCTCCAGCCGGATCGCCACGGCGTGCTCGGCGAGCTCACGGGCCACGCCCTCCGCGACCATCTGGTCGACCTGGCGGTGCACCACCTGGGCCAGGCCGAGCCGGGCGCGGTCACCGAGGGGGTGATGGGCGATGACTGCGTCGAAGCCGTTCTGCTGCGCCCAGATCACGTCGGCGAGGGTGATGTCGACCCCGAAGAGCACGCGGCGCACATCCGACGCCGACTCGACGTACACCTGGGAGTCGGCGGGAACCGTGTCGCAGCCGGCCAGCTGCGCCGACCAGCCGAGGATGTCGTCGAGGTTCACGCGCCGACTCTGGTGGCGGCCGGTGCGCTCCCCATCAGCCGCACGTCGCTGCGCTGGCGCCGGCGCCGGGGCGGTGGAAGCCGACGTGCACACCGTCGTCGTGCACCACGACGCAGTCCAGCGACTGCGAGAGGCCCTCGAGGATGGGATTGGACGCGAACAGCGCAGTGAGGTTGACGGACGCCGACCCCCGCGGGTTGACGCGATCAGCCAGAAAGCCGGGCACGCCCAGCTGGCCCACCGAGTAGTCGACGGCTCGAGCTGTGACCTGCGTGGACCCCGACGCGTTGCTGGAGAGGACGGCGAACCTGACCACCGCGGTGAGCCCGAACGGCCCCACGCTGGTGTTCCCGGACACCACCACGTCGCCGTTGCGCACCCGCGCCTGGGGATTGCGGAATCGGTCCGGCGAGGGGTTGCGGGCGTTGGCGATGACCGTGAGATCGCGCTCGCTGAGGGTCACCTCGGCGTGCTCGCCGAAGACCAGCTGGGTGGCCGCGTCACCCGCCAGCGCGGCGGCGATCACCACCTCACTGTTGCCGTGCGAGGTGCCGCCCGGTGCCGGACCGAGGTCGGGAGCGGCCAGGGCGCGCACGCTGACAAAGACCGCGCCAGCGACCAGGACCACCACAAGCACCAACCCAAAGCAGCATCCTCGCAGCAATCCGGCCTGACCGGCGCGGGACGGCCTCGCGGCAATCATCTGCCGCCGATCATAGGCGCGCTCGGGGAGATATGAGCCCCCGTTCGACGGGCCGCAGACGCAGCCGGCGACCGCCGGAGAAGGCGGCGTCACCCCAGGTGAGCGGGAACTGGCGATTGCTCAGCCATCGCTTGGAGAGGTCGTGGTGGTGGCGCGACGCGCGATGTCCTGACTGTCCCGGATAGAGCACGCCGCTGCAGCCGTTCTCCCAGTTCCCGACATCGATCACCTGGCGCCATGACGGCGCGAACACCGTGGTGGCAAAGCTCCGGCCGGGGTGGTGGGCGGTGGCCATGACGGTGTCGACGCCGCCGCCGACCCTCAGCCCCGGGGCGTTGAGCAGCGGTCGGAGCAGGCGTCGCGTCGCCAGCGGGTGGCGCAGCGGCAGGCGATGGACGTGTCCCCAGCGCCAGCGCCGCTCCTCTCCGAGGCTGTCACGCAGGTCGGCGAGGGCGTCCTCGAGGGCGGCCGACGCCACCTCCTCCCAGGTGGTCAGCCCGTCGAAGATGGCCTCGTCGCCAGCGGCCCAGCGCTCCACCAGCATGGGGGTGACCCGGCCGATGAGATTGCCGGGGTACTCGAAGAGGGGATGGCCGAGGTCGATGCCAGCGGCGATCCCCCAGGCATCCCCGCAGAGCGGCCGCAGCGCGCGCTCCGCGAGCCGGAGCATGAAGGCCTCGTACACGGTGGGCTCGATCCGATCGGCGGCCATGGCCCCGTCCCACGCCGCCAGGCGGCGGCGCATCGAGTCGGCGGGCTCGATCGCGCAGGTGACCGTGGCCAGCAGAGACGACACTTGCGCCGCCGGCAGAGAGAGCAGGTCCATCTGCACGCTGCGCATGTGGGTGGCGTCCATGCCGTCACGGTCGAGCAGCTCCTCCAGGCGGCGAGCGCGATACCCCGCCATGTAGTCGTGGGCGATGTAGTGGGGGAAGCGGTCGCCGACGATCCTGTTGTTGGCGGTGATCACCAGGCCACCCGCGGGGTCGAACACCTGGGGAGCCTCGTCGACAGTGAGAAAGCGCTCCCACAGCGCGGTTCCGTCCCAGCCCGGCACGGGGAGCCCGGAGGGTCTCTGCCGCCGCACCGGGATCCGGCCGTTGCAGAAGTAGCCGATGTGCCCGTCGACGTCGGCGTACACGACGTTCTGTGAGGGCGCGTCCAGCGTCGCGAAGGCGTGGCGAAAGCTGCTCCAGTCGCGGGCGCGCTGCAGGCTGAGCAGGGCCTGCGCGGCACACGCGGGGGTGAGAGCGGTCCACTGCAGGGCGAACCCCAGCCAGCGCCCGCTGTCGAGGTCGTCGCAGCGCTCCACCACCGGTCCGTGCCTGGTGACGACAACCTCCTCGACCTCGTCGCCCTGGCCCTTGACGTGGATGACCTCGCGGAGGACGTGCGACTGCTCCCATCCCCTCTCGGTGCGGTAGCGGCTGCCGCCGGCACCGTCGAACTGCTCGACGACGAGGTCCTGGGAGTCGACGAACGAGTTGGTGTATCCCCAGGCGATGCGGCGGTTGTGGCCGATCACCGGAAAGGGTTGGCCGGGCAGCGTCACGCCGGTGCTCTCGAAGTCGTCGCCGGCGCGGACATGGGCGGCGAACCAGACCGAGGGAACCGCGGGCTCGAGGTGGGGGTCGTTGCAGAGCATCGCCCTGCCGGTGGTGGTGCGCGACGGCGCCACCGCCCACGCGTTGCTCGCCCCCACCGCGGTGGGCAGCCAGCGGGCCGCCTCCTGGTACAGCGCCAGGAGCACCTCGGCGGCGCGCGGACCGGGCGCTGCCGCGGTGGCGGCCAGGATGGTGGGGTTGCTCTCCGGGTAGAGCGGCTCGAGCCGCGCCGCCGTCTCGGGCCCCACCTCGCGGAGCAGGCGCAGGCGCTGCACCTCGCTGTCCCAGTTGAGGCTGAGCCCCAGGGCGAGGAGCTTGGCGCAGGCGATGCTGTCCACGGGTCGCCAGGGCTCGGGACGGACGCGCAGCAGGGAGAACTCCAGCGGCAGCCGCCGCCCGCTGCCGATCATCGAGTTGACCCCGGCGGCGTAGGCCTCCAGCATCGCCCTGGCCTCGCCCTCGAGCAGGCTCGCCTCCTCGTCGGCGATGCGGCGCAGGCCCACCCTTCGCAGGTAGCGGTCGGCGCCCAGACCGTCCGGGCCCGCGATCTCGCTGATCCGGCCGGCGGCGACCCGGCGGGTGAGATCGAGCTGCCAGAGGCGCTCCTGGGCGTGCACGACGCCCATGGCGAAGGCGGCGTCCTCCATCGACTGGGCGTCGACGTGGGCCATGCCGACCCGATCACGGACGATGGTGGCGGGTGCTCGCAGCCCCGCCACGGTGAGCTCGCCGCGGGTGCGGGGCAGTCGCGAGCGCAGCGCCCTGCCGAGCACAGCGACCGCAGCCACCGCGAGGGCGGCCACGACGATGACGGCGACGATCACACCGGCTCTCCCCGCTACGGACTCCGCCGGATGGTAGCCGCCGGTGGCGGTTGCCACCGCATCACGGGCGAATCCCTAGACTCGCTCGCCTGATGGGCCGTCACACCCCACTCTACGACCGCCACCTCGCCGCCGGGGCACGGATGGTCGATTTCGCCGGGTACGACATGCCGCTGCAGTACACGGGGATCCGCGACGAGCACGTCGCCGTTCGCGAGCGCGCGGGCATCTTCGACGTCAGCCACATGGGCGAGGTGCTGGTCAGCGGGGGCGGCGCCTCCTCCTGGCTGCAGCACCTGGTGACCAACGACGTGGCGCGACTGCACGATGAGCAGGCGCTCTACACGGTGATGTGTCACGACGACGGTGGCATCATCGACGACCTCCTCGTCTATCGGCGAGACGCCGATCACTTCATGGTCATCGTCAACGCCGCGACACGCGAGAAGGACGTCGCCTGGATGCGCGAGCACGGCGGCGACGAGGCCGGCCTCCGCGATGTCAGCGACGACGTTGCGCTGCTCGCGGTGCAGGGGCCACGGAGCGTCGACATCCTCGAGCCCATCACCAAGCTGGACGGCGGTGAGCCGCTGCGCGGCATGAAGCCGTTCGCCAGCAGCGGCGCCACCATCGGCGGCATCACCGGGTCCACGGCGCAGCGCATCTCCCGCACCGGGTACACCGGCGAGGACGGCTTCGAGATCGTCATCGACTCGGCCGCCGCAGGTGCGCTATGGGATGCGATTCTGGACGCCGGCGAGAAGCACGGACTCGTCCCCGCCGGGCTCGGTGCGCGCGACACGCTCCGCCTCGAGGCGGGGTTGCGCCTCTATGGACAGGACATGGATGACGACACCGACCCCTACAGCTGTGCGCTCGGCTGGACCGTGAAGCTGGACAAGGGAGATTTCATCGGCGCCGAGGCGCTGCGCGGGCTGCGCGAGTCGCCGCCACGGCGCTTCGTCGGGCTGCGCCTCGGCCCGCGCACCATTGCCCGCCACGGCCAGGCGGTGCTCCAGGACGGGCGCGAGATGGGCGTCGTCACCAGCGGAACATTCGGGTTCACGGTGGGGACGGCGGTGGCCACCGCCTCGGTGCTGCCCGATTTCGAGCGCGACGACGGCGCGTCCGTGGACATTCGCGGAACCTCGGCCGCGGCGCAGGTGGTGCCGCTGCCGTTCTACAAGCGACCCAAGGGAGATGGTTGAGTGCCCGACCTCAGCGAATACCGCTTCACCGAGAGCCATGAATGGGTGCACGTCGAGGGGGGCGTGGCCACCGTCGGCATCAGCAACCACGCCCAGTCCGAGCTGGGCGACGTCATCTTCGTCGAGCTGCCCGCCGTCGGCGCCGTGCTCAAGTCCGGCGACAAGTTCGGCACGATCGAGTCGGTCAAGGCCGCCAGCGACCTCTACAGCCCGGTGGGGGGCACCGTCACAGGCGTCAACGACCAGCTCGGCGACGCCCCCGAACGGGTCAACGCCGACCCCTACGGGGAGGGCTGGATGATCCGACTCAAGGACGTCGACGAGAGCGGCAAGCTACTCGACGAGGCGGGCTACCGAGCCCTCGGAGGCAGCTGAGCAAAGCCCCGCGCGAGCCGACCGACGAGCGAAGCATGCGGCCAGCCCAGCGAGCCGAAAGGCGAGCCGGCGCAGCGAGAGGGGCGCATCACCCCTCTGTCGAAGCACCGGGCGCCCCGCGCGGCCTGCCGCGTGGGGCGAGCCGGCGCGATTGATCGCGCCGAGTGGGGAGTGAGCGCAGCCGGCTCCGCCGGCGCAGCGAGAGGGGCGCATCGCCCCTCTATCAAAACACCAGGGCCCGCGGGGCCCTGGTCAGCGGGGGATTCGAACCCTCGACCTCACGGATGTGAACCGTGCGCTCTAACCAACTGAGCTAGCTGACCCGGCCGCGAGAATCTCGAAGTCTAGCGCCGGCCGCGCCGGCGGAATCGGCCCGCAGGCACGCGCCGGATGCGCCTGGGTTGCACATGCCACACCATTGCGATAACGTCGGCAGCCGGCTGGCAGCACGGTGGAGGGAGCCGGATGGCGACGGTGACGGCGCGGCCGCGGACGCGGTTGAGCACGGGGGACAAGCGCCGCCTGCTCGGCTTCGGCGGGGCCGTCTTCCTGATCAACGCGCTGGGCTGGGGACTGCTCTGGTACTCGGTGTTCGTCGACCACAGCGTGCTCAGCGTGGCCATCGGCCTCACCGCCTGGACGTTCGGCCTCCGCCACGCCTTCGACGCCGACCACATCTCCGCCATCGACAACGTCACCCGCCGGCTCATGGCCGACGGCAAGCGCCCCATGGGGGTGGGCTTCTTCTTCTCGCTGGGCCACTCCACCATCGTGCTCGGCCTCGGGGTGGCCATCGCCATCGCCGCCAAAGCGGTGGCCGGCAATGTCACCGGCGGGGGGCTCGCCGGCGTCGGGGGCTACATCGGCACCGGCGTGTCGGCCGTCTTCCTCTACCTGATCGCGGCCATCAACCTGGTCATCCTGGTGGGCATCTACCGGATCTTCCGGGAGATGCGCCAGGGCCGCTACGACGAGGCGACGCTGGAGCAGAAGCTCCAGGACCGCGGCCTGCTCAACCGTCTCCTCCGCCCGCTGGTGAGGGCCATCCGCAGCAGTTGGCAGATGTACCCGGTCGGCCTGCTCTTCGGCCTCGGCTTCGACACGGCCACGGAGATCGGCCTGCTCGCCCTGGCCGGGGGCCTCGCCGCCAAGCTCCCCTGGTTCGCCATCCTCAGCCTGCCCATCCTCTTCGCGGGAGGGATGTCGATGATGGACACCGCCGACGGCGCCTTCATGACGGTGGCCTACGGCTGGGCCTTCTCCAAGCCGGTGCGCAAGGTGTTCTACAACCTCACCATCACCGGCCTGTCGGTGGCGGTGGCGCTGCTGATCGGCACCATCGAGGTCATCTCCATCTGTGTCACCTACTTCAACCTCTCGGGAGGCGTGTGGAGCTTCCTGCGCGGCATCGACCTCAACACCGCAGGCTTCATGATCGTGGGGATGTTCGTGGTGACCTGGCTGGCGGCGATGGCGGTGTGGCGCTTCGGCCACATCGAGCGGCGCTGGGCGCTGGCCCCCTCCTCCCCACGTGATGTCCCCGACCAGACCAGCCGATAGTCCCGCCGTCGTGTCGCTGCGCGCCGCCGGGCTGCGGGCGACCCCGCAGCGCCTCGCCGTCCTGGGCGCCCTCGAGCACGCTGGCGGGGCCCATCTCAGCGCCGACGAGGTCTGGCAGCGGACCGAGCCCCGCCCCCGCATGGATCGGTCGACCGTCTACCGGATCCTCGCCGACCTCACCGCGGCCGGGCTGCTCAAGCAGGTCCGTCTGCGCGACGGGGTCTCGCGGTTCGAGATCCAGTCGGTCGAGCATCACCACGCCGTCTGCACGGAGTGCGGGGCCACCCTGGACATCGACGCCACCCTGGTGAGCAGCTGGGCGGGGCAGCTGCGCCGCGCCGCCGGTTTCGTGATCGGGCGCGACGCGCTCCTGCTCACCGGCCGCTGCCGATCCTGCGCGGCGGCTCCTTAGAGCCTATCGGTGCGGGCGGAGCGGCCGGCGGCGGGTGCTATGCTGCGGCCGTCCACCGGGGACGCTCTCACAACCAGCTTTCCTGCATCCGGCGCTGCCTGCCAGCCACCTCGGCCGAGCAGCGGGTCCGGGTGCCGCAAGCCCACGGGAAAGGAGGTGCGCGCATGGTGCGCGACTACGAACTCATGTATATCGTCCGCCCTGAGCTCGACGACGAGGGCCTTCAGGGGGCTGTCGAGTCCGTCGAGACGCTGGTCACGGGGCTGGGTGGCACCGTGGTGCGCACCACCAACTGGGGCCGCCGCCGCCTCGCCTATGAGGTCGACCATCTGCGCGACGGCCATTACATGCTGCTCCACATCCGCCTCGACGGCGCCCGGGTCGCCGACCTGGAGCGCGCTCTGGCCATCCACGAGACCGTGTTCCGCCACCTGCTCGTGGTCCGCGAGGGCGCAGATGAGGCCGAGGCCGAGGCCGATGCCGAGCCGGAGGCAGCGACCGCGTCCGCCCCTGCGACCACCCCGGACGGCGCCGCCGAGAGCCCCACCGCGCGTCAGCCAGTTGTCGCCGCCCCGGGCGACGATGACAGCGCTGTCGAGGACGACAATGACGATGACCAAAACAACGCTGACGACGGGCCCGCTGAGCTGGTCGCCGCCGCCGAGGAGGAGAACTGATGTCCGGCTCGCTCAACCGCGTGATGCTGATCGGCCGCCTCACCCGCGACCCTGAGCTGCGCTTCACCCCCAGCGGCACCGCCGTCTGCAACCTGGCGCTGGCCACCAATCGCTACGGCCAGGACGCCAGCGGCGAGCGTCGCGAGTTCACCGACTACCACGACATCGTGGTCTGGAACCAGGGCAATCGCAAGCTCGCCGAGCTCTGCGGCCAGTATCTGCAGAAGGGCCGCCTGGTGTACGTGGAGGGCCGCCTGCAGACGCGCTCGTGGGACGACAAGGACACCGGGGCCAAGCGCTACAAGACCGAGGTCAACGCCAACGACGTGCAGTTCCTCGACAGCCGCCAGGACGGCGAGGGCGGCGCTCGTGGCGAGCTCGCCGGCCAGCCCGCCGGAGCGGGCGCGGCCACCCCGGCGCTGAGCGGCAACGCGAGTGGTGACGTCGACCCCGACGACATCCCCTTCTAGCCGGGAGCGAGAGATGCCTGAGTACGACCGCCGCCGCCGCAAGGTCTGCAGCTTCTGCCTCGAGCACGTCGAGGTCATCGATTACAAGGAGGTGGCTCGCCTGCGTCGCTATCTCAGTGACCGCGGCAAGATCATGCCGCGGCGCATGACCGGAACCTGCGCCCGCCATCAGCGGCGGCTCACCACCGCGCTGAACCGGGCCAGGCATATAGCGCTGCTTCCGTACCAGGCAGAAGTCAGGTAGCACCAGCGCGGTCGGTCCCGCCTCTGGAAACGGCGCGGTAGATTCCCGTCGCGAAGCGACAGCGGCGCGCGCGGCGCGCCGGGGGGTCGGGGTGAGCGTGGTCGGATTTCATTCGGGGATCTGCCCTGCCCCCGTGTAAACTCGACCTCGGCCATGCGCCGCCCGGTGACCCGTCTTCTCCACGTCCTGCTCAGCGTCCCGGTCGTCACGTTGTTGGTGATCGCCGCCTCGCCGTCGGTGCACGCCCAGTCGGCGCCGGCTGCGCTGGTGGTGGTCGTCGACCCCGGGCACGGCGGCGCCGTCAACCCGGCGCAGCCGGACATGCCCTTCGACCCCGGGGCGATCGCGCCCAGCAACGGCCTCGAGGAGAAGGACGCCACCCTGGCGGTGTCGCTGCGCCTGCGCGGGCTGCTCCAGCAGGACGGGGTCAACGCCATCCTGACACGCTCCGACGACCGTCCCCTGAGTGTCCAGCAGCGCAGCGACACCGCCAACAACAACGGCGCCGCCCTCTTCGTGAGCGTGCATTTCAACTCCTTCACCGACGGCGGGCCGAGCGGGTCGCTGGTGCTCTACCCCAAGGCGAGCGACCTCGCCTACGCCACCGCCATGAGCGACGCCATGTCCCGCTACCTCGGCCCCATGGGCGTCGCCGATGACGGCGTGCAGCTCCGCGACAACTGGTGGATCCACACCCAGATGCCGACGGTCACGGTGGAGCCCGCGTTCCTCAGCAACACCCGGGAGGCGGCGCTCATCGCCACCCCGGGCTTCCAGCAGGTGCTGGCCATGTCCATCCGCGCCGGGCTGGAGCGCTACGACCCGCAGATCCTCCAGCGCAAGGCCGAGATCGCCGCATGGAACAGGTCTCACCCGGACCATCCGGTGCGCCCCGCCGCGGCGGTGGCGGCGCACGCCGCGGCTCCGCCATCGTCGGGCGTGCTCGGCTCGGTGATCCGCGGCGCGCTCGGCCTCGGCCTTCTCGGCGCCGTGCTGCGCTGGCCGCGCACCGCGTGGCTGATGCTGCGCGCGCCGCTGCGCCTGGTCCCGGTGACGCTGGATCGCGTGCTGGTGCGCCGCGCCGCCAAACGCCGCCGCCGCCGCGCTGTGGCCCTGCGCGCGATGGCCGCGCGCACCCAGCGATTCGCGCGCCCGCATCACATCTACGACGAGCTCTTCTGAGCGCCGCGGCGCTGCGCCGGCCGGTCCCAGCAGCGGCGATTGGTAGACTGCGGGCCAGGTATCCACGCACGCTGGGAGCAGACATGGCATTCGCACAGCAGCTCCGCGTCCCCGGCCCCACCCCACTTCCCGAGCGAGTCGTCCGCGCCGCCAGCCGGCCGATGATCAACCATCGCGGGCCCGAGTTCGCCGCCCTGCTCCGCGACGTCGAGGAGGGGCTGCGCTGGGCCTTGCGAACCACCAACGACGTGCTCATCTATCCCTGCAGCGGGACCGGTGGGTTGGAGGCGGCGGTGGTCAACCTGCTCAGCCCCGGCGAGCAGGCCCTGTTCTGCACCATGGGCTCGTTCGGTGACCGCTGGGCCGACATCGGCGCCGGCTACGGAGCCGACGTGCTTCGCCTCAGCGTCCCCGCCGGTGAGCCCATCGATCCCGAGGACGTGGAGCGGATCCTCGCCGAGCACAGTGGCATCACCACCGTCTTCGTCACCCACAACGAGACCAGCACCGGCGTGTACAACGACGTCCCCGCCATCGCGGCGATCGTCAAGGGGCGCGGCAAGCTGCTCGCCGTGGACTCGGTGAGCGGCGCCGGCTGCATCCCGCTGGAGACCGACGCCTGGGGCATCGACGTGCTCATCACCGGGTCGCAGAAGGGCTGGATGGCCCCGCCCGGGGTGGCCATGGTGGCGGTGAGCGAGGCCGCGCTGGCGCGAGCGGAGGCGACCACGACGCCGCGCTGGTACCTCGACTTTGCCCGCGAGGCCAAGTATCAGAAGCGCTCCCAGACCTACACCACGCCGGCGGTGTCGGTGCTCTTCGCCATCCAGGAGGGCCTGGCGATGATGCGCGAGGAGGGCATGGAGAGCGTCTGGGCCCGGCACGAGCGTGTCGGCGAGATGGTCCGCGCCGGCGTCGACGCGCTGGGGCTGAAGCTGCTCGCCGCGGACGGCCACCGCAGCAACACCGTCACCGCGGTCCGCAACCCAGTCGACGGCCCCGACTCCGTCAAGGATCTGCTCACCGTGCTGCGCACCCGGCACGGCCTGGTGCTCGCCGGCGGGCAGGGCGACCTCTCCGGGCGGATCTTCCGCATCGGTCACCTGGGCATGGTCGACGAGGGCGACGTGTACAGCATCCTCGCCACCCTGGAGCAGGGCCTCCACGAGACCGGCATGCGCAGCCGCGTCGGGCTGGCCGTTCCCGCCGCCCAGGCGGTGGTGCGCAGCGTCCAGGTCAGCGGCCTGCCTGCCGGGGTGGGGTGACCATCCAGACCGAGGCGCCGCTGTCCGACGGATCGCCCGCGCTGGGCAGCGGCACCGAGACGCTGCGCATCCTGGTCGCCGACCCCATCGCCGCCGACGGCGTGGAGCGCCTCCGGGCCGCGGGTGACGTCGACGTCGTCACCGGGCTCGACGAGGCCTCGCTGATCGCGCGCATCCCCGGCTACGACGCGCTGGTGGTGCGCAGCGAGACCAAGGTCACCGCCGCCGTCCTCGCCAGCGCGGGCCGCCTCCGCGTCGTCGGGCGCGCCGGGGTGGGAGTCGACAACATCGACATCGAGGCCGCCACCGGCCACGGCGTGCTGGTCCTCAACGCACCCACCGGCAACACCATCGCGGCCGCCGAGCACGCTGTGGCGATGATGCTGGCCCTGGCCCGCAACATCCCCGCCGCCGACGCATCGCTGCGCGCCGGCCGCTGGGAGCGCTCCAAGCTGATCGGTGTGGAGTTGCGCGACCGCACCCTGGGGGTGCTCGGGCTCGGCAAGATCGGCTTCGAGGTGGCCCGCATCGCCGGCGAGGGGCTGCGGATGCGCGTTCTCGCCCACGACCCGCTGGTGACCCACGAGCGGGCCGAGCAGGCGGGCGCCGAGCTCGTCGACCTGGAGACGCTCCTCGCCGAGAGCGACGTGGTCAGCGTCCACGTCCCCCTCACCGATCGCACCCGGGGGATCATCGGAGCGGCGGAGCTGCGTCGCATGCGCCCGGGAGCGCGGCTCATCAACGTCGCCCGCGGCGGCATCATCGACGAGGAGGCTCTCGCCGGGGCGGTGCGCGACGGGATCGTCGCCGGAGCCGCCATCGACGTCTTCACCAGGGAGCCGGTCCCGCCCGGGCATCCGCTCATCGGCGTGGACGGCATCGTGGTCACCCCCCACCTCGGGGCCAGCACCGCCGAGGCCCAGGTCAACGTCGCCGCGGACGTCGCCGACCAGATCGTCGAGTACCTGCGCGGCGGATCTCCGCGCTACGCGGTCAACGCGCCCGCGGTCAACCCCGAGGAGCTGGCCCGCCTCCAACCCTATCTCGACCTGGCCCGCAAGATGGGATCGCTGGCGGCGCAGCTGAGCAGCGGAGGGGTCAAGCGGGTGATCTGCAGCTACGCCGGCGAGCTCGCCGACGTCGACACCGGGCTGGTCACCGCCGAGGTCCTGCGCGGGCTGCTCGGCCACTTCACCGACGCGCGCGTCAACGCCATCAACGCCAAGACGGTGGCGCGCTCCATGGGCGTGGACGTCGACGAGCACACCACCACCCGCAGCGTCGACCATGCCAACTCGGTGTTCGTCGAGGTGGTCGGCGAGCAGCGCCTGCTGGTGGCGGGGACCCACTTCGAGGGGGCGCCGAGGATCACCCGCATCGACGACTTCCGAGTCGACATGCAGCCCTCGGGGACGTTCCTTGTGGTCCAGCACGAGGACCGCCCCGGCGTCATCGCCGCCATCTCGACCCTGCTGGCGAGCAGCGACATCAACATCGCGCGCATCGAGCTGGGGCGCGACCGCCCCCGGGGCCGCGCCGTCATGCTCATGGAGATCGACGACCCCATCGACTCGGCGCTGCTGGAGCGCCTCGCGTCGGTCGCCAAGCTGGAGCAGCTCCGCCAGGTCCAGCTCTGACCTTCGGGGGCGCGCAAGGAATCGCCGGCGCCGGCGTTTGTAGCTGTGGGGCGGCGGTCCGAAGCACGACATGGGAACCTGCCTGACAGGAAGGGAGAACGAGGCGGGGGAATGGCCTCCCCAGGATCTCGTCGCTCGGCACCGCCGGCCCACCCCGCCGCTGGCGATGGCGCTTCGCTCACACTCGGGGGATGGCAGACGTCCGGCCGCTCCGCGGGATGCGCTTCGACCCTGAGGTGGTGCGGCTCGGGGGTGTGCTCGCGCCTCCGTATGACGTCATCGACGTCGAGCAGCGCGAGAGCCTCTACGCCCGCGACCTGCGCAACATCGTGCGCGTCGACTTCGGCAAGGATCTCCCCGGCGACGTCCCGGGCAGCAGTGATCGCTATACCCGGGCGGCGGAGCACCTCGAGGCCTGGCTGAGCCTGGGGGTGCTGGTGCGCGACCCGCGGGCGTCGTTCTATGTCAGCGAACACCACTTCGTCTCCCCCGACGGGAGCGCCGGAGTCCGCCGCGGCCTCATCGCGCGGGTGAGGGCGGCGCCCTGGGCGGAGAGCGACCTCCGCCCCCACGAGCACACCCTGCGCGGGCCCCGGGAGGACCGCATGGCCCTGATGCGGGCCACCGCCATGCAGACCAGCCCGGTGTTCGCCGTCTGGCAGGCGGCCGGCTCGGTCGCGCAGCTCCTCGAGGGGGTGGCCGTGCCCCCGGCGGCAGCGGGCGGGCGCACCGACGGGGAGATGGGCGGGGAGAAGCACCTCCTCTGGGTGGTCGACGACGACGCCCGGGTGGCGGCCATCCACGACGCGCTGCTTCAGGCGCGGCTCTACATCGCCGACGGCCACCATCGCTACGAGACCGCCGCCGCCTACGCCGCCGAGCGCGCCGCCCAGGGCGAGGGCCCCGACGCGGAGTCGCAGTTCACCCTGGTCTACCTCTGCGACGCCGCCGGCCCCGGGGTCAGCCTCCTGCCCACCCACCGGCTCCTGCTGTCGCGGCCGGGCGCGGCCTTCAGCCTCGACGACCTCTGGATGCGGCTCGACGACCGCTGGGAGGTGGAGCGGAGCGAGGACCTGGCGGCTGCCGCGGCGACCGCGGCGGCGATCAGGCCGGCGCGGCACGCCTTCGCGGTGCGTGCCCGCGACGGCGTGGCCGTGCTGTCCCGGCCGCGCCAGGAGTCGGCCTCGCCCCGGGCGGCCCTCGACGTCGTGGTCCTCCAGGAGGAGGTGCTGACCCCGGCGGGCGCCGACCAGGCGGCGGTCGGCGAGGGGGCGCTCGGCTACACCCGGTCCCTCGACGAGGTCGACCGCTCGGTCCTGGCCGGGGAGGCGCTGATCGGCTTCGCCGTCAACCCCGCCACCGCCGCCGAGATGATCGCCGTCGCCGATGCGGCGGAGGTGATGCCTCAGAAGTCGACGTACTTCTATCCCAAGGTGCCCACCGGCCTGGTGCTCTCGCCGCTGGCGGCGACGGGCGATGGCCCCCACCCCGGCCCGCGTACGATCTCCGCATGACCCGACGCATCACCGTCTCCGTCGACGACGACGTCCTGGTGGCACTCAACGCCCATACCCGGGGATCGCCGCTGAGCCGCAGCGAGCTGGTCAACGTGGCCCTGAGGCGGTTCCTGCGAGCGGAGCGGCGCGCCGCCCGGCTCCACGTCAACGGCGCCGAGCAGGCGCGAGGCATCGCCAGCGGGGCGGTTCCCTCGCACCGTCTCGAGGGACACCTGCTCCGCCTGTACCGCGGTCCCTGGGAGAATTGAGGCGCAGCGTTTGGAGCTCACCGTCGCCGGGTAGACAGTCAGGAGAGCGAGCAGGAGATCCAGTGCCCCATTACGGTTATCGCTGTCAGTCATGCCAGCGTGAGTTCGAAACGCTGCAGCGGATGGCCGACCCACCCCAGGCGGCCTGTCCGGACTGTGGTGGCGCGGGCACGCGTCTGTTCTATGCCACCGGCATCCTCTTCAAGGGCAGTGGCTTCTACAAGACCGACAGCCGCGCCACCAGCGCCGCCTCCAGCAGCGCGGCGGACTCGTCCAAGCCCGCCGGCGACGGCGCCGGAGCCTCCGCCAAGCCCGCGGCGGCGGGCAAGGACGCTGCGCCAACCCCATCCGCGCCCAAGGCCGCCGTGGCGCCATCGCCGGCGTCGTCGCCGGCGTCCGACTGACCACCCGACTCCACCTCTTTGACAGAATCAGAGGCGACCGTCACCGCGGCGCCAACTCAGGAGAAACCGATGTCCCACCCTCTCGTCGTCACCGACACCAGCTTCAAGCAGGAGGTGCTGGACTCCGACGTGCCCGTGCTCGTCGACTTCTGGGCCTCGTGGTGCTCGCCGTGCAAGATGATCGCGCCGATCGTCGAGGAGCTCGCTGGTGAGTACGAGGGTCGCGTCAAGGTCGCCAAGGTCGACGTCGACGCCAACCCCATCACCCCCGGCATGTTCGGGATCATGAGCATCCCCACCCTCATGGTGTTCCGCGGCGGTAAGGCCGAGGAGCGCATCGTCGGCTACCAGCCCAAGCAGTCGCTCAAGGCCAAGCTCGACGCCGTCCTGGTCGCCTGAGCGTCAGACCACTCCGCTGAGACCGGGGGTGGGAAGAACGCCCATCGCCTCCAGAGCCTCTCCGGCGACGTAGAGGGAGCCGCACACCACCACCACGCCGCCGGCGCCGGCTGCGGGCGCGGCCAGGGCCAGGGCTGAGGCCACGTCGGGCGCGGAGCGCGCCGGCGACCCCCAGCGCCCGGCGAGGTCCTCGGGGCTGGCTGCGCGCCCCGACCTGGGCGCGGTGAACACCACCTCGTCCCCCAGCGGCCGCAGCGCCGCGAGCATGGCGTCGAGGTCCTTGTCGGCCATGGCCCCGAACACCACCACGGTGCGCCGGCCGGCACACAGCGGCCGCGCCGCCGCCACCATGGCCGCCACCGCCTCGGTGTTGTGGCAGCCGTCGACGAGCACGGCAGGCGACCCCTCGATCCATTGCATCCTGCCCGGCCAGCGCACCGTGGCGGCGCCGCGGACGATGGCCGGGTCGGAGATGGCCGCCGCGCGGCGCCGCAGAGTGCGCGCCACCTGCGCGGCCACGACGAGGTTGCGCTGCTGGAAGCCGCCGATCAGCGGAGTGGCCAGGTGCAGGGGAGGATCGTCGAGCTCGATCGTGACCCCCTGGCGGCCGCGGTCCTGGCCACGCCACGGCGATGCTGGTCCCAGGCTGAGCAGCGAGCCCGCCCCGGCGCCTTCGGCGGCCGCCTCGATGACCTCGAGGGCGACACCCCGGGCAGCCGTGACCACGTCGTTGCCGGGCTTGATGATCGCCGCCTTCTCCGCGGCGATGGCGGCGAGGTCGTCGCCGAGCTGCTCGCGGTGGTCGAGGGCGATGCCGGTGATCACCGCCACCCCGAGGTCGAGCACGTTGGTGCTGTCGAGCCTCCCCCCCAGGCCGACCTCGCAGATGAGCAGGTCAGGACCGGCGTCCTGGGCGGCCACGATCCCGGCGGCGGTCACCACCTCGAACACCGTCGGGGAGCCCAGCTCACCGCCGATCCCAGCGGCGGCATCGAGGACGCGGGCGACGAGGTCGGCGAAGCGCTGCGCGGCAACGGGCCGGCCGTCCACCGCGATCCGCTCGCACCAGGAGCTCAGGTGCGGCTTGGTGAGCAGCACCGTGCGCAACCCCGCCGCCCGCGCCGTCGACTCCACCAGCGCGCAGACGGACCCCTTGCCGTTGGTGCCCGCCACCAGCACCCCGTGGAGCCCCCGGCGAGGGTCGCCCAGGGCGGCGAGCAGCGCCAGGGTTCGCTCCAGCCCGAGCTTCATCCCCCGGCCCTCGAGGGAATCGAGCGCCGCCAGGGCGGCGGCGTAGTCCATGGTCAGTGCCATGGCCAGTGCTCGGCCATGGCCTCCTCCGCCGCCGGGCGCGTCACCAGGTCGCGCAAGCAGAGCAACCAGGCGTGGCGGCGCGGGCCGGGCTCGTCGATCTCCTCGACGGCGGCGACGCGGAGCAGGCGGCCGGTCTGGTGGGCGAGCGCCGCCTGGCAGTCCTGGTATTCCAGCAGGGTGGCGGCGTCGACCACCGCGCCGCCGCCGTGCCCGCACGCCACCTCGAAGCCGAACACGCGCCCGTTCTGGTGGTCGAAGCTGGAGCGCGGGGTCACCGTGGTCACCGCCAGCTCCGGCAGCAATCCCGTCAGCATCTCCAGCCAGGCGCGCTGGGGGTCGGCGGCGGAGTCGACCGGGTCGAGGAGGAAGAGCTCCCCGGACAGCGTGGCGACGGCGGCGCCGAACTGACGCCAGTAGAGGAGATCGGCGCCGTTGAGCGCCACGCTGCCCAGGTCGGTGCCGGAGTCGTCGACGAAGCTGACCATGAAGGGCCGGGCGTAGGGCTTGCGCGCCTCGTGCTCCGACCAGCGCAGGCGCAGGGTGGCCACCGCCGGCTCAGGGAGCGGCGGCCGCCACGGCGCCACCCCGCCGGGCCGCACAGAGTGCCACCGTGTTGTGCATGAGCATGGCGATGGTCATGGGTCCGACGCCGCCCGGCACCGGGGTCAGCCACCCTGCCACCGGCTCCACGGAGGTGCGGTCGACATCGCCACGCAGCTTGCCGTCGACGGACGAGGTGCCGACGTCGATGACACAGGCCCCCGGCTTGACGTACTCGGCCGTGATCATCCCGGGGCGCCCGGTGGCGGCGATGAGGATGTCGGCCTGGCGGCACACGCCGGGCAGGTCGGCGGTGCGCGAGTGGCACACGGTCACGGTGCAGTCCGCGTTGAGGAGCAGCATGGCCATGGGCCGTCCCACGATGGCGCTGCGACCGACCACCACGGCGCGGCGGCCGCGGATGGGCACCTCGCTGCGGCGCATCAGCTCCATGCACCCGGCCGGCGTGCAGGCCACCACCGGCGCCGGCGCGCCCTGGGCGAGCAGCCCGAAGTTGAGCGGGTGGAGGCCGTCGGCGTCCTTGTCGGGACGGACCACGCCGAGGACGGCGTCGGGGTCGATCTGAGAGGGGAGCGGGAGCTGCACCAGGATGCCGTCGATGCCGTCGTCGTCGTCCATGCGCAGCACCAGGTCGCGGATCGCCTCGGTGCTGCTGTCGCCCGGGGGCGTGTGCTGGTCGACGGCGATGCCCAGCTCATCGGCGACCTTGCTCTTGAGGCGCACGTACGTCGCCGACGCCGGATCGTCGCCGCAGAGCACCACCCCCAGCCCGGGATGGATCCCCGACCCGGCGAGCTCGCCGACCCGAGCCGCGACCTCGGCGCGCACCGCGGCGGCGATGGCCCTGCCGTCGATGATGCGGGCGCTCACCTAGAGGGCATCCGCGCGACGGCGCTCGATGACCACCGCGAAACGATGGAACACACCGGCGATGGGGGGCTGCTTGGCGACCCGCACGCGCACCGAGTCGACCCGCTCGTCGAGGAGCAGGGTGGTGGCGATCTCCTCGGCGACCGTCTCGAGCAGGTTGTGCTGCTTGGTCTCGACCACATGGCGCACCGCCTCGTAGCAGCGCACGTAATCGAGCGCCTCGGAGAGCTGGTCGCTGCGCCCGGCGGGGCGGAGGTCGCTGCGGATCTCGACGTCGACGTCGACGCGGCCGCCGAGAGCGCGCTCCGCCTCCACGTCGCCGTGGTGGCCGAAGAACTGCAGGCCCTCGAGGAGCAACCGGTCGCTCGCCATGGCGGCGATTGTAGGGAGCCGCCTGCCCGGCTCCGGCTCAGCTGGCCTCCGAGGAGCGCTCGGGGCGGAGCACCTGCTCGCGCTTGGTGACCGGGTTGACCATGACCACCACGAAGAGATCCTCGAAGTCGCACTGGAAGAGCTGCATCAGCGACTGGCGCAGCTTGGGGCCGGGATTGCGGGTGCCCGCCTCCAGCGCCGGGATGTAGTTCTGGGTGACCCCGAGCCGGCGCGCCAGCTCACGCTGGGTGAGGTGGTGGCGGTCGCGCATGGCGCGCAGCCCGGTGGCTCGGACCTCGACGTTCATTGCCCGCCGAGGGTATGACGGAATCGTAGTTTTGTCAACGCGGAATGGCGCCGGGCGTGGTGGCGCGCCAGCCTGGCTAGACTGGCGCCCATGTGCCGCGTCTGTCTCAAGCGCCCGGAGGTCCCCGACGAACGGTACGGCCGCTGCGAGAGCTGTGCCAAGAATGGCCGGGTGGCCTTCCGCTTCCGGCTGGCGCCGGGGCGGGGCGGCTCCGCCCTGGTGGTGCGTGCCGGCGAGCTCTCGCCCCACGCCCTGCGACAGAAATGGCGCGAGCCCCTGGCCGCCTACAGCGGCCATCCCGCGTCCCGGCCCCACCTCGGCCTCCACGAGCTGGAGATGATGACGGCGCGCGACCGGCTCGAGTCCCTGCGCATCGCCCCGGACCTGGCGGCTCGCGCCGACGAGGCAGTGGCCGCGCTGCGCGCCGCCGCCGAGCGCACCGACACCGCGTGGTGATAGCGGTGCTCAGCCGTGGAGCAGCCTCCACCACGGCGACGGCTCCGAGAGCTGCCTGGTGGTGGCCAGCGTCCAGGTGCCGAGGGCGACGCCCCCCAGCGACACCCTGACGGCCCCGGCGCGAGCGCCCGCCGGCTGCGGCGCGGCCAGCGGCGCGGCGCTGGCGCGCACCGCCAGGGTCTCGCCGCGGCGCAGCAGCGCAAACGTGTCGGGACCGGTCAGGCGGAGCGCCGAGACGGTGCCCCAGGGCGCGGAGACCGAACCGGTCACGGGGATGGTGGCCGGGCCGACGCGCACCGCCACGTAGCCGCTGAAGGCGGTGTCGACAGCGGCTCGCGCCACCGCGAAGGCCCCGCCGAGCTCCGGGTGGCCGGCGTCGACAGCGCCGTCGGGGGGCTGGCCGAGCACGGCTCCGACCACGGTCAGCGGGGGTGCGCCCGCCGCGATGATGCGGCGCGCGGCGAAGAGCAGGCAGCCGGCGGCGTCGGGCGTCCAGCCGGTCTTGATGCCCAGCCAGCCGGGGTCGTCGCCGAGGAGCATGTCGAGGTTCTGCACCGCGGTTCCGTCGGGAAGCCGCGCGCTGGCAGTCGAGACCACGCTGACCAGAGCGTCGTTGCGCACCGCCGTCTCCCCGAGCAGCACCAGGTCCGCCGCCGTCGAGGTGGTGGCGCGGTCCAGCCCGTCGGGATCGGCGAAGTGGGTGTGGGCCATGCCCAGCGCCGCCGCGCGGGCATTGAGGCGCTGCACGAACGCGGCGACGCTGCCGTCGATCCATCGCGCCGCGGTGAGGGCCAGGTTGTTGGCCGACGGCAGCATCAGCCCGAGGAGCAGGTCACGCTCGCTGAGCTGCTCGCCGAGGGTCACCGGCGCGTACGACCCGCCGCTGGAGGCGATGCTGTGGAAGTCGTCGACGTCCTGCCGGGTGATGGTCAGCGTCGGCCCCGCCTGGGCGGGGAGCATGGGGTGCACCTCCAGGACGACCAGCGCTGTCATGGTCTTGGCCACCGAGGCGATGGGGCGGATGGACTCCGCCCCGCCCGACACCAACCGGGTGGCGGCGCTGCCGGCGATGGCATCCACCGCCAGGCTCCCGTCCGGCGGGGCGGCGACGGGCACGGGCATCCCTGGCGCCGCCGCCCACGGGCCGGCCGTGGTCAGCGCAGGCGTCAGGGCCGGCGCCGCCTCCACCAGACGGGCGCCGGCGAGCGTGCCCGCACCGGCGGTGGCGACGAGCAGCACGCCCCCGAGCAGGAGTCGGAAGAGGATGCGGCGCTGTCTAGCGCTTGGCGCCGCGCTTGGCTCCGCGTGCGCTCTTGAGCGCACCGCTGAGCGTCGTGCTCGCGGCGAAGCGGACCACGCGGCGCGCGGGGACGCTGACCGCCTCGCCGGTCCGGGGGTTGCGGCCCATCCGCGCCGCACGCTGCGCGGTCTTGAAGGTGCCGAAGCCATGAATGCGGACCTCGTCGCCCTTCTCGAGCGACCCCGCGATGGTGTCGAAGAACCAGCGCACCTCGTCGCGCGCGGCGCTCATGGTGATATCGGCACGCTCGGCGAGCTTTGCCGCAAGCACGTCACGGGTCACGACATTGGCCATCGTCATTCTCCAGGATGGTCGGCGGGAAACGCGCGGAAGTGTAAGGAACTGCAACAGGTTTTGCCAACCGAAGCAAATGCGTGCCGGCCTCCGGCGACGCTGTGCTACGGTGACGCCGTGTGAGGCCCGCGACGCGTGACGAGATCGGGCGATGGGACGAGTTGATCGTCGCCAACCCCGACGGCGGCCAGATTCTGCAGACCAGAGCCTGGGGTGAGTTCAAGCGTTCCTGGGGATGGCGGCCGACGTACTGGATCGCCTCTGCCGGGAACACCGAGGTGGCGGTGCTCTTCCTGCGCCGCCGCATCTGGGGATTCGGCGATCTCTGGTACGCCCCCAAGGGTCCGGGCGTCCGCGACAGCGACACGCTGGTGGCGCTGCTCAGCGATCGGAGCCCGATGCGTGACGCCTTCCTGGTCAAGGTCGAACCGGAGATCGAGGAGTCCGCGGTCGACTCCGCGGCACTGCGCGCCGCCGGGCTGCGCAAGTCACCGGCCGATGTGCAGATGAGCCGATCCACCATCGTGGTCGACCTCGATCGCGACGAGGACGCGCTCCTGGCCTCCTTCAAGCCCAAGTGCCGCTACAACATCAGGCTGGCGTCCCGCCGCGGCGTGGAGGTGGCGGCGGTGCCGATGACCGACGCCAACATCGCCACCATGTACTCGCTGATGGCCACGACCCGCGAACGCGCGGGCTTCTTCCTGCGCTCGGAGAGGTATTTCCGGGGCTACTGGGAGCTGCAGGCGGCGAGCGACCAGGCCCAGCTGTTCTTCGCCTCCTGGCAGGGAGAGGTGCTCGCCGGTGTGTTCGCCACCCACGTGGGCGGGCACGGCTGGTACAAGGACGGTGGCTCGATCAAGGCGCACAGCGAGCTCATGGCCCCGCACCTGCTCCAGTGGGAGGTGATGCGCTGGCTGCGCGAACGCGGCGTGCGCAGCTACGACCTGGTGGCGGTGCCGCACTCCTCCGCGCTCACCGAGGCCCATCCCCTCTACGGGCTGTACCGCTTCAAGTCGGGGTTCAACGAGACCGTCACTGACTTCATCGGCACCTGGGACCTCCCCCTGAGGCCGCGCGCCGACGCCGCCTGGCAGCGCTGGGGAGAGGCGGGGGCGCAGCGGATCAACCGCCACCTGCACCACGACCTCATGTACTGAGCCGGCTTTCGCTGGCACCACGACAATCGGCCCGTGGCTCCGCTGGTCCGGCACGCTGCTCGTGCCCTGCTCATCGACGAGTCCCTGCGGCTGCTCCTCTTCTTTGGGGAGCTCCCCGATCGGGCGCCCTGGTGGTTCGCTCCCGGTGGGGCGCTGGAGCAGGACGAGACCCACGAAGACGCGCTGGTGCGCGAGCTGCTCGAGGAGACGGGTCTGGTCGTCGAGGCGGCCACGCTCCGCGCCCCCGTGTGGATCCGCGACTCCCTCTTCACCTGGCAGGGCCGGGTGGAGCGCCACCTCGAGCGCTTCTATCTGGTCCGGGTCACCGAGCACGACGTGGACACGTCCCAGCTCGAGCCCGCCGAAGCCGGCGTCATCCGAGCCCACCGCTGGTGGACCCTCGACCAGATCCGCGCCAGCCAGGAGCAGTTCTCCCCAGCAGATCTAGCCAAGCACCTGGAACCACTGTTGCAAGGCAAACTGCCGGCAGTCCCAGTGGAAGTGGGCCACTAAGAACCGACCAGCGCGTGATGACCCGGCAAGCGGCAGTCACCCACCTGCCAGCAAAGGACCCCACTCCAAAGGACCAACGAGAGGGGCAGGCGCCAGGGGACGTCGACGCAAGCGAATTCTGCAGCCGGGCGAAGGAGCGGAGAGCTCGCCGGTGGCGAGCTCGCAGCGACGCAAACGCCCGCGAAGCCTCTGAGCGGCGGCGACGTCCCCTGGTGCGTGCCCCGGCTGGTGGCTCCGCCCTACCTCCAGATCCGCTTCATGATCACCCGGGCCAGCTTCTCGGGATCATGGTGCGAGGACACCGCGGGCGAGACCACGTCGGCGAGGATGTAGTGCACCGGCTTGCGCGAGGCCTCGTCGCGATCGAAGAGGATCCTCGAGGTCCCCACCGCCTGAGCCGAGGCGGGCAGGGCCGGGGAGAGGTTGCTGTTGACGATCACGTAGTCGAAGAGGTTGCCGCCGACGTGGTCCTCGATGGCGGTGAGGTGCTCGCTGACGGTGTAGCCGGCGGTCTCGCCGGGCTGGCTGGCCACGTTGCAGACGTAGACCTTGACCGCCGGGGTGGCGCGGAGGACCTCGACCATGCCGTCGACGAGCAGGTTGGGCAGGATGGAGGTGTACAGCGAACCGGGGCCGACGATGACCAGCTCCGCATCGAGGATGGCGGCCTCGGCCTCCGGGTTGATCGGAGGCGCGTCGGGCTGCAGGAAGACGCGGTCGATGCGGTCCTCCCCGATCGCGTGAGGCACCTTCGATTCACCGACGCGTACCTCGCCTCCCGAGGTGGCGCAGAGCACCACGTCCTTGAGCGTGCTGGGGACGATGGTTCCGCGCACCGCCAGAACGCGCCCGGACTCGCGCAGCGCGTGTTCGAAGTCGCCGGTGATCTCCGCCATGGCCATGATGAAGAGGTTCCCGAACGAGTGGCCTCCCAGCGAGCCCTCACCGGTGAAACGGTGCTGGAACAGCTGGGTCATCAGCGGCTCGGTCTCGGCCAGGGCGGTGAGGCACTGCCGGAAATCCCCTGGAGGGAGCACCCGGTACTCGGCACGCAGCCGGCCGCTGGAGCCACCGTCGTCGGCGACGGTGACGATGGCGACGATGTTGCCGGTGTACTTCTTGATGCCGCGCAGCAGCGTGCTCAGGCCGGTGCCGCCACCCAGGGCCACCACCCTCGGCCCCTTGCTGAGCTGGCGATGGGCGTAGAGGTGCTCGATGAGGTTGCGCCTCTCGCTGCTGTTGCCGGCGCGGAGGAAGGGGCCGAGCAGAGATTGGCTGAGCTTGTAGAAGCAGAGCAGCAGGATGGCGACGCCGGCGACCGCGAAGAGGCTGGCACGCACCGCACGCGGCAGGAACTGCAGGGTGAGCGTCTGCACCCAGGAGGGAAAGCGCACGTTGCTGCTGTAGATGTCGCGCAAGACGTACCCGACCGCCAGGCTGATCATCACGATGCTCGCGAAGAGCAGCAGGAGCCAGCGTTTGACGTAGAGCCCCGGGGTGAACCAGCGCATCACCGAGGGACTGGGGCGGAAAGCCTTCATGGGTGGCCCGATTGTCCCATGGTGGTCGGTTCCATGCCCCCACGGCCGAGAGGGCAGCTCAGCTCGGGGCCAGCTTCTCCACGCGGTCGGCCTTGGTGGCGATCAGCGCGCTGACCCCCTCGGCCTCCGCCTCCTCGCGACGCAGCCGCAGCTTGGCCAGGTTGTGCTCGGCGTCGACGTAGCGGACGGTTCCTGAGTAGCTGCGCATCACCAGGCTCTGGGTGCGGCAGCGATCCTCGCCGAGGAAGCGGACACCGTCGAGGAGCTCGCCGTCGGTGATCCCGGTGGCCGCGAAGAAGACGTTGTCACCGCCGACCAGGTCGTCGAGCTCGAGGACACGGCCGGGCTCCTTGCCCTCGGCATCCAGCAGGGCCTGGTCGCCCTCGCGAAGCCAGAGGCGACCCTGCATCGATCCCCCGATGCACTTGATGGCGCAGGCGGCGAGCACCGCCTCGGGAGCACCGCCGATGCCCATGAGCACATCGATCCCGGTGCGGTGCTCCATCGCCGCCATGACGCCGGCGGCGACGTCCCCATCCATGATCAGCTTGACGCGAGCCCCGGCCGAGCGGATCTCCTCGAGCAGGTCCTGGTGGCGGTCACGGTCGAGCACCACCACGGTGAGGTCCTCGATGTGGCGGTCCTCGGCCTTGGCGACGCGGCGCAGGTTGTTCTTCACGGTGTCGGTGATGTCGATGACCCTGGCCGCCTTGGGACCGACGATCAGCTTCTCCATGTAGGGGACATGGGTGTAGTACATGGACCCGCGCTCGGCGAGCGAGACGGTGGCGATGCCGCCGGGAAGGCCCCGGGCGACCAGGCGGGTGCCGTCGATGGGGTCGACGGCGACGTCCACCCGCGGCGGGTTGCCATTGCCCACCTGCTCCCCGATGTAGAGCATCGGAGCCTCGTCCTTCTCGCCCTCGCCGATGACCACCAGGCCGTCCATGTCGACGAAGTTGAGGCTGCGCCGCATCGAATCGACCGCCGCGCCGTCGGCGTCGTTCTTGCGGTTGCGCCCCATGTACGGCGCCGCCGACATGGCCGCGCCCTCGGTCACCCGCACCAGCTCGAGCGCGATGTTGCGGTCGATGGGAGTGCCGAGATCGCGAGAACGACTCAGGGGCATGGGGGGCCGATCATACCGGCGCCGGCCGGAGCCCGCGAACGGGGGGTCGCCCAAGATGGCACCATCAGCCCGCCGTGATCTTTCTGAGCGATTTCCTACGCGCCGATGTGGTCGACATCGACCAGCGGACGGTCGGCTCCGTCCGCGATGTGATCGTGCGCATGGATGAGCCCTACCCCGTGGTCACCGCCGTGGCCATCAGGGGACGCACCAAGGAGCTGCCCGCGGCGATCGATTGGGGAGCGGTGCGGGCCGGCGAGGGCGGCGAGCTGAGCCTCAACGTCCCCACCTCGGGGTTGCAGCTCTATCCCCTGGCGGGCGAGGAGATCTGGCTGGCTCGCGACATCCTCGACAAGCAGATCGTGGACACCGACGGGCGCCGCGTGGTGCGGGTCAACGACCTCCAGCTCCAGGAGCAGGACGGCAAGCTGCTCATGGTCGGCGTGGACATTGGAGCGCGGGGCCTGCTCCGCCGCCTCGGGGTGGAGCGCCTCGGCCGCCGCGTCACCCACCTGGTGGGCCGGGACTTTCCGCAGCGGCTCATCTCCTGGGACGCGGTCGACCCGGTGCGCAGCGACGAGCGCTCGATGCGCCTGCGGATCAGCCACAAGAAGCTCAGCAAGATGCACCCCGCCGACATCGCGGAGATCGTCGGCCAGCTCGGCGGCCGGGATCGGGCGGCGATCTTCGCGTCGCTCGACGATGAGATCGCCGCCGACGTCGTCGAGGAGTCGTCGGATGAGGTGCAGGCCCAGATCCTCGCCCGCCTCGACGACGAGCGCGCCGCCGACATCCTCGAGGCGATGGAGCCGGACGAGGCGGCGGACCTGCTCGGTGACCTCCCCGAGGAGCGCCGCGAGCAGCTCATCGCCAAGATGGAGGCCGACGGCGCGGAGGATGTCGAGGAGCTGCTCGGCTACGAGGACGACACCGCCGGCGGCCTGATGACCACCGAGTTCGTGGCCGTGCCGGTGACCCTGACCGCGCAGCAGACGATCGACCGGCTGCGCGAGCTCGAGCCCGACGCCGAGTCGATCTATTACATCTACGTCGTCGACGAGGACGAGCGCCTGCTCGGCGTGCTCTCTCTGCGCGATCTCATCGTCGCGCCACCGCAGGCGCCGATCGCCGACATCATGATCAAGCGCGTGGTCGCGGTCCCGCTCGACGCCCGGCCCGAGGATGTCGCCGCGGTCATCGCCAAATACAACCTGCTCGCCGTCCCGGTGGTGGATGACGAGGACCGCATGCAGGGGATCGTGACCATCGACGACGCCATGGACGAGGTCATGCCCGCCGGGGTGCGGCGGCGGGCACGGGCGCTGTGATGTGGGAACGGAACGGACGTGAAGACGGCCCCCCGTCAGACCCGCCCGCTGCGCCGCCGAGCCGCGGAGGCTGCCGCCCAGCGGCGTGAGCGCCGCCGCGCCCAACCGCGACGGTTCGCGGGCCTGTGGCGCTACTTCGCCGTCATCGGTCCGGGGATCATCGTCGCCAACGCGGGCAACGATGCCGGCGGTGTCTTCACGTACAGCAACACGGGCGCCAAGTATGGAGACAACCTGCTCTGGGCCTTCATCCCCATCGCGATCGCACTGATCATCACCCAGGAGATGGTCGCCCGCCTGGGGGCTGTCACGGGCAAGGGCCTCATGGATCTCATCCGCGAGCGCTTCGGCGTGCGCTGGACGCTGTTCGCGGCCGCGGTGGTGCTGGTGGCCAACGGCGGCACGACCCTTGCCGAGTTCGCCGGAGTGGCCGGTGGCCTCGGGCTCCTCGGGGTACCGCTGCCGGCGGCGGTGATCGGTGCGGCGGCCCTGATCGGGGTGGTGGTGATGCGCGGCAACCGCCGCCTCGTGGAGCGCATCTTCCTGGCGCTCGGGCTCACGTTCGTCTCGTACATCATCACCGCGTTCCTCGTGCCGCACCCCGATTGGTCGACGATCGGGCGCGACCTCGTCGTCCCCGATCTCAGCCACCCGTCCACGGTGCGAACGGGCGCGTACCTGGTCGACCTCATCGCGCTCATCGGCACCTCGATCACGCCCTACATGCAGCTCTTCCTGCAGTCGTCGATCGTGGACAAGGGAACGCAGGAGTCGGACCTCAAGCTGGTTCGTGCCGACGTCATCAGCGGGTCCCTCTTCGCAGTCATCGTGGCCATGTTCATCGTCATCACCACGGCGGCCACGCTCTTTCCCCCATCCCCCGCGTATCCGCACGGTCTGGCTGGCAGCGGGGTGGCCTCGGCGCAGCAGGCGGCGTCTGCTCTGAGCCCGCTCGTCGGCATCCACGCTCAACAGCTCTTCGCGGTGGGGCTGGTGGGTGCGTCCCTGCTGGCGGCGGCGGTGCTGCCGTTGAGCACCGCCTTCGTGATCTGTGAGGCGTTCGGCGCCGAGCGCAGCGTGCAGAGCAGCTTCGCCGACGCTCCCCTGTTCTTCACGCTCTTCATCGGCATCCTGGCCATCGGCGCCGGGGTCATGCTGATCCCGGGCGTTCCCATCGCCGGCGTGGCCATCGGGACGCAGACGCTGGACGGCATCCTCCTGCCCATCCTGCTGGTCTTCATCATCATCCTCGCCAACGATCGAAGGCTGCTGGGACGGCACGGCAACGGGGTCCTCTACAACGTCATCGCCGTGGGACTGGCCGGGGTGCTGAGCCTGCTCACCACGGTGCTGCTGTTCACCACCATCTTCCCCGGCGTCATCTCCTGAGCGGGCGGCCGGGTCAGCGGCGGGGCGTCTTCTTCGGCTCTTTGGACTCCCTCGACTCCTCGAGGAGTCCCTCGAGGCCGAACCCGGAGATGGCCGCCGCCGCGCAGGCCAGGCCGGCGTCGAGCGCGGCGGCGAAGAAGTCGACGTCGTCGCGCTCGGCGGCGGCACAGGCGCCCAGAAACCCGCCCGCCAGCGCGTCACCCGCGCCGGTGGGATCGACCACCCGCTCCACCGGCGCCGCCGGCCGTTCCACCACGCTGCTGGCGGTGACGCAGGCGGCGCCCTCGGGGCCCGCCTTGACCACCACCGCGCGCAGCCGCCCGTCGCCGCACACCGAGACGGCCGCCTCCCGCCACCGGTGGTCCTCGGTGCCGGTCAGGCTCGCCAGCTCGGCGCGGGTGAGGAAGATGACGTCGGAGGATCGCGCCACCGCGCCGACGGCGTGGGCGTGGGGGCCGGTGTATTCGATCATCGAGTCGGAGCCGATCATGGTGGCCCGGCTCTGCAGGCTCACCTCACTCTGCAAGGACGGTCGCATGCTGGCCAGGAAGAGCACCGGCGCGTCGACCGACGCCGCGCTCAGAGCGGGCTGCCAGGTGGGGTCACATCCCTCCTCGCTGCTCGTGTCCACCGCCGCCCAGCTGTCGAAATCGTGGCGGGCGTGCCAGCGGAAGGTGGGCAGATCGCTGATCACCAGCCCGTCGACGCCCACCGCCGCATCGCCGAGCAGCTCGAGGAAGGCGTCCGCTCGATCACGCCCCACGATGCCGTTGAGGTGGACAGGGGCGTATCGCACCGCGGCGAGAGCGAAGTACACGGCCGACCCGCCGAGCTGATCGGGCCTGCCCCCTGCCGGGGTCACGATCTCGTCGCTGTGGAGGGTGCCGGCGACGGCGATCTCCCAGGTCACAGCGCGACATTCCCGCGCGACGCGGTCACCGGCTCAGGGCTAGCTGGGGAAGAGAGGAATGATCCGCGCGGTCATGGGCACGCGCTCCTGGCGAGCGCGCTCCAGGAGCACCGCCTGGCTGGCGAAGAGCACATCGGCGACATGGCCCGGCGCGCGGTTGATGCCGAGCTCGTCACGCAGCGAGGAGTCGAGCGCCCCCACGAAGCGCACCACCGCGCTCCACAGCTGGGTGGGCAGCAGCCGGTCACCGCGCTCGCGGCAGCGCTCGATGAGGTCGACCAGCGCGTCGGACTCGCGCAGCAGGAGGCGCGTGCGCCCCACCCGCGGCCGCCGCCAGACGGCGTCACGGTCGATGCGGCGCAGCTCCAGGACGGTGCGCTCGAGAGGGCCGGACACGCGCCCAGGAAGCGCTGCGTTCTCCATCCGCTGCATTGTACGCACGCCCGAGCGGCGCGCCGGCCCCGGTCGCACGGGCCTGCGACACCAGACTTCGCGTGACGGAGGGTGGCCGGGGACAGCTCCGCACGCTCAGAGGCTTCGCGGGCGGGGCGTCGCTGCGAGCTCGCCACCGGCGAGCTCTCCGCTCCTTCGCCCGACTGCAGAATTCGCTTTGCGGAGCTGTCCCCGGCCGCCCTCCTGGGGAATCTGGTGCGGCCCGTGCCCGTTGGTCGTGGGCGCATTCACTCGGTCCTGCGGCTGTCAGCGCTGGTTGGCTTAGCGCCTGAGTGGGAGAGCGGGCATTCGGTCGTTCGACGAGCTTCGCCGTTCTTGAATACTCGCGCTACCGCTGCCGGACTTCGTAGGTCAGGTGGGTGACCCGCTGCGTCGGTTCCGCGCGGACCGGCTCCAGGGCTACGCGGGCCGCGTCCACGCCGTCGAACAGGCGGATCCCGGCGCCGAACAGCACGGGTGAGAGCGCGATCGTGAACTCGTCGATCAGGCCGGCGTTCACGTACTCCAGGATCGTTGCCCCGCCGCCCGCGATGCGGACGTCCCGGTCACCGGCGGCCTCGCGGGCCTGGTCGAGCGCGGTCTCGATGCCGTCGTTGACGAAGTGGAAGGTGGTCCCACCCGGCCGCTCCCAGGGATCACGCTTCTCGTGTGTCATGACGAAGACCGGGGTGTGGAACGGCGCCGCCTCCGGCCACATCTGCTCGCCGGCGTCGAACATGCGCTTGCCCATCACGCTCGCGCCGGTGCGCTCGAACGTCTCACGCGCGATGTCGTTGTCGCGCCCTTCCTCGCCGCCCTCGCCGAGCTTCAGGTTCTCGCGGAAGAACCGCAGCGGGAATATCCACTGCTGCAGTTCCATCCACTGCTGCCCCATCAATTCCCCGAGAGACCCGGGCGCGATGAACCCGTCCACCGACATCGACACGCTGAAGAACACCTTCCCGGCCATCAGCCCTCCGCTCCCTTTCGAACGATCTCGCTGACGTAGGCAGCCAGCTTGCTCAGCGTCTGCCGGCCGCCCTCGATCGCGTGGTACTTCTCGACCGCCGCGTCGCGCAGCTCCCTGGTGGGAAACACCGTGCGCATCTCGATCCGGGTCGCCGCGCCGTCGCGCGCGAACGTCACGACCGACTCGAAGGCGTTCGGGTCGTCGCGGGATTCACCGTGCAGCAGCGCGATCCGCTCCGGGGGGGCGATCTCGGTCCAGGAGATCCACTCCTGGTAGTCCGTCCCGTCCGGTCCGTGCATCACGAAGTCCCACTCCCCGCCGACGCGGAACTCGAACGCCCGCGTGGTGGTGGTGAACCCCTCCGGTCCCCACCACCGCGACAGGTGCCGCACCTCGGTGAACGCCTCGAACACCAGCTCCCGTGGGGCACTGATGACCCGGGAGATCACGATCTCGCGGTCGGCCGTCGCGGACTGCGCCGGCGCTCCTCGTCCCGTCGCGCTCATCAGCTACTCC
>DASZKZ010000012.1:0-2060 GCA_035552595.1 Candidatus Dormiibacterota bacterium
GCTGTCGTCGTAGCCGGCGGTGTCGGTGCGGTCGGTGCGGTAGGTGGCGCCGCCGAAGCCGCGCCGCGTGGCCCCGGCGTCGCGCGTGGTGCGCAGCCGGAAGCCGTCGCGTCGCCCCCCGGTGTTGAAGGGCGGGTCCGCGTACACCAGCCCGGCGCAGCCGTCGGGGAGCTGGCGGAGCAGGTCGAGCGCCTCCCCGTGGACGATCAGCCCGGCCCCCGCCGCCGCCGGCACCGCAACCACTGCCACGGGCCGCAGCGTACAGGAGGGGTGCATGCGGTCCAGGCACTAGAGTTCCCCCCGATGACCATGGCGCGCGCCCTCGAGGAGGGGTGAATCGATGCAGTTCGGCCGCTACTACGAGGAGTTCGAGGTCGGGGCCACCTACAAGCACTGGCCCGGCAAGACGATCACCGAGGCGGACGATCACCTCTTCTGCCTGATCACCATGAACCACCACCCGCTGCACCTCGACGCCCACTATGCGGAGACGCAGACGCAGTTCAAGCGCAACGTGGTGGTGGGCAACCTGGTGTACAGCCTGGCGCTGGGGATGAGCGTCGCCGACGTCAGCGGCAAGGCCATCGCCAACCTCGAGGTCCAGTCCCTCAAGCACGAGAACCCCACCTTCCACGGCGACACCATCTACGCGGAGACCACCGTCCTCGGCAAGCGCGAGTCCTCGAGCAAGCCGGACCGGGGCATCGTCAGCGTGGAGACCCGTGCCTTCAACCAGCGCGGCGAGAGGGTCTGCATCTTCAGGCGCAGCGTGATGGTGCCCAAGCGCGAGGCGGCCGGTGAGCTGCAGCCCGCGGACGTGGCCCCACCGCCAAGCGGAGCGTGATCGACGCCGCGACGGCGGCGCGCTACAACGTCCGCCCGCTGCTGCCGGGTCCGCAGGATGTGCTGCGCGACTCGGTGCTGCGCCTCGGCCTTGCGGCCGACCGTCTCACCGCCCTGGCCACCCACGGCGCCGTCGAGGCGCTGGCGGTGCAGGGCCTGACCCCGGACCTCACCAGGGTCCTGGAGAGGCTGCTGCGCGAGCGCGGGGGAACGCTGCTCAGCGACGCGGACGGTCAGCGCGTCCTTCTGCTGGCACCGCTGATGGCGATGGGACAGCTCCCCGCCGCGCTGGCGGAATGGAGCGAGGGCGCCGAGTCTCTGGGGAGCGCCATCGGCGAGGTGCTCATGGCCCGCGGTGCGGCGCCGCCGCCGCTGCGCGCCGGTGACCACCTCATCGACTTCCACTCGCGCACCGTGGTGATGGGCATCCTCAACGTCACCCCCGACTCGTTCGCGGGTGACGCCCTTCCGGGCGACGTCGACGCCGTGGCCCAGCGGGCCCGTGGCTTCGTGGCCGCAGGAGCGGACCTCCTCGACCTCGGCGGGGAGAGCACCCGGCCCAACGCGCAGCCGGTCGAGGCCGCCGAGGAGCTGGCCCGCGTCCTCCCCGCCCTGCGCGCGGTGCGCGCCGCGGTCGACGTGCCGGTGAGCATCGACACCCGCAAGTCCGAGGTCGCCGCCGCGGCTGTCGCCGAGGGAGCGGCGCTGGTCAACGACATCTGGGGGTTGCGCGGCGACCCGGCGATGGCCGGCGTCCTCGCCGCCCACCCCGACGTCGCGCTCATCGCCATGCACAACCAGCGCGGCACCCAGTACGGCGACCTCATGGAGGACATCTGCGCGGGGCTGCGGGAGTCACTGCGGATCGCCCAGGCCCACGGGGTGGCGGCGGAGCGCATCGTGGTCGACCCCGGTTTCGGCTTCGGCAAGACGCCGGCGCAGAACCTCGAGCTGATGCGCCGGCTGCGCGAGCTGCGCGGCCTGGGCCGCCCCGTGCTGCTCGGGCCCTCGCGCAAGTCCACGATCGGCGCCATCCTCGGCGGCCTTCCCCCCGAGGAGCGGGTCGAGGGCACGCTCGCCCTGCTCGCCCTGGCGGTCGACGCGGGCGTCAGCATGGTCCGGGTCCACGACGTGGCCGCGGCGGTGCGAGCGGTGCGCGTCGCCGACGCGGTGGTCCGGGGCACGCCGGAAGCGGTCGCCACCCTGCCGCGGCCCGG
>DASZKZ010000013.1:0-17328 GCA_035552595.1 Candidatus Dormiibacterota bacterium
GGGCGCCGAGCTCGGCGTCGAGGGGCTCCAGGGCGGTGAATCTGTCCCACACTCGGAAGCTCGACAGGGCGGCGGGCGCGGCGATCCCCTCGCGCCCATTGCCGGTTCGGCGCCAGCGGCGTGCGGAGGACGGAGTCGATGCCTCCGCAGGGCAGTCCGGTCACGACCATGGCAACGAGGCGGTGCCCCGGCCAACCGGCGCGGAAGGGAAGGGTCGACAGCACCTGATCGCGCGTTCATCTGGAACGGAGCCCGCGGCAGCTTCAACCCCGCATCTCTGTGGGAGGCCATGCTGGTCCGCGGATTCAAGGTCGATGAGCTGGCAGCGGCCGCCGATGTGGCGCGAGGGACCCTGTACAACGCTCTCAAAGGCCGGCCGACCCGCTTGCAGACGGCACGACGCATCCTCGAGGTCCTCGCCAGCGTCGAGCCGACGCTGCGCCTGGGTTCCCTCAGCGAGCAGTGGTGACCCGCGACCGCAACAGGATCAGCCCTCGACCCGGAGGCCGGCGACCCGCACCAGCGCGCTTTCCTCCGCTCCCGCGTAATAGACGGTGACCATCTCGATACTGCTCCAGCCGGCCTGCTGCATGAGATCCGTGACCGACGCGCCGGCGTCGGCCAGCCGGGTCGCCCACGTGCGCCGGAGCAGATGCGGGTGGACGGAGCGGAGCCCGGCCTTCGCTGCCGCCCGCTCCAGCATCTGGCGCACCCCGCCGGTTGTCATGGGTGCTCCCAGGGCGCGTCGCTCGGAGAGGAAGAGGTGCGGGTAGCGCGACTTCGGTCGGTATTTTTCGACCCAGGCCTCGAGATCCTTGGTGAGGTCCGCCGTGTAGGGCTGGCGGAAGGTCACCTGACGGTCGAGTCCGCTCTTGGTGATGTCGCTGTGGCCCTTGGTGATCAGGACGCGCGGCGGCCGTGCGGTCACCGTGACGTCATCGACGCAGAGAGCGCTGACCTCGCTGACGCGCAGACCGCAGGCCAGCATCAGCCGGATCAGGAGGCTGTCCCGGCGCTGCCCCTCGACTGCGGCGACGAGTGCCGCCTCCTCGGTAGCGGTGAGCGCGTCCGGCCGACGCCCTCGCGGCGCCTTCGGGGCCTTCGGGACGGCCGATGCGGTGAAGTTGGGGTTCTCAAAGCCCGGGGTGTCGGCACAGAAGTCGGCAAGACGACGGAAATAATTGCGGTAGCGCCGCAGCGTGTTGCGACTGACCTTCACCGCATCGCGCATGTCGGCCATGAAGTCGAGGATGGCCTCGTTGGTCAGGTCCGTAACACACGTGATGCCCCGGGCCGAACAGAAGGCGAGGAAGCGACCCTGGCCGAGGTAGTGGTGGGCGTTGCTCCGCGTCGTCTCTGCCCATTGGTACCGGCTGGCCATGAGGTCGACGCAGCGATCGACGCTGAGGTGCCGTCCGGTCGGTGCCGACGTGGTGTGGCGGCGCGGCCGGAGGGGCGCGAGATGGGTGTCCACCACGGGAGAATAACGCGTTTGTTGGCAGAAGTCATCTAACTTGGTTAGAGTACTAGTCCACGTAGCGTGGACGATACCAAAATCCAACGAAACGCTTTATTCTGAATTCAACTCAGAAAGAGTCGGGGAGACAGGACTCGAACCTGCGACCCCTGGTCCCCCAGACCAGTACTCTAACCACCTGAGCTACTCCCCGAGAGCGGGTGTTCGCGCCGTGCACGGCACCCGGGTACGCTCCGGCAACTGTAGCGCGCCAGGCTCCCCGAGTGAGCCGCCCTATCAGCCAGTGCCACTGCCGGGGTCGAATCCACGGAGCTCGTCACCAGCGCCTCGGGTCATGAGGTCGTGGAGAGCGTCGCTGACGCTCTTGCCCTCGAAGAGGATGGCGTGAACCTGGCGCGCGATCGGCATGTCCACGCCGTGGCGGTCCGCTAGGAGCAGGGCGGCGGTGCTGGCGTTCACCCCCTCCACAACCATCTTGCTGGCGGCGATGGCGTCCGCCGGAGCCGTACCCCGGCCGATCGCCTCGCCGAACCCACGGTTGCGTGAGTGGGGGCTGTGACAGGTGACGATGCAGTCGCCGAGTCCGGCCAGGCCGGCGAAGGTCATCGGGCGAGCGCCCGCACGTACGCCGAGGCGAGCGATCTCCGCGATCCCCCGGGTGACGATGGCCGCCTTTCCGTTGTCACCGGCGCCGATGCCGTCGCAGACACCGGCGGCAATGGCGATCACGTTCTTGAGCGCACCGGCGTACTCGACCCCGACGACGTCATCGCTGCTGTAGAAGCGCAGTGAGCCGCCGTTGCAGCCGTCGCGGACCAGCCGTGCCGCCTCGGCATCGCGTGTTGCCACCACGGTGGCGGCGGGTAATCCACGCGCCACCTCGATGGCGATGTTCGGACCACTCAGAGCGGCGATGCGAGCCGCGCCGCCGGCGAAAACCTCGCCGAGCACCTCGGTCATGGTCATGCCGCTCTCGATGTCGAAGCCCTTGGCCGCCGTGACCACGATCGCGTCCCCCAACAACGGCGCAACGGCCGCTGCCGTGCCGCGCATGCCGTGGGTGGGGACGGCGAGGATCACCACCGCCGCCTCACGCACCGCCGCTTCGAGCCTGTCCTCGACCTCCACCAGCGGACTGAGTTCGATCCCGGGGAGGGCCCAGGGATGCCGTCGCGTGGAGCGCAGAACGGCGGCCACCTCAGGATCGCGCGCCCACAAACGCACGTCGCACCCGGCGGCGGTCAGGCTCTGAGCCAGCGCCGTTCCCCAGGAGCCGGCTCCCACCACCGCGATCCGCATCAGCGATCGCGCTCGGCGCGTGCCCTCGGAACGATGCGCATCCTCGTCCCGGCGAATCCGAAGACCGCCCGGATGCGATTCTCCAGATAGCGGCCGTACGCGAAGTGCATCAGGTCGGGGTCGTTGACGAAGAGAACGACGGTGGGCGCGGGCGTGCTCGCCTGGGTGGCATAGAGCAGCTTGAGCTGCCGCCCCTTGTCGTGACGGGGTGGATGGGCGAGGAAGGCATCCCGAAGGAGCGTGTTCAGCGCCGCGGTGGGGATGCGCACCGCCCGGGCAGCAGCCACGGCGGTTGCCGCATCGAGAACCCGGCCGACGTTGCGTCCTTCCAAAGCTGACACGGTGAGCACCGGCACCCCAGGCACGAAGTCGAACGCCTGGCGGATCGACTTCAGGAAACCGGGGTCCGCGCGCGTCTCCTGATCGATCAGATCCCACTTGTTGGCGATCACCACCAGGCCCTTGCCGGCGTCGACCGCGTAGCCCGCGACATGGCGATCCTGAGCGACGATGTCATCGGCGTCGACGACGAGGAGGGCGACATCACTCCGCTCCAGCGCGCGCAGGGCCCGGAGCAGGCTGTAGTGCTCGACATTGGTATCGATGACCCCGCGGCGCCGGATGCCGGCGGTGTCGACCAGCCGCACGGTGCGGTCGCCGTGGCTGACCAGGGTGTCGACGGCGTCGCGGGTGGTGCCCGCCAGAGGCGACACGAGGGCGCGCTCCTCCCCCACCAGCGCGTTGAGCAATGATGATTTGCCCACATTGGGCTTGCCGATGATGGCCAGCCGCAACTCCTGCGGCGCCTCCACGTCTGGAAGGTCGTCCGCTGGCGGCAGCTCCTCCACGATGCGGTCGAGAAGGTCGCCCGTGTCGGTGCCGACCAGTGCTGAGACCAGCAGCGGCTCGCCAAGGCCGAGGCGGTACAGCTCGTGCGCGTAGTGCGGGTTGGTGGGGCTGTCAGCCTTGTTGCCGACCAGGATCACCGGCTTGCCGCCACTGCGCAGGATGGCGGCGACGTCCTCATCGAGGGCGGTCACCCCCGCGCGCACGTCGACGAGGTGGACGCAGACATCCGCCTCAGCGATGGCCAGGCGAGCCTGCTGCTGCGTGCCGGAGGTGAGCACGGCCAGCCCGGGATCGTCGCGAACCAGCGCGGAGTCCAAGCCGGCGGTGTCCACCACGGTGAATCGCCGCCCCCGCCATTCCGTGACTCCGTAGAGACGGTCCCGGGTCAGCCCGGCGAGCTCGTCGACGATGGCCTGGCGCTGCCCGGTGAACCGGTTGAACAGCGTGGACTTGCCCACGTTCGGCCGGCCCACGATGGCCACGATGCCCGACGGTGGACCGAGATCTGAGTCGGCGCGACCGCGACGGCGGCGAGGGCGCCGCGCCGCCGCCACCGCGCGACTCATCCGCTCCTCACTGGCCCAGGGGTGACCATCAGCGGCAGCTGACGGAACGGCTCGCCCTCGTCAGCGAGAGTGAAGCCGTTCAGATCGCCGGCCCCATCCGCGGTGGTCGTGACGATGAGATAGACGTAATCGACCCAGGCGTGGTCCGTGTCGAACTGCGACGGTCGTGCCGGGTGGTCGGGATGGCTGTGCCAGAATCCCACCACGTCGAGACCGCGATCCCGCGCCTCGCGATCGGCGCGGACGATGTCGGCGGGATCGAGCAGGTAGCGGTCCCGCGACCGTTCGGTGTTCAGGTTGGTGCCGGAGGTGGCATCAACGACCTCGATCCGCTGCCCGGCGAAACGGCCGAGCAGGACCCCACAGCCCTCATCGGGATACGCGGCGGAACCGAGCTCGCGGATGCGCGCGTCCGCGCTCAGGGCCAGCTCGATGTCACCGATGCTCATTGCCACCGTCTCCCGTACAGTCCGCTGCTGAGGTAGCGGCTGCCACCGTCCGCGAGGATGGTGAGCACCACACCGCTGCCGATGCGCCGCGCCGTCTGGCGCGCCCCCCACAGCGCCGCGCCACTGGAGTGGCCCACCATGATGCCCTCGCGCCGGGCCAGATCGCGGGCCAGATCGTATGACGCCTCCGTCGGCGCCCAGAGATTGTCGTCGGCAAGGCCGGGATCGTAGATCCCCGGGACGATGGCGCTCGGCATGTGCTTCATGCCCTCGAGGCCGTGCCACGGATCCTCGGGCTGCACCGAGATGCAGACGATGTCGGGGCGCTGGTGACGGAGCCGTCGGCTCACGCCCATGAACGTGCCGGAGGTTCCCAGTGCGGCCACGAAGTGGGTTACCTGGCCCTCGGTCTGCTCCCAGATCTCAGCACCGGTGCCGTCGTAGTGCGCCTTCCAGTTGGCCGCGTTGTTGTACTGGTCGGGCATGAAGTAGAGATCGGGGTCCTCGTCGTGCATCCGTCGCGCCACCAGGATGGCCCCGTCGCTGCCCTCCTGGGCGTCGCTGTAGACGATCTCCGCGCCGTATGCGGCGATCATCGTCTTGCGCTCGTCGCTGACGTTGGTCGGCATCACCAGGCGGACGCGATAGCCGAGCGCAGCGCCCACCATGGCGTAGGCGATGCCGGTGTTGCCACTGGTGCTGTCGAGGATGATCCGATCGCGCGTCAGGGCCCCGCTGCTCTCACCGTCGCGGATCATGCGCAACGCGGGCCGATCCTTGACCGAGCCTCCCGCGTTGAGAAACTCGGCCTTGCCGAACACGGCGACGCCAGGGCACTCGCGCTCGAAGAGCCGGATGCGCAGCAGCGGCGTGTTGCCGATGCCGCCAAGGATCGATGTGCCGAGCGTCACCGGGGCCACGCGCTCCGGTAATGCCCCACGCGTGGTCTCGGGCATTGCGCCATTATCGACGGCAACGCGTCGCCGGCCGCTCCCAAAGCTATTCGGGCTGCCGCGACACTCCGAAGCGGAATCCCGCCGTCCCCCGGCGGGCATCCTCGATGACGGCGATGACGCCGCCCGGGCGCAGGTGGATCGGCCCCTCCTCCCCCGGCAGCTCGACGAAGCCGTTGGCTCCCTCGCCGACCTGGAGGGCGGCGATGGTCTCAGCGACGGTCAGCTTGACGGCGAGGTCGGACCCGTTGGCGAGTCGGATCACGGCCATGCGAGAGTGCCTCCGCGGGTGTTCGGTGGTGGACGCCGCCATGGTAGCCGCGCCATCCTCACCGGGCGGCGTCCAGCCCCGCCTCGAGCTCGGCGCGCAGCACCGTCTCGTCCTCGATGCCGACGCTGAAGCGCAGCAGCCCGTCGGAGATGCCCAGGGCCTGACGGGCCTCGGGGCTGAGGTGGCGGTGCGAGGTGGTGGCGGGGTGGCTGACGGTGGTGCCGACATCGCCGAGGCTGGGGGCGAGGCGGATCCCACCCATGGCTCGGACCACGCGCCCCGCCGCCGGCCGCCCGCCGCGTACCTCGAGGCTGAGCATCGGACCGGTGCCGCGAGGCAGCAGCCGGCGGGCCAGCGAGCCCTCGCCCGCGCCCCGAACCGCGGGGTGGTGGACGGCGGCGAGGGCCGGATGCCCGTCCAACGCAACGGCCAGGGACGCCGCCGTGGCGCTGCCACGCTCGACACGCAGCGGCGCGGTGCGCAGCCCGCGCTGGGTGAGCCAGGCATCGAACGGGGCCAGCACCGCCCCGAGCGCCCGGCTGGTCGAATCCAGCCAGCCGGCCGCCTCGCTCCCGTCGGCGGCGAGAGCCACGCCGCCGAGCACGTCGCTGTGACCGCCCAGGTGCTTGGTCAGGCTGTGCATGACCAGGTCGGCGCCGTGGGCGAGCGGTTGGAAGAGAAAGGGCGTGGCGAACGTGCTGTCGACGAGGCAGACGGCGCCGCACCGGTGAGCCGCCGCCGCCACCGCGGGCACGTCCACCACCGCGATCAGCGGGTTGGTGACCACCTCGACCACCACCAGCGCGACATCGGTGCCGGCCACCCCGGCGACCAGCTCCCCGGCGTCCGCCGCCGCAGTGTCGGGCGGGAGATCCACCACCGTGGTGGTCACCCCCAGAGCGGCGAGGGGACCGAGAAGCAGCGCCTCGGTGCCTCCGTACGAGGGCCGCACCAGCACCACCCGCCGCCGCCCGCTCATCACCGCCGCGCTGACCAGGAGAAGCAGCGCCGCCTGCCCGCTGGCGGTCACCCGGGCGGTGGGAGTCGCTCCGCCCGGCGGCGTCTCCAGCGTGGCCAGCGTCGCCTCCAGCAGGCCCACGCTCTCGCTGCCGTAGCGGCGGTATGCCCGAGGGTCCCCCTCGATCGCCGCGTCGAGAGCATCGAGGTCGGGATACGACCGCACCGAAGACAGCGACGGCGGGGCGACGAGGTCAGCCCCCGCCGAGCCCGCCGCGCGCAGAGCACCCGCGCGGATGGCCGCGAGGTCGATGTCCTCGCCGGGATTCACCGCCCCGCCGCCGGTCCCGCGGCGGACGGCGCCGCCACGGCGCTCCCCGCCAGGAGCCGGAACGCGGAGCGCCCGGCGTACCGACCTGCCGTCCCCAGCTCGGTCTCGACGCGCAGCAGCCGGTTGTACTTGGCGACGCGCTCCGAGCGTGAGGGCGCCCCCGTCTTGATCTGGCCGGCATTGACCGCAACAGCGAGGTCGGCGATGGTGGTGTCCTCCGTCTCCCCGCTGCGGTGGCTGATCACCGAGGCGTAGTCGTGGGCGGAGGCCAGCGCGATGGCATCGAGGGTCTCCGTCAGCGTGCCGATCTGGTTGACCTTGACGAGCAGCGCGTTGGCCACGCCGCGCGCGAAGCCTTCTCGCAATCTGGCCGCGTTGGTCACGAAGACGTCGTCGCCCACCAGCTGCACCCGCGAGCCCAGCCGCGCCGTCAGCGCGCTCCAGCCCTCCCAGTCGTCCTCGGCCATGCCGTCCTCGATGGAGACGATCGGGTAGCGCGCCACCCACGTCGCCCAGAGCTCGATCAGCTCGGCCGACTCCAGCACCCGGCCCTCACCACGCAGGTGATAGCGACCGTCCGAGTACAGCTCGGAGGCGGCGGGATCCAGCGCCAGCGCCACTTCGTCACCGGCCCGGTAGCCCGCGCGCGAGATGGCTTGAAGCAGGACCTCGATCGCCTCCTCGTTGTGACGCAGGCTGGGCGCGAAGCCCCCCTCATCGCCCTGCCCGGTGGTCTCGCCACGCTCGTGGAGCACCGCGCGCAGCGCGTGAAAGCACTCGCTTCCGGCGCGGAGCGCATCAGCGAACGTGGCGAATCCGAGCGGGGCCAGCATGAACTCCTGGAAGTCGACGCTGGTCTGGGCGTGCAGGCCGCCGTTGAGCACGTTGAGCAGCGGCACCGGAAGCACGTGAGCGTCGTCGCCGCCGAGGTGGCGATACAGCTCCACACCCTGGGAGGCCGCCGCCGCGTGCGCGCTCGCCAGGCTCACGCCGAGGATGGCGTTGGCGCCGAGGCGACCCTTGTTGTCGGTGCCGTCCAGCTCGATGAGCACCGTGTCGAGAGCCCGCTGGTCGAGCGCGTCGATGCCGATCACCGCGGCAGCGATCACCCCGGTGACGTTGGCGACGGCGGTGCGCACGCCCTTGCCTCCGTACCGCTGCGGGTCTCCATCGCGCAGCTCCACCGCCTCGTGCGCTCCCGTGCTCGCCCCGCTGGGGACCAGCGCCCGTCCCGAGTGGCCACCGCCGACGCGCACCCTCACCTCCAGGGTGGGATTGCCACGCGAGTCGAGCACCTCGAGCGCGTCCACCGCCTCGATCCTCGTCACGGTGCGCACCCCCTCATGGTGCTCCTCACACCGGCACCCTCTTCACCACAAAGCTGCGCGCCAGCTTGTCGTGCCAGCCCTGCCGGCGCGAGTCCCAGCCGGCCGAGAGCAGGCCGATCAGGGCGATGAGGCCGGCGATCGATCCCACCGCGGGCACCAGCCCCACCACCCCGGGCGCCCAGAAGATGGCCGCGCGCAGGAAGGCACGGCCGGCCGGCAGCCGGCCGCCGTCCTCGGCGCAGACCACGAAGGTGCCCATGGCGAGCTGGCCGGCGGTGCGGCCGAACCAGGCCACCAGGCCGCCGAAATACAGGGCGCTCACCACCGCCCCGAGCACCCCGACCACGACAAACCGGTTGGACAGGTCGGCAGGCAGCGCGGCCGCGGCGTGGCCCGGCGTCGCCGGGTGGTCGCGGTAGAACTGCGCCACCGGGACGTAGAGCCAGGGGATGCTCACCGGCGCCTCGAGAACGAACAGGATGATGATGTCGAGGATGTAGCCGAGGGCTCGCCAGAGGAAGGAGGCGTACACCAGCCCCGGGCCGGGTCCGCGCGGCCGCAGGCCCGTGGGGGGCGGGGCCGCCGGGTAGCCGCCCCCCGAGATCGAGGTGGGCGCGATCGGGTACGCCGGCGCCGCTGGGATCATCTCCGGCTCCCCGGGCCCGCCGGGCGGAGGCTGCGCGCTCATCCCATCTCCACGGCGATCTCGTCCCAGAGGCGGGCGAGCACCCGGATGCCCATGGCGTACTGCTCGAGATCGAACTTCTCGTTGGGGGCGTGGATCTGATCGTCGGGCAAGCCCACCCCCACCAGCACCGACTGCATGCCGAGAACTCGCTGGAACACCTCGACCGGAGGGATCGAACCGCCCTCGCGAATGATCACCGGGTCCTTGCCGAAGACCGCCGCCATCGCCCGCGACGCGGCGCGCACCGCCGGATGGTCCGCCGGGGTGATCACCGGGTTGCCACCCTCGCGGACCGTCACCTCGGAGGTGACCCCGGGCGGCGTCGCGGCGCGCAGCGCCGAGGCCACCAGCTCGCCGATCACCTCGGGCCTCTGGGCGGGCACCAGCCGGCAGCTGATCTTGGCGCCGGCGTGGGCGGGGATGATGGTCTTGGCCCCGGGCCCCTGGTAGCCGCCCCAGATCCCGTTGATCTCGAGGGTGGGACGCACCCAGCGGCGCTCCAGATCCGTCCAGCCCTCCTCCCCCACCGTCTCGCCGATGCCACCGGCTGTACGCCGGAACTCGCTGTCGTCGAAGGGCAGCGAGCGGTAGGCGTCGCGCTCCGCGGCGGTCGGCTCCACGACATCGTCGTAGAAGCCGGGAACGGTGACCCGTCCGGTGCGCGGGTCCTTCAGGGAGGCGAGCATCCGCGCCAGCGCCTCCACAGGGTTCTGGACGGCGCCGCCGAAGAGACCGGAATGGAGGTCGAGGCTGGGGCCGCGCACCTCCACCTCGACGCCGGCGAGGCCGCGCAGGCCCACCGTCAGCGAGGGCACGCCGCGCGCGAAGATGCCCGTGTCGGAGATCACCGCGACGTCCGCGGCCAGCCGCTCTCGCATGCTCTCCACGAGCCGCTCGAAGTGGACCGAGCCGATCTCCTCCTCACCCTCCACGAGCAGGCGCAGGTTGACGGGCAGCTCCCCGCGGGTGCGCCGATGCGCCTCCACCGCCTTGAGGTGCATGTGCACCTGCCCCTTGTCGTCGACGGCGCCCCGTGCGTAGAGGCGGCCGTCGCGGACCTGCGGCTCGAACGGTGGAGAGAGCCACTCCTCGAGGGGATCGACGGGCTGCACGTCGTGGTGCCCGTACACCAGCACGGTGGGCCGGGCCGGGTCGACCAGCCGTTCGGCGAAGACCGCCGGGTGGCCGCCCGTCTCCACCAGCTCGACGGTGGAGAAGCCGGCCTCACGGGCGGATGCGGCCAGGTGTTCGGCGTTGCGACGCACGTCGGCGGCGTGCTCGGGCTGGGCGGAGATGCTGGGGATGCGGAGAAGCTCGATGAGCTCGTCGACGAATCGCGACTGGTGGGCGGCGCAGTAGCCGTCGAGGTCGTCGTTCACCTGGGCAGCGTAGCGGGGCGGTGGCGGCCAGCGCCGGACAGGAGTGGCCACTGCAGAGGTGCGAATCCGTGCACTGACGCGCTGTGGGGTGTACGGTCTGGCTCAGCGAGGTCTCTTCGTTCCATTTCACGTCCTTCCAGGAGATCCCCATGGCTCTGCACGCCACCCCATCCGAGTCCGTCGAAGCCACCCGCGACCGCATCGTCGCGCTGGTGGAGAAGGGCCAGGGCGCGCGCCGCGCCACCGTCTCGGTGGACGAGACCCCTGTGGTTCTGGCCCTGCAGCTCCAGGCCATCGACAGCTTCGTGGAGATGATCCGGCTGCGCACCGCCCTGGCCGACAGGGACCGCCGCATCGCCACCCTGACCGTGGGGCTGCGCACCTGGCGGGAGCGCACCGCGGTCGAGCAGGCCGAGCGGCGCCGCGACGCCGGTGAGGCGCGCGACCGCGAGCGCGAGATCATCAGCCTCCTCCACCAGCAGATGCAGATGGCCGACGCCGCCACCGCCGAGTTGGAACGCATCCGGGCGCTGCCCTGGTGGCGCCGGTTGAGGTCCTGAGCGGGGCCAAGTACCTCGGATCACCCTTGCCCGAACGTGGCCGTGGGTCGATAATGTGAGCAGGCCGCCGTGCCGTCCAGCATGAGCCGGCTCTGATGGATCGGGAACGACAGGACGGCCCTGATGGACGACCAGAGCTCCTCCAGCCACCTCCGCAACCTCCCTCTTCGGGCACTTCCCGACGAGGCGCGAGGTCGCTTCCTGGCCGAGCTGACGCCGGTGACGATGCCCGTCAAGAAGGTGCTCTTCGAGCCCGCGGAGGAGGTCACCCACGTCTACTTCCCGGTCAGCGGGGTGATCTCGCTGGTGACGCCGCTCGAGGACGGCAACATCGTGGAGGTGGCCACCATCGGCAACGAGGGCATCGTCGGTGTCCCGCTGCGCGACGGCGGCTCGCTGGCCGTGCGCGCCATCTCCCAGGTCGCGGGCACGTCGCTGCGGATGAACGCCGACGCCTTCCTCGAGGAGCTGGCCAGGGAGCAGGCGGCGCGCGACGTCGTGCAGAGCTACACCCAGGCGCTGTTCAGCCAGATCGCTCAGGCGGCGGCCTGCAACCGGCTGCACTCCAACGAGGAACGGCTCAGCCGGTGGCTGCTGATGAGCCACGACCGGGTGGGCCGGGACGTCTTCGACATCACGCACGAGTTCCTCGGCCAGATGCTCGGATCGCGGCGCGCCACCGTCACCCTGTCGATGGGTGTTCTGCAGGCCGCGGGGCTGATCCGCTATCACCGCGGCCGGGTCACCATCCTCGACCGCGAGGAGCTCGAGGCGGTGTCGTGCGAGTGCTACGGCGTGATCCAGGCCGCCTTCGACCGCAACAACGTGGCCAGCCACAACGGGCACAAGCGCAACTAGGCCCGAGGGAATCCCGCCCGCCGGCGCCACCGCGGGACGAGCGCGGCCCCATCGCTCAGGATGCTGTCACGGCTCGGTGACGGCCGGCGCCACATTTCCGGCTCGGAATCGCATATGGCGATCTGCCCGACCTTTGATGGCGCCCTGCGACATGCATGTCACGGGAACCAGCAGGCGGACGCGGAAGCTCCGTGCAGATGGAATCGCAGCCCGCGCTCTCGATATCCGAATCCGCGCTCTCCCTCGACGTGCTCGTGGATCTGAGCCGCGGGCTGGCCCGGGCACGGACCGTCGATGAGCTCGTGGTCCTGGTCCGCGAGTTCCTCGACGAGGTCGATCTGCACGGCTGTATCTTCGCCCTCGAGGGAGACGCGCTTCACCTGCTCACCGGGCCCGAGATGGAGTCCGTCTCACCTGTCGAGGCGCTTCTCGGCCTCTCGGCGCACTCGCTGACCTTGCGGAGCAGCTCATTTCCGTTCATCCACGAGGCCGCGGCCCGGCGCACCCCGGAGACCTGCCTCGACGTCGTGGGGCTGCTGCTCTCCGTGGTGCCACATCTTTCGACGACCCTGGGGACGTCCCTCCGCCGCGCGCTGGGCAGCGGTCCCTTCACCGCTCTCCCGCTGGCGTTCGGCGACGATCTCCTCGGCATGCTCGTGGTATGGGGTGAGGCCAACCTTCCTACCCTGCTGCCCTTCCTGCAGCTCACGGCGGCCCAGCTCGGCGGCGACTGGGGACGGCTCTCCCGCCGCTCGGACGCACCCCCTCGAGGAGGGGATCGCCAGGTCACCACCACGGCTGACCCGGAGAAGCTTCTCGCGCTCATCGCCGGAGGCGGGGTGCGCGTCGCCATGCAGCCGGTGTTCCGCTTGCTCGACGGGGTCGTCCTCGGCTACCAAGCACTCTGCACCGCGGCGTGCGACGAGGGCTTCAAGACCGGCGAGCAGCTCTTCGAGGTCGCCGCGGCCCAGGGGCTGGAGCCTGAGCTCGACGCGGCCTGGATCCGGGCGGCTCTCGCCTATGCGCCGCACATCGCCCCGGCGACCCTCTTTCTCAAGGTGTCGGTGGCCACGCTCGTCGAGCCGGACTCGGCGCGGGTGCTGGCCCGCCTCGTCGTCGACGCGGGTTTGCGGTCCCAGGACGTCGTGCTCGAGGTCAGTGAACGCGGCGCGGATCCGAACGTCGCCCGCCTGCGCCGGATCGTCGCCGACCTGCGCAGCTGCGGTTTCCGCATCGCGGTCGATGACGCCGGGGCGGCCCGCACCACCATGCTGGTGATCGCCGAGGTGCGCCCCGACTTCATCAAGATCGATCGCGAGCTGATTCGCGGTGTGCCGGTGAGTGACTCGCGGCGGGCGCTGGTGGTGTCGATGCTCTCGTTCGGCACCCACATCAACGCACGGGTGATCGCCGAGGGGATCGACTCCGAGGAGGATCTCAAGACGCTGACCGATCTGGGCGTCCAGTTCGGCCAGGGCGCCCGTGTCGGTGGTCCGGTGATCCTGGCCCCGGCCACGGCCGGCGACGCGACGACGGTCGACGCCGGCTGGTTCCACTCACGGGCGGTGGAGTCCTTCCCCTCCGGTGTTCCCGCGTCGGCCCCGAGCCGATCGCCCGCCCACCTCCATCTCCCCGAGGTGATGGCCACGCGGGCGCGCCTCCCCCACGCCCTCAGCAGCGCCGCCCTCGCCCTCCAGGCGGAGCACGACCCCCAGAGGATCCTCGCCGTGATCGCCGAACAGCTGTCGCTGGTGGTGCCCGTCGACGACCTCACCATCTACGAGGCGGACCACGCCAACCATCGATTCACGCCCGCCTTCGCGACCGGAGATCAGGTTCGGGAGATCATGGCCCAGGGGTTCTCCCTGTCGGTGGGCATGAACGGCTGGGCATTCGCGCTGGGCGTCCCGCAGAACCTCGCCAACGCCGGAGCCCACCCCGCCGCCCTCACCATCCCCAACACGCCGTTCGAGCACGAGTCGCTGCTGCTCATCCCCCTGGTGGCGGGCGACCACAAGCTGGGCATGCTCAACTGCCGGCGCATGGGCCTCAACCAGTTCACCGACGAGGACCTGGAGGCGGCCACCCTGTTCGGCCACACCGCGGCGGCGGCGTGGCACAACGCTCAGCTCTACCAGGAGCTGGCCCGCCGTGCCATGACCGATGGGCTGACCGGGCTGTTCAACAGCCGCTGGCTGCGCGAGGCCGGCGAGCGCGAGATCGCCGACTGCCGGCGTCGCGGCACCGCCCTGAGCATCGTGCTTCTCGACCTCGACCACTTCAAGGCCATCAACGACACCGGTGGACATGCGGCGGGCGACATCGTCCTGCAGCGCGTCGCCGACGAGCTCCGTCGCACCACCCGAGCCGGCGATGCCGCCGTGCGATTGGGCGGAGAGGAGTTCGTCCTGGTGCTGCGCGACTCCGATGGCGCTGGCGCGACGCGCGTCGCCGCCCAGCTGCGCCGTGCCCTGGCCAAGGTGCCCATCCCGGCAGCGTGCACCGGCATCACCGAGATCACCGCCTCCATCGGGATCGCCAGCTTTCCGCAGCACGGCGACGTCCTCGCCGACCTGGTGCGGGCCGCCGACGTGGCCATGTACGGGGCCAAGCGGGACGGCCGCGATCGCGTCACGCTGGCTCGTGAAGATCCCGCCGCGGTGGGCGGGGGCGGGGCGGCCACCGCCTGACCGGGCCATCGCGGTCCCCACGGACCGAGCCCCTACGATCAGGCCGATGAGCACCGCGCCCGGCGACGTCCTCACCCGCGTCGACGCCGGTGTCGGCGGGCTGATCGAGAACGCCACACGGTGGCACCACGCCAGGCGCCTGGCACGCCACGGCTGGAGCCGCGCTCTGAGCGGCGACGGCGGCGGCTGGTCGAGCGGGGGGACGGCGCCCCGCGACGGCAACCGTGTCGAGGTGTCCATCGACGGCGCCAGCGCGCTCCCCATGATCGCCGCGGCGGTGCGCTCCGCCCGCACCTCCGTCCACGTCGCGGGCTGGGCGGTGAGCCCCCATTTCGCGATGGAGCGAGGCACCACCGTGGTCACCCTGCGTGACCTGCTCGCCGAGGCGGCGGAACGCGTCGAGGTGCGCGTGCTCGTCTGGGCGGGCGCCCCGGTCCCGCTCTTCCATCCCACTCGGGCGGAGGCGAGCCGGGCCCTGGCCGATCTGGTCACGCGCACGCGCATCCGCGGCGCCCTGGACAGGCGCAACCGGCCCATGCACTGCCATCACGAGAAGCTGGTGATCATCGACGGCAGCCTCGCCTTCGTCGGCGGGATCGATCTCACCGACCTGGGCGGCGACCGCTACGACGCCCCCCTCCACGACGACGGCGGCACGCTCGGCTGGCACGACGCCGCCGCGGCTCTCACCGGCCCGGCGGTCGCCGATGTGGCCGCTCACTTCGCGCTGCGCTGGGAGGCGACCACGGGTGAGCGGCTCGCTCCCGTGGAGCCGCCCGCGCCGGCCGGCGACAGCCGCGTGCAGGTGGTTCGCACCGTGCCCGAGCACACCTATCCCCGTCTTGCCGGCGGAGACTTCAGCGTGCTCGACGCGTACACGGGTGCGCTACGCCGCGCGCAGCGGCTCATCTACCTCGAGAACCAGTTTCTCTGGAGCGCGGAGATCGTCGCCGTCCTCTGCGAGAAGCTGCTCCACCCGCCCACAGCGGAGTTCCGCATCTGCGTGGTGCTCCCCATGCGGCCCAACAACGGCAACGACGACACCCGCGGCCAGCTCGGCGTGCTCATGGACGCGGACCGCCACGGGCGCCTGCTCGCCGGCACCATCGGCCCGCCCGGCCGGGACCGGCCGCGCGTGTACGTCCACGCCAAGATCGGAGTCGTCGACGACGCCTGGCTCACCATCGGCTCGGCGAACCTCAACGAGCACTCCCTGTTCAACGACACCGAGGTGAACCTGGTCAGCGACGATGCCGCGCTGGCGCGCGTGGTTCGTGAGCAGCTCTGGAGCGAGCATCTCGCCCACGACTGTGCCGGCCTCGATCCCCTCGGCGTCATCGAGGAGAGATGGCGTCCAGCGCTGAGCAACGGCGCCACCAGCGCGGTGCCGCTGCGGAGGCTGCCGAGCACCTCACGCCGTTCGGCGCGCCTGCGCGGACCTCTGACGGGACTGTTCGTCGACGGCTGAGCGCCCGCCCCCGTAGGATCGCAGGCCATGCTTCTCGCCACCAGCCTTGTCGACAGCGTCCTGGGGCGCTTCGGCTACGCCGCGGTCTTCAGCTTCGTGGGCATCGAGAGCCTGGGCATCCCCCTGCCCGGCGAGACCATGCTCATCGCCGCGGCGCTCTACGCAGGAACCAGTCACCGGCTCAGCATCGTGGTGGTCATCGTGGTGGCGGCGGCCGGCGCCATCGTCGGCGACAACATCGGATTCGGGCTCGGCCACTGGGGTGGGTACCGGCTGCTGATGCGCTACGGGCGCTACATCCGCATCCACGAGGGTCGCGTCAAGCTGGCCCGCTACCTCTTCCAGCGGCACGGCGGCAAGGTGGTCTTCTTCGGCCGGTTCGTCTCCGTCCTGCGCACCTATGCGGCCTTCCTTGCCGGCACCGCGCGCATGCACTGGCTCCGCTTCCTCGTGTTCAACGCCGCCGGTGGCATCGTCTGGGCCACAGGCTACGGGACGGGCGCCTATCTCGCCGGCACCCAGATCAACCGGCTCAGCGGCCCCGTCGATCTCGCCCTCGCCGGCGTGGCGGTGTTGGTGGTCGTGGCCATGATCCTGGTGCTGCGGCGCAAGGAGAAGGAGCTGACCGCGCGCGCCGAGGAGGCCATGCCCGGTCCCCTCGAAAAGCCCTGACCGCACCCCCGCGCTGGTCGGTGGTGGTCGCCGGGCCGCCGTCCCACCCGGGCGCCGGCTCCTCCCATCTCAGGGCACGATCACGGACAGCACACCGTCACCGTATCCGTGAGGTCCTGCGTCGACAGCGCAGCACCTCGGCCACCGTCCACGCCTGGGCGATACACCCGCGCGGGGCATACGGCGCCTCGGCGTCGAAGATCTCGCCGAGCTGCCCGATCCCGGCCTCGCCGAGGCTGGCGATCAGCCCGTCGAGCAGGGGGCGCGCCGCCGCCGCGTCACCGTGCACGCGGATCCAGGCGTCGATGTAGGGGCCGATCAGCCATCCCCACACCGTCCCCTGGTGATAGGCGGCGTCCCGGGCGCGGAGGTCGCCGTCATACCTCGGCCGGAGTCCGGGCTTCCCGGCGCCAGCGAGCGGAGGCCCACCGGCGTGAGCAGGCGCTCCGACACCACATCGAGGACCGCCCGCCATCGGGCGCGGTCCAGCACGGGGTGCTCCAGGGAGAGGGCGAACAGCTGGTTGGGGCGGC
>DASZKZ010000014.1:0-14753 GCA_035552595.1 Candidatus Dormiibacterota bacterium
GGCCAGCGCCGTCGCGGCCACGTCGAGGGGTACGCCGGCCGCCAGCCCCGCCGCCGCGGCAGCCGACGCGTTGAGCGCCTGGTGGGCGCCCACGAGCGGCAGCGCGACGGGAGCCGAGGCGTCGGCGGTCCGCAGCGTGAACGACGGCCGGCCGCGCCGGTCCAGCGCCAGGTCGAGCACCCGCACGTCGGCGTGCTCCGCGTGGCCGAAGGTCAGCACCGGACCGTCGGTGAGCGAGCGCATCGCGGCCACCCGGTGGTCGTCGGCGTTGAGGACGGCGGTGCCTGCGGGCGCCAGCCCTCGCACCAGCTCGGCCTTGGCCTTGGCGATCGCCTCGCGCGAGCCGAACTCGCCGAGGTGGGCCTGGCCGACGTTGAGGACGACGGCGACGTCGGGCGCGACCAGGCCGGTGAGCTCGGCGATGTCGCCGATGTGGCGGGCTCCCATCTCGAGGACGAGGAACCGGGTGGTCGTGTCCGCGCGCAGCATGGTGAGCGGCACGCCGAGCTCGTTGTTGAGGTTGCCGATGGTGGCGATCGTCGGCGCGGCGCTCGACAGCACGGCCACCAGGAGATCCTTGGTGCTGGTCTTGCCCTGGGAGCCGGTCAGCCCGACGACGGTCAGCCCGTCGCGCAGCCGGGCCACGACGTGGGCGGCGAGGGCCTGCAACCCGGCCTGGGCGTCCTCGACGACAACTGTGGGCAGCGGCGTGGGCCGGGACCCGAGCACGGCCACCGCGCCGGCCGCGCCGGCCTGGCCGGCGTAGTCGTGGCCGTCGACGTGCTCGCCGGCGAAGGCGACGAAGAGGCCGCCCGGCTCGGCGTGCCGGCCGTCGAGCACCGCCGGCGCGGTCACCGTCACGGCGCCATTGCCCTCGACCGTGCCGCCGACGATCGCGGCGATCTCACCGAGGCTGAGTGCAATCATGCCCGGGCGGCGCGGAGGCTGGCGATGCGCAGCGCCAGCCAGCCGATCGAGAGGACGGCGAGCCGCAGCTCGCTGACGAGGTGGAGGTTGACGGGAACTGGTTGGCTGTAGGTCATGCCTCCAGTCAAGGCAGCACGGTGTCACCAGCACGTATCCGCTTTTCGAGACGCCGACGATATGTCGCCAGCTGGTTAGCATCGGAGCGTGCGTGTGTTGATCGCTGAGGACGAGCCCTATATGGCAGAGGCCATCCGCGATGGCCTGCGCCTGGAGGCGATCGCGGCCGACATCGCCGGTGACGGTGACACCGCTCTGGAGCTGCTGAGCATCAACGCCTACGACATCGCGGTCCTTGACCGCGATATCCCCGGCCCCTCCGGTGACGAGATCGCCAAAAGCATCGTCGCCTCCGGCAGCGGCATGCCGATCCTCATGCTCACCGCTGCCGATCGGCTCGACGACAAGGCCTCCGGGTTCGGGCTCGGCGCCGACGACTACCTCACGAAGCCGTTCGAGCTCCGAGAGCTGGTGCTCCGTCTCAGAGCGCTCGACCGCAGGCGCGCCCACACCAGGCCACCTGTGCGCGAGCTCGCCGGGCTGCGTGTGGACCCGTTTCGCCGCGAGGTCTACCGCGACGGCCGCTACGTCGCGCTCACCCGCAAGCAGTTCGCAGTGCTCGAGGTCCTCGTCGCTGCCGAAGGCGGTGTCGTCAGCGCCGAAGAGCTCCTGGAGCGCGCGTGGGATGAGAATGCAAACCCCTTCACCAACGCCGTGCGCATCACCGTCTCGGCGCTGCGCAAACGCCTCGGTGAGCCCGGAATCGTCGCCACCGTGGCCGGCGTCGGATACCGCATCAGCACTCAACCGGACACCGGACGTGAGGGAGGAGACGATGGATAGAGCCCCTGGTTTGAGTGTTCGCCTCAAGCTGACGCTCAGCTACGCCGGCTTCCTCATGCTCGCCGGCATCCTGCTGCTCGCGGCCGGGTGGGTGTTCCTGACTCGTGTGACCCACCCCGGGCTCATCTTCGTGCCCGACTACCGCAACACCGTCCTGCGCGCTCTCGCCCCGACCGCGGCCATCGCGCTGGCGTCCCTGCTGGTGTTCGGTCTGCTGGGAGGCTGGATTCTCGCCGGCCGCATGCTCGCCCCCCTGGCCCGAATCTCGGCTGCCACCCGCATTGCCGCGAACGGGTCGCTCGCCCACCGAATCCGGCTCCAGGGTCGCACCGACGAGTTCCGCGACCTCGCCGACGCCTTCGACACCATGCTCGCGCGGCTCGAAGCACACGTCGCTGAGCAGCAGAGATTCGCCGCCAACGCCTCCCACGAGCTGCGCACCCCGCTGGCGATCACGCAGACACTGCTCGAGGTGGCCCGCAACGATCCACACCGCGACACCGGCGAGCTCGTCGAACGCCTCCGCGCCGTCAACGCCCGAGCCATCGAACTCACCGAAGCGTTGCTGCTGCTCAGCCGCACCGACCAGCGATCCTTCACTCGAGTACATGTCGACCTGTCCCTCATAGCGGAAGAAGCCACTGAAACGCTCCTCCCCCTCGCAGAGAAACGCGGCGTCACCATCGAGACCTCCGGCGACATGACCCCCACCATCGGCTCACACGCACTCCTGCTGCAGTTGAGTACGAACCTCGTGCACAACGCGATCGTCCACAATCTGCCCGAACAGGGAACGGTGTGGGTCACGACCAGCGTTCACCCCATGAGTGTTGTGCTCACGGTCGAGAACACCGGCGAGATGCTCACCCCACAATTGGTTTCCACGCTTGTGGAGCCATTTCGTCGCGGGACCGAACGCATCCGCACGGACCACGCAGGTGTCGGCCTCGGCCTGGCAATCGTCAAAAGCATCACCCAAGCACACGACGGAACCCTCACCCTCACTCCCCGGGCCGCTGGGGGGCTTTGCGTCACGATGCAAGTACCCGCCGCGCCACCGCACACCGGCAGATGACGGTCAGGCGAACGTCCGTCGCGCGGCGACAACGCTGAGCACGTGCCGGGCCAGGACGATATCCGCGTCAGGTGCGCCGGCCGCCGCCGCGTGGACCGACATCGCCGCGATCCGCTCGGGATCGGTCAGCACCGGAATCAGGATGGTCTCGATCCAGGCCGGGTCGAGGTCGGCGTTGTCGACGAGCAAAGCCCCGCCGGCCGCGACGACCCGCTGGGCATTGAGGCGCTGCTCACCGCCGCGCAGGGGCAGCGGCACGTACGCGGCCGGCAGGCCGACAACGGCCAGCTCGGCGCACGTCATCGCCCCCGACCGGCAGATCACGAAGTCGGCCACGGCGTAGGCGTATTGCATCTCGTCGACGTAGGGGATGACGACGTAGGGCGGGTCGGCGGGGTCGCTCTCCGGCACCTCGACTGCGTGCTGCGGACCGGTGATGTGCAGCACCTGCACGCCGGTCGCCCGTAACGCCGCGGCCGCGCCGGACACCGCGGCGTTGATCGCCCGGGCGCCCTGCGAACCGCCGGTGACCATCAGTACAGGCCCGTCGGGCCGCAGGCCGAATCGCTGCCGGGCGGCGTCGCGCAGCGCGGGGCGGTCGAGCCCGGTGATCGCCGGCCGCAGCGGGATTCCGATGGCGGTGGCGTGAGCCAGTCCGACACTGGGCGCGGCGGTGAACACGTGCGTCGTCATCCGGGCCGCCAGCCGGTTGGCCACTCCGGGCCGGGCGTTCGCCTCGTGGACGACGATCGGCAGGCCCTGCCGGCGGGCGGCGAGGTACGCCGGCACGGCCACGTAGCCGCCGAAGCCCACCACGACCTCGGCCTGCACGCGGTCGAGCACTGCCCCGGCCGCCCGCACTGAGTCGCGCAGCCTGCCTGGCGTCTGAAGCAGCGCACGGTTCAGTGTGCGCGGCAGCGGCACCGGCGGGATGAGTTCAAGCGGGTAGCCGCGGGCCGGGATGAGCGTGGTGTCCAGTCCGCGGACGGTTCCGAGGGCGGTGATCTCCGCCGTGGGCTCGAGGCGGCGCAGCGCGTCGGCGAAGTTCATCATGGGCTCGATGTGCCCGGCCGAATGGCCGCCGGCGACAACGACGCGCGGTGCCGTCACGCGTGCGTGATGGGAAAATCAAAATAGGTGTCTGGATACGGTTCGTCTTTCAGTGTGTAGTGCCACCACTCGCGGTGGTATCGATCAAAGCCGCAGTCCTCCATGGTGGAGCAGAGGTATTGACGGTTTCTCGCTTCGACTGGCGTGATTCCCTTCGCGCCATGATGTGAGATGGGATCCATCAGATCATGGTCACCGCCCATGGGAGCAAGCTCACCGGTAGCAAGGTGATAGAGCGTCAAGTCAACGCTGCTGCCCCGACTGTGGCCCGACTTGGCGGCCACATATCCCTGTTCAAACATCTCAGTTCTGTCGATATTCGGGTAGTGGCGCAGCTTCGTCCGGCCATCCTCCGGCTGTTCTGACCAGCGCAGGAAGCAATCTACGGCGCGTTGAGGGCGATAACCATCCCAAAGGAGCAAGCCGAAGCCAAGGGTCTCGGCCTCATCTCGCGCCTTCTCCAGGGCTGCGCACAGAGCCGTGGTGCCAACAATTCGATTTGCCAGATATCCGTCCACCGGCTTGCCGGTGAAGTTGTCCCCTGTGGCGTACCTGGCCTCCCAACGGATTCCGGATACGACCTCGTCCACAAAGACAAGGTCGCCCTTCACCGGCTGTTTCCTGTCAACGCCAGCGACGCCATCCGGTCGATCACCGCGGCAAGCGGCAATCCTGCGGCTGCCATCATCCTCGGATAGCGGCTGTATGAGGTCAGGCCGGGCAGAGTATTGACCTCGTTGAGGACCACGGTTCCATCCTCCTTGAGGAACATGTCCACCCGCGATAGTCCCCTGCATCCCAGGGCGCGGTATACGGCCTTTGCTGTCTCTTGAACGAGCGAGCGTGACTCTGCCGAAATGTCAGCGGGAACGATGGGTGTTGAGTTCTCGGAACCGGTCTCAGGTTCGCGCTCCTGATGGATTCTGAAAAAGCCGTGAGATAGTGCAATGCGATCCACCTCGCCTGCGAGCAGGTCCAGATCGTTCCCCAAGATCGCACACCCGACCTCGCTGCCGACGACAGCCTCTTCAATCAGCACCTTCGAGTCATACTGTCGTGCGGTCTCCACCGCGCTCAGCAGCTCCTCTTTTCGAGATACCCTGCTGACGCCGAACGATGATCCCGAACGGGCCGGCTTGACGAAGACCGGATAGGGGGTCTGGTCGGGATCAATATTCTCGTTCGGCGTGAGGGTCCGGAAGTTCGGCGTGGTGATTCCCGCGCTGCTGGCGACGATGTAGGCAAGGGACTTGTCCATACACAGAGCAGAACTTTGGACATCGCAACCCACGTAGGGGATGCCAGAGAGCTCCAACAAGCCCTGCATCGCGCCGTCCTCACCAAACTTACCGTGCAGAACGGGAAACACGAGGTCCAGAATGATCGTCTCGTAGCGTCCCTGCTCCAGGACGAGCAATCCGCGCGTGCTCCGGTCCGGAGACAGCACGGCCGGACGGCAACTGCCGTCCTCCAGGCTCGCGCCAGGGCGATCGCAGAGCTTCCAGGCGCCGCTCCTCGTAATCCCGATCCAGAAGGGTTCATAGCTTTCGATATCGAGCGTCTTTGCCACCTCCTGCGCAGACTTGATGGAAATGGAATGTTCTTCCGAACGACCCCCGAATATGATTCCGACCTTCAACCTACCCATGCCGCGTGCCGCTTTCAAACTTCAAGCAGTTGATCAGGCCGTTTTCAACGGCGTCTCTCAGGGCGTGGTCTGTGTAGTAGGCGGTGTGCGGACTGATGAGCACATTGGGCAGCTCTTGCAGCCGCAGCAGCGGCTTGTGTTGGATGGGTTGGCCTCTGCAGTCGGCGTAGAAGATCCCCTCCTCTCCTTCGAGGACATCCAACGCCGCACCGCCCAATCTGCCGCTTTCCAGTGCAGGGATGAGGGCCTCGATGTCAAGGAGTGAGCCGCGTCCGGTATTGATGATGAACGCACCGTGCTTCATCTGCTCGATACGGTGTCGATCGAGGAGATGGTGTGTATCCGCGTTGAGTGGTGTATGGAGCGTTACAACGTCGCTCTGGCGCAGCAGTTCATCGAGAGGAACGTGATCGGCAGGGGTTTTGGGACGATGGTCGTAGGCCAAGATTCGGCAGCCAAAACCTCGCAGCCTGTGGATGACTGCGGTGCCAATGCTTCCTGCTCCAATCACCCCGATGGTCAGGTCGCGTAGCTCTTTCCCGCGTACCTCATTCAGTCTGTAATCATGTCTATCTGCGCGACTGATGATGGATTGTGCATTCCGCACGGCCATCAGCATCAGCATCAGAGTGTAGTCAGCCACGCTGTCGGGCGAGTAGACGACATTCTCGACCGAGATGCCGACGCGCTCCGCGTAGCTCACATCGATGTGGTTGTATCCGATGCTTCTTGTGGAGATATACCGTATGCCGGCTTCGCTGAGCGCAAGAAGGGTGGAGTTGGTGATTTGAGTTTTATGGCCGACGCTGATGCACCGATTCCCCAGTGCCAGGTCAACGTTGGCTTCAGATACCGCTGCCGCTGTGATGGTTGGCATGACGCAAAGGCGGGACGCCATGTCTCGAACCAAGACGGCCTCGTCTTGCCCGCATCCATAGATCGTAATGCCCACTTGTGGTGCGACCGAGGAGGACGGGGATGCCGGCGATCGGGTGCGGCGGGCCGCGGTTCGTGCTGGGTCGCGATGGCTCATACCCCCAGTCAAGGCGACGTGGCGTTGCCAGCAGGTATGTGGTTTTCGATATGGCGACGATATGTTGACGGCCAGCAGGGTCCGGGCTGACAGCGCCCGCTCGATCGAATGCGGGGGCCTGGTCGAGGTGACGGTCGGGGTTGTCGGCTCGACCCGTGGATCAACTTGCTGCTCTCGAGGCGGACCTTCGGGCACTTCGACAGGCTTGTCGGCTTCGGGCCGCCGGCGGACCTGAGTCACATCCGCGGCACGACTTGCCTGCCGCTGTCGCCAGCCCGGATGCGTGACTCCGGTCTCGTGTGCCGCTGACGCTGCCGTGTTGCGCGAACCTGGGTGCAGCAGTGTCACGTGGACGCGATGAGTGCAACGGCACCCGCCATCATGATGGAGGGTGTATGCGTTTGGACAGCGGCATGACGCGATCGACCCGCTGGCGAAGCGAAGCCAGATTGACCTGGGCACTCTCGACGCCGTAAGTCGGGCTCGGCATCCGAGCGACATCATCGACGCAGCCCTGGGCTGCATGGCTGCGCACGGCCTCCGGGGTTCGTGGGGCGAGCTCCGCGGCGATGAGATCGTGATGTTGGCAATGAACGTCCCCGACGATGACGCCGTACGCATCGAGGAGGTACTCGGTCTCCCGATCACTGCCATGCGCTTTCCAGTGGCTGCCTACGGTTCCTTCTCAACTGTCGTGCAGCAACGCCGATCCATCATCGAGGAGGCGTTTCCCGCACGCATGATCTCGATGTTTCACCACCTCAGTGAAGGTGAGAAGGCTGCCGCGCGACATCACCTCGGAGCGGGGCCTCTGGTGGTGGCGCCCATCGAGGACGGAGACATACTGCTCGGGATCCTCCTCGGATGGGGACCGGCAGTCGCCCAGGAGATGACCCTCATCGAGACCCTCGCCCGCGTGGCCGGAATGGCTTGGCACTCGATCGAGGATCGTCCGGAGGTTGCTCTCGCACCAACGGCGGGCGTGGCGTTGGCCCCCACGGAACTGGCGAGCAGCATCAGGCGGATCATCGCCCCGGGGGGAATCCGCTCAGCTTTGCAGCCGTTGGTACGTCTCGGTGATCGCGCTGTCAGGGGCTATGAGGCCCTCTGTCGCTTCAGCGCGACGGAAGGCCTTCGCAATCCAGACGAGCTCTTCGCTGCTGCGGCAGTCACGGGCATGAAACGTGAGGTCGACGCCGCATGCTTGGACGCGGCATTCGCGGCGGCTGCGCAGGCGTCGCCGGCAACGCTGTTTGTCAACGTTGCCGTGGAGACACTGGTCGAGGGCCGCTCCGGGGATCGCCTGTCGAACCTGGCCGAGGTGTGGGGAGTCTCCCCGAATGCCGTCGTTCTCGAGGTCAGCGAACGAACCCCGGTCAGTGACCTTGCCCGCCTTCGGCGGGTGGTGGCCGACCTTCGCAAACGCGGGTTTCGCATCGCAATCGACGACGCCGGCGCAGGCCACGCGAGCATGTTGGTCATCGCCGAGGTCCAGCCGGAGTTCGTCAAGATCGATCGGTTGCTGATCCATGGCGTTGACGTCAGCGCCGCCCGCCGTGCACTGGTTGTCTCGCTTCTCTCCTTCGGAGCTCACATCAACGCGCGGATCATCGCTGAGGGTATTGAGACCGAGGAGGAATTGCAGACACTGCTCAGCCTGGGAGTGGAGTTCGGGCAGGGATGGCACCTCGGCCGGCCGGTCATGGTCGCGCCACCGGCGAATACCGCCAGCGTGGTGGCGGTTGCACCCGACTGGTTCAGCAAGCAGCGTTCGATCGCTTTCCAGGCGGACCGCGGCGCGACGCTCCCCGCGAGCGCGCGCGGCAGCGAGCCGCCAGCTCGCACCTCTCGCCGAGCACGTGTGGCGCTGCCGCGAGCCCTCATCAACGCTGCGACTGCGGTTCAATCCGAACACGATCCATCCACGATTCTTGAGGTCATGGCCGCGCAACTGCAGACCGTGATGCCGGTGGACGCCGTCTACATCTACGCCGCGGATGAGAGCCAGAATCGGTTCGTCCCAGTCTATGCCAGCGGGAAGGAGGCTGCCGCGCGGATGGCCTACAGCTACTCGATGGACCTGGGTGCCAACGGGCGGGCGTTCAAGCTCGGGGTACCACAGAACATCCGCAATACCAGTGCAGACCCCGAGATGGTGACCATTCCCGGCACGCCCGGCGGCGCACCGGCTTCCCATCTCGTCATCCCCCTGATCGCTGGAGATCGCCGGCTGGGTGTGCTCAACTGCAGCCGTGTGGGCATTGATCGCTTCAGCGCCGCGGACCTCGAGGCAGCGGCACTCTTCGGACACACGGCGGCGGCATCGTGGCGCAATGCAGAGCTCTACCGCGAGCTCGGCGAGCGCGCCACCACAGACCCACTGACAGGGCTGCTCAACAGCCGCTGGCTTCGCGAGGTGGGTGAGCGCGAACTGGCTCAGAGCCGGCGCAGTGGTCAGCCGACGGCAGTCCTGCTGCTCGATCTCGACAAATTCAAGCAGATCAATGACGCGGGCGGCCACGGCGCCGGCGACCTCGTGCTGCGCCGCGTAGCTGCCGCATTGCGGGGATCGATCCGGTCGGGCGATGCGGCCGTGCGCCTCGGCGGTGAGGAGTTCCTCGTCGTACTGCGCGACGCCGATGCCGTCGGCGCGTCTCGCATGGCGGATGCTTTTCGTTCTCGGTTGGCGGCGGTTCGGGTACCCCAGAGTTGCATGCCGCGCGGGCCGCTCACCGTTTCCATCGGCATCGCCGTCCTGCCCAACAACGGGTGGGCGCTCACTGACCTGGTTCGCGCTGCCGATGTCGCCATGTACAGGGCCAAGCGCGCCGGCGGCGATCGTCACCAGCTGAGCACACACGGCCCGGACACACGCCGCGCCAAGCGATCCAACCCTGCAGTCCGCGGAGCCGCCTGACCTCCCGAGTGGTTCAGCCCTCGAAGACACTCAGGCGCCCAACCTCGGCCTCGCCTGCGCCGGAACGCTTCGCCAGACGGCTCCGGGCAACGACTATGCCGGTGATGTGCTTCCCTGGAGCGGTCAAGGGTGGCACCAACTGCCCAGGCGAGTACCAGGGCAACCTGCAGCCCTACGTCAGCCAGTCGAAGACCTGGGGACCGGTGTCCTCGACGCCGGCGTCCGACAGCCTCTCCATCACGGGCACCAACGTGGCCACCATGACCATCGACGTCATCCGTGCCCATGTCGACTGCAACGTCCACCTCGCGGTCACCTCCGACGGGCCGCTCACCGTGACCCTGGCCGGCTGCCCGTCCTCCACCACCGCCTTCTTCTGACAAGGGACATGGCGCCTATGACGACGGCCCGTCCAAGCCGCCCATGGCGACCTCTGGGGCTGATATCCGGCGCGAAGCGGCGGCCGCCAGCAGCTGCAGCGAGCGAGGTGGCGGGTCGCCGATCACGCCGTAGAGCTCGACCACTCGCTGCGCGACACGGCGCTTCACCGCCGCAGGCAACTCCATCCCACCGCGCTCCCGCACCAGACGGTTGGCGGCCGCGTGGACCGCATTGCGATTGAGCTTCCCGCCGAGGCTCTGCGGCTCGAATACAGGCAGCTTGCAGCGCGCTTTGCTATGCGTGTACCCGAGCTCGTTCTCATCGATGAGACACGCGGCGCAGTACTCGGCGGCGGTCGCGTAGCTGGCGCTGGTGATTCCCGACCAGGGGCGGTCGCTGATGTCGGTCACGACACAACGATCGGCGTGGCGCGCGCCCACGACACGGACAGTCTGTCCGATCGAGAGGGGTGACTTCACCGGTACGCCGCCACACAATCAGACGCAGGGCAGCAATTCTGCGCACGGAGGAGGTGACTGATGCCGCAGAAAGCGTGGTCGCCAAAGCGGGAACGACAGTACGAGCACATCAGGGAGGGGCTCGAGGAGCGGGGGAGGCCGGAGGATGTCGCCGAGGAGATCGCGGCACGGACGGTCAACAAGGAGAGGGCTCGCGCCGGCGAGGCCAAGGAGGCCAGCCCCACGTCGACCGGGGACATCTCCTCGGGGCGGCGGGGCGGATTGCGCTCGCATCGAGGACCGGGCGGCCGCACCTACGCGCAGCTGCGCAGTGAGGCAGGTCGCGCGGGCATCCCCGGACGATCCAAGATGAACAAGGAGCAGTTGCAGCGCGCCCTGGCGCGATAGGCGTTTAAAGAGGGCGTGAGCGCGCGTCGCGTCCGGAGGGTTGCTGCCGGCATCCTGGGCTCTCCCTGGGTGCGGCTGACCGGCAGCCTGCTCGCCGTAGCCCTCTTCGTCCACGGCGTCAATCTCCCCGAGGCGCTGAGCCTCTACGGCCATCTGGCTCCGGGATGGGCGGTCCTCGCCGTCGGCCTGGCCGGGCTCTCGGTGGTGGCCAGCGTCGCGGAGTGGGGGGTTCTGCTGCGGGGCAGCGGCAACCGCCTCGACTGGCGCTTCCTCGGTTCCTGGTATCTGAAGGGCCTGTTCGTCAACCAGGTCACACCTGCCGGGGTGGGCAGCGACGCCATGCGCGCGCTCCAGGTCGGCAAGGTGACCGGTCACGGACCCATGGTTGCGTCTCTGGTGGCGAGCCGCATGGCGGGCACGCTGGCGATGTCCTGGTGGGCGCTCGCAGCGGCGATCATCAGCCGTGACCGCCTCCACATCCCCGCGGTCACCGGGTTCGTCATCTTTGCTGCGGCGATGATCATCGCCTGGGTGCTGGCGCTGCTGGCGGAGCTGGTACGCCGGCGCATCCCCGAGCACCGCACCATCCTCCACGGCATCGGTCTCTTCATCCGCCCCTTCACCCGCGCCTTCGAACGCTACCGCGTCCGCCCCGGCACCTTTGGCGGCAGCATCGTGGCCGGCATCATCGCCTGGGGGCTCAACCTCTACTCGATGGCCGCCTTCTCCCTGGCGTTGAATGCCCACGTCTCCTGGTCGATCTTCGCGCTGGTCCTGCCGATCGCGCTGCTGGTCACGTTCATCCCCATCTCGGCAAACGGGATCGGAGTGCGCGAGGGATTGGTGGTCGTGCTCCTCGTGCAGGCCCACGTGGCGCTCAACACCGCCACGGCGCTGAGCCTTTTCATCGATCTGCAGCTGCTGCCCTTCGCCGTTCTCGGGGGCATGGTCTACCTGGTCGAGCACGGCCGGCGGCGCGGAGGGGGACAGCAGGGCCCTCAGGTCGAGATGACGGAGCTGAGCTCGCCGTAGAGGCGGACGTATTCGCGTCTCGACTCACCATCGCGGCTGCCGCCCAGGCCGTGGAAGGTACTCTCGGTGGTGGGACCGCCGAACGCCAATCGCAGGACACGCCGGCACTGAGGAGGAGGCCATGACCGATGCGATCGACTGGAACGCCAGGATCATCGATGAGTTTCGTGCCAACCAGGGTCACGTCGGCGGTCCATTCGAGGACGCCCCGCTCCTGCTCCTCCATCACCGCGGTCGCAAGAGCGGCCGCGAGCATGTCACACCGGTGATGTATCTGCTGGCTGCGGACGACCCCGACGTGCGCTACGTCTTCGCGTCCAAGAACGGCGCTCCCGACAATCCGGCGTGGTACCACAACCTGCTCGAGGCGGGCTCCGCAAGTGTCGAGCTGGGTCGCGATACCCTGCCGGTCGCGGTGCGTGAGCTCACCGGCGGGGAGCGCGAGAGCGTGTACGCGGAGCAGGCCCGTCGCTACCCGAACTTTGGCGAGTACGAGGAGAAGACAGCGGGGATCCGCACCATCCCGGTGCTCGAGCTACGCCGCGTCTGACGCGGGACGCGGCTCCGAGACCCTGACGGGCACCCAATGGAGGAGCGCGATGGTGCCCCAGAGGATGAAGAAGCCGAGCAGTTGCACAGCATCGACGGTGGCGCCGAGGACCACATAGTTGATGACCAGCGCGCTGGCGGGAAACGCCAGCTCGGCGAACGTCGCAATCGATGCGGGGGTGCGCCGCAGGCCACGGTAGTAGAGCATCATCCCGACCAGGCCCGAGATCACCGCCAGCAGCACCAGGCGCAGCCAATCGACCGAGGTGGTCGCTGACGGCAGCAGCGCACCCTGGTTGGCGGCGATCACCGCGAGCAGGGGCAGCGCGCCCGTGAAGCGCAGGCCGGTGAGCAGGTCCGGCTCGATGTGCCTGAGGGCGGCACGTCCGAGCACGGTGGCGCTTCCCCACAGGGCGGCGGCGATGAGCGCCAGCAGCGCGGCCTTTCCCTGCGCCCCGGCGAACGCGCGCGCCGGGTCGAGAGCGCCGAAGGAGAGCAGGTAGGTGCCGGCCAGCGCTGCCACCGCGACGGGAAGCAGACGGGCCCGGGGGCGTTCGCCGAGCGCGAGCGCGGCAGCGCCGAGAGCCCAGAGGGGCTGGGTCTTCTGGAGCAGGATGACGACGTCCGGGTTGCCATACTGGAACGCGAAGGTGAAGGCCAGGGTGGCCAGCGCCGACCCTCCCCAGGCGACGCCGACGATGGCGAGCCACCCGCGCCGGGGGATCCGGGAGATGGCGGCCGCGCCGCGGAGGAGCCGGGGCGCCACCAGAGCGGTGAGGATGACGTGCTCGTAGAGCACGATCGTCCACGGCGACCAGTGCGACACCAGAGGCGCGCGCAGCGCCCCGTCGCTTCCCCACATCGCCGCGCCCGCCGCCACCAAGGCCACTCCGGCAATCGGGGCGACGCGGGGTCCGGTGCGGCGCCGCGCGATCTCCGCCGTCGCCATCATCAGATAGTAGGAGTTGGTCGTTCGGCTAGGGTTTGGCCGTGGCACGTGACCTGAAGCTCGGCCTCCTGCTCGGGTATTGGGGCAGCCGCCCGGATCCCGACACGCTCGACCTCGTCATCGAGGCCGAGCGTCGCGGCTACGACTCCGTGTGGACCTCCGAGGCCTATGGATCCGATGCGCTGACACCGCTGGCCTGGTACGGGGCGCACACCACCCGCTTGCGCCTCGGGTCGGCCGTGCTGCAGATGTCCGCGCGCGCGCCCACGGCGACCGCGATGGCCGCGCTCACGCTCGATCACCTGTCAGCCGGACGGGTCATCCTCGGTCTCGGGGTCTCCGGCCCGCAGGTGGTGGAAGGGTGGTACGGCCAGGCCTTCGCCAAACCGCTGGCGCGGACCCGCGAGTACGTCGACATCGTGCGGCGCGTTCTCGCCCGCGGTGAGCCGGTGACCAACGATGGGCCCCACTATCCGCTGCCCCTTCCCGGGGGAACCGGGCTGGGCAAGCCCCTGAGGGCCACGGTGCATCCGCTGCGCGCCGACCTCCCCATCTTCCTCGGGGCCGAGGGACCGAAGAACATCGCGCTCGGCGCCGAGATCGCCGACGGGTGGCTGGCGGCGTTCTACTCACCGTGGGACGACGCCGTTCAGCGAGCCGCCCTGGCCGAGGGCTTCTCACGGCCGGGCGCACGCCGCACCCCGGACCAATTCGAGGTGGCCGCCATGGTGTCCGTGGTGGTCGACGACGACATCGAGCGCGCCTGTGATCGGCTGCGCCCTGGCCTCGCTCTCTACATCGGGGGCATGGGTGCGCGCGAGCAGAACTTCCATTTCAACGTGATCGCCAGCCTGGGATTCGAGGAGGCCGCTCAGAAGGTCCAGCGGCTCTACCTCGAGGGCCGGCGCAAGGATGCCGCCGCGGCCGTGCCGACGGCGCTTGTGGAGCGTCTCAACCTGGTGGGTCCGGCCGCCAAGATCCGCGATGAGCTCAGCGTCTGGCGCGGCTCACCGGTGACCATGCTGCTGGTGCGCGCCGACCGCGAGAGCGTGGGGACCCTTCCCGAGTTGATGGCCTGACGCTACCCCTGCTGGGTCGGGCCGCTGCGCTCGACGGTGAGCCGCAGGAGCACGCGCCGCTCGCGCTCCATGGCACCGCGGTAGTCGTCCCAATCGGGGTGCTCGCCGGCGACGCGGCGGTAGTAGTCGACCAGCGGCTCCATCGCCTCGGGAAGGCTGAGGACCTCCACCGGTCCGTCGACGCTCCGCCACTCCCCGAAGAAACGCTCGTTGAGGAAGCAGAGGGTGGCGTGGGGATGGCGGCGCAGGTTGATGACCTTGATGGCCGTCTCGCGCGAGCTGACCAC
>DASZKZ010000015.1:0-11352 GCA_035552595.1 Candidatus Dormiibacterota bacterium
CGTCGACGACCCGGAGCGCGCGGCGATGCAGCGGGCCCGGCGGCGAGTCGTGTCCTGGTGGCTCGATGAGGATGGCATGCTCGCGCTCTACGCCACCCTGCCTCCGGAGGAGGGACGGCTGGTGCTGACCGCCATCGAGTCGGCTGTCGTTCGCGCCGCGGCAGGTCGCGCCGATGTGGTGGACGCGGAAGCAAGCGCCCCACCAGCGCAGAGTGATCCTCGTCCGGAGGGCGATGCCTGCATCGAGGGGCCGGCCGAGCATCCCCACGGAGCGCGACGCGCCGACGCGCTCGTGCGCATCTGCGAGCGCTGGCTCGATGACGCCGCCGCTGCCGCCCCGGCGGGAACCGCGCCCGCTGAGCTCGTGGTCCACATCGATGCCGGCACTCTGACCGGCGCGGACACGGGCGGGCGCTGTCACCTCGAGGGCGGCCCGGCCATCTCGGTGAGCGCCGCCCGGCGCTTGGGCTGCGACTCCACCCTGGTCACCGTGCTGGAGCGCGAGGGCGTGCCACTCGATGTGGGGCGCTCACGGCGGCTGCTGTCGGGGCGGATGCGCCGACTCCTCCAACTCCGTGACCACGGCTGCCGCTATCCGGGCTGCACCGTCCCCGCCGCTGACGCCGAGGGACACCACGTGGTCCACTGGGTCGACGGCGGCTCGACGGAGCTGGCCAACCTCGTGTCGCTCTGTCGATTCCACCACCATCGTCATCACGACGGCGCCTTCCGCATCGTCGCGACGCATCCGGACGCGCATGCTGGATTCCGGTTCGAAACCGCCGACGGGCGGCCGATTGGCGCATCCCTGGCGGAACAACCGTCCGGACCGTGACCTCCTCGGAGCGCGCAGCGAGCTATCGTCTGGTCATGGCCATCGAGTCGAACACCACCTCGCAGGCGGTCCGCCGCCTGAACGGCTCCCTCCAGGAGGATCTCGACGGCCTCCGCAGCGAGGGTCTCTTCCGGCCTCTGCGCGTGCTCGAGTCGCCCCAGATGGCCGAGGTCGTCATCGGCGGCCGGCGCCTGATCAACCTCTCGTCGAACAACTACCTGGGCCTCACCACCCATCCGCGCCTCATCGAGGCCGCCGTCCAAGGCGCCGGTGAATGGGGGGCGGGCAGCGGCGCGGTGCGCCCCATCGCCGGTACCCAGTCGATCCACGAACAGCTGGAGGCGCGGCTGGCCTCCTTCAAGCACACCGAGGCGGCGCTGTGCCTGCAGAGCGGCTACACGGTCAACGTCGGCGTCATCGGCTCGATGCTCGACTCCGGTGACTGCGTGGTCAGCGACAAGCTCAACCACGCCAGCATCATCGACGGCATCCGGCTCACCAAGGCGGATCGGATCCTCTACGAGCACGTCGACGTCGACGACGCGGAGAGGGCCCTGAAAGAGGCTCGCGACAAGGGATATCGCCGTGTGCTGTTGATCACCGACGGGGTCTTCAGCATGGACGGCGACATCGCCCCGCTTCCCGAGCTGGTCGACCGTGCGGAGAGGTACGACGCGGCGGTGATGGTCGATGACGCCCACGGCACCGGTGTGCTCGGTCGCAACGGGCGCGGCACCACCGACCACTTCGACCTGCACGGACGGGTGGCGCTCAACATCGGCACGCTGAGCAAGGCGGTCGGGGTGGTGGGCGGGTACGTCGCCGCCTCGCAGACGGTGCGCGACCATCTGATCCACAAGGCACGCCCCTTCCTCTTCTCGTCCTCGCATCCGCCGGCGGTGGTGATGGCCTGCATCGCCGCCATCGACGTGCTCGAGCAGGAACCCGAGCTCATCGAGCGGCTCTGGGAGAACGCCCGATATTTCAAGAAGGGGCTGTCGGACCTGGGGTTCGACATCGGCCGCAGCCAGACGCCGATCACCCCGGTGATGTGCGGCGAGGCCGCCCAGGCGCTGGCTCTGAGCGACGCCCTGATGGAGCGCGGCGTCTTCGCCCAGGGAATCGGTTTCCCCACCGTGGCGCGAGGACAGGCGCGGGTGCGCACCATCGTCATCGCCACCCACACCACTGCTCAGCTCGACTCCGCTCTGGCCGCATTCGGCGAGTCCGGCCACGCCATCGGTCTGCTCTGACGGGCGCCCGCGTCCGTAACCCGGCTGCCGGGGTGGGGATTGTGCCCTCGACTCCTCCGACGGCGGAGAGGCGCTGAGGTGGCCCATCGCAGCGCCGACGAGCTCGAGGCGGAGCGCCTGTTGATCGAGGCGGCACAGCGCGACCGGGCGGCATTCGCACCGCTCTACGAGCGCTATGTCGATCAGATCTTCGCGTACGCGCACAGCCTGACCAGGAATCGGGAGCTCGCCGAGGACGTGACCGCCTCCACCTTCGCCAAGGCCATCGAGGACCTGCCGCGCTTTCAGTGGCGCGGCGTCCCCTATTCGGCGTGGCTGTATCGCGTCGCGTCCAACCTGGTGGCGCGACAGGCGCGCCGCCCTGCGTGGGTCGACCTCGAGGCCCATCAGCCCGTCGATGACCAGTCGCCCGAGGTGATCGTCGAGCAGCGTGACCGTGAGGCCGCGGTCCGCGCCGCCGTCGCCGTCCTCCCGGAGGATCAGCGCCAGGCGGTGCTGCTGCGCTTCGGCGGCGATCTGCGCAACCGCGAGATCGCCGAGATCATGGGGCGCAGCGAGGGGGCGGTGAAGTTGCTGACGTTCCGGGCCATGACCAACCTGCGCAAACAGCTCGGTGCGCCCCTGCCCGCGAACCGATCGATGGAGGGAGTGCAGTGAACGCGGCCGACGTCCTCGATATCGCCCTGGAGCGGCGGGGCGGCGCCCCGGCCACCGCGTCGGTGCGCGCGCTCGTCGCCATGGCCGGCGAGGTCGCCGACGCGCTGGCGTCAGTGCGGCTCAGCCGCGCCGAGCACGAACGCATCTACGCGCGCTCGCTGAGCCTTCTGGGGGACGCCGTGCAGGAGCAGCGCCGCGGCTGGCAGCGGGTGCTGCGACCGGAGAGTCGCGCCCCGGTTCTGGTCGGGGGAGCGGCGCTGACCCTGGGGGCGGCGGCGATCGGCTGGGCGGTGCTGCACGGCCGTCGGGCCCACGAGGCGGTGGCCGCCTGAGCGTCCGCTCGACCTGCGCTAGTGTTGTGTCATGTCCACCGATGACGGCCCCGCTCCCGACGAGCTGAGCCCGCGGGAGCGCGCCCGGCTGCGCACCCGCGACCGCAAGCGCACCACGCCGATGGTGGTCGACAACGCCGGGATCAAGCGCACCGCGCAGGCGCTGGCGCGGCGCCGTGCCGCCGCCAGGCCGGCACCATCGGGACAGGCCGACCGCGACCCCGGCGCCTGAATCCCTGTCTATCCGCGTGCCTGGTCGTCGCGCCGCGCCCGGGTCGCCCCGGTGGCGAGGAGCATCGGCACCGCCGAGTCGTCGAGGGCGACGTTGCTGTCGACGTCGAGGCGTCGTTGCCGCAGGGTCGAGGACGCGTCCTCGAAGACCACCTTGACGGCGCCCATCGCCTCGCCGGCGGCGGCGGTGGTGATCGCGGTCTCGAAGGCGTCGAGCGGGTAGCGGTGGGTGACCAGGCTGTCGGCGGGGAACGAGGGATCCGTGAGCCATTCGCGGACGGCCGCGAAGGTCCGCCACCCGGCCGGCTCGCGGCCGAACCCGCCGCTGCCGGCGAGGGTCAGCTCCCGGGACCAGACCGCCGAGAAGTCCAGCTCGAGCCGGCCCGCCCGGCCCGCCACCACCAGGGTCCCCGCGGAGCGGAGCAGGCGCAGCCCCAGCCCGACGCTGGCTGGGGTTCCCCGGCAGTCGAAGACGGCGTCCAGGCCGCGGTCGAGGATGGGGAGCTCGTTGCCCGGCACTCGAAGCCGGCGCGCACCCACCAGCTCCGCTGTCCTGTCGATGAGCTGAGCGGGGCCACCCCGCCACACCCGGGCTGCCCCCAGCTTCTCGAGGGCGATGGCGATGCCGCGCTCGTCCACGGCGAGGTGGGCGGGGAGCTTGCGGCGGTGGCGTCCGGCCCGCCGCGGTCCGCGAGCATCGACCAGAACGGTGATGTCGACGTCGGGGTGGAGGCGGCGCAGCGCGGCGACGAGCAGCCTGGTGGTGGTTCCTGAGCCGATCACGGCCACCCTCTCGCCGCGGCGGTTCCAGCGCAGCACCGCATGGATGGCCGAGGCCAGCGACACTCCCAGGACGCCCCGCTGGTCGGAGATGCCGTCCGCGGGGATGAGCATCTCCTCGTGGGCCAGCACCCCCTGCGACCATCCGCCCCCGGTCGCCAGCCCGCCATCGGCAGCCACCCCGAGGTGGCTCGGCCGGTCGCGGTTCTCGCAGAGCTCGGCCTCGCCCGCCGCACAGCGCGGGCAGGTGGGGAAGCCGCGGATCAGGCAGCCGGCATTGGGCTCGACGAGGACGCGCTGGCCCTCGCGCGCCCAGCGGGTGCCATTGGCCGCCTCGACGACCCCGACCACCTCACAACCCGGCACCATCGGCAGGGGCTGGGGAGCGCCGACCGGGGGAAGGGCACGCTGGCTGTCGAGCAGGGCGAGGTCGCGGGCGTTGATGCCCGCCAGCGAGGGGCGGACGAGCACCCAGCCCGGCGCCGGCGGACGGGGGCGGGGGACGTCGCGCAGCTGCACCCGGCGGGTGTCCCCGCCCCGCCGCCCGGTCCCGGCCTCGAGCACCAGGGCCCGCATGGAACCGTTGCCACCGTCGAGCACGGTGAGGCTGTCAGCCGGGAAGAACCCTGTCACGAGCGGGAAAGATAAGCGCTGGGCGATGGCTCCGGCCGCAGAATAGCCCGCAGATGAGTGCGAGCCCACCCCCGCCTCCACCGCCACCACCGCCCGGGGGCTGGCCGGCTCCGCCCCCCTGGGACTCCATGCCCGCTCCGCCCGCACCCGTCTGGGGCCCCGGTCCAGGATGGGCTGTAACGGCTCCCCCGGGCGCGCCGCCAGGATGGGGATGGCCGCAGCAACCGGCACTGCCGGGCTCCGGCCGCTTCCGCGCCCAGGCGGTCGGTGAGCTCCTCGATTCGGCCTTCACCCTCTACCGGCGCAACGTCCGCCTCATCCTGGCCATCACCGCGGTGGTCCAGCTGCCCCTGGCACTGTTCAGCTATGTCGCCTATCAGCTCACCGGCGTCAGCAGCGCCACCACCCGGCTGCAGCAGATCAGCACCAACGGCACGGTCACCGGCCAGCAGCTGAGCGACCTCACCTCGACCTTCATCACGGTGTTCGGCGTGCTCATCGGCATCGGACTGCTCCAGGCGCTGGTGGTGCAGCCCATCGCCACCGCCGCCATGACCCGCGCGGTGGGCGACATCTACATGGGAGCCTCGGCAACCGTCGGCGGCGCCTACGGGGCGGTGGGCCGGCGGCTCGGCTCGGTGGTGGCGGTGGCCCTCCTCCTCTTCCTGACCGGGGTGGGGCTGTTCGCGGTGGGCTTCGGGCTGGCCATCGGCGCCCTCTACGCCTTCGGTTCGAGCGGGGCCGCGCTGCTGATCGTGCTCATCCCCGCTCTCATCTTCGTTGTCATCGTGGTGTACACGCGCTGGCTGTTCGCCGCACCCATCGTCATCCTGGAGCGGGTCGGAGCGCGCGCCGCCCTGCGCCGCAGCTGGCAGCTGGTGCGCGGTTCCACCCCGCGAGTGCTCGGGATCACCCTGCTGGTGGGGCTGATCACCGGCATCCTCAGCGCCATCGTCAGCGCTCTGCTCGGCGTGGTCACCCAGTTCGGCGACGAGAACGTCCGTCTCATCCTCAGCCAGCTGGCCTCCCTGATCGTGGCGGTGCTCATCCAGCCGATCAGCTTCATCGTGGTGGTGCTCCTCTATTACGACCTGCGCATCCGCAGAGAGGCCTTCGACATCGAGATGCTCGCGGCCAACCTCTGATGCGGGTCCGGTTGCTCTGCGTCGCGGCCACGCTGCTGGCCGCGACGTTGGCCGCCTGCCCAGCCCCGGCGGAGGCGGCCGGTTGTGCCGCTCTCGACTACCAGGCGGGACTGGCGTCGGCGTCGACGGCGCTGCAACGCACTCCTCCGGACCCGGCCGGCGCGCGTGCCCAGGTGGCCACCCTCCTCGGCGCCGACCCGGGGAGCGCGGTGGCCTTGCAGCCGGTGCTGGACGACCTCGCGGCGGCACCGCCGCTGGTGGCCGATGCACAGCTGCGGCTGACCTCGATGAGCGCCACGCTGGCGTACCCGCGGGGCTCGGTGTGCAACGAGAACGCGGACGCCGCCAGCTCCAAGCTGCACAGCGTCTACGCCTCGCCGGATTTCCGCCATCTCGACGACAGCGCCCAGCCAGGGCTGCTCACCCGCATTCTCAGCGCCATCGGCGACCTGCTCCGCGGCGCCACCGGTGCCCTCGGGCCGGCCGGGACGCTGGGGCTGGCGATCGCCATCCTCGGGCTGGCCCTGCTCCTGTCCTGGCGACGCTGGCAGGGCTCGGCGCCGCTGCGTGGCGCGCGCTTCGACGAGGCCGCCGAGGCTGGCGATGACCCGGAGGCGGAGTGGAGGGCCGCCCAGCGTGCCGCCGCGGCGGGGGATCACCGCGAGGCGGTGCGGCGTGCCTTCCGCTCCGCGCTCCTCGAGGTGGCGCTGCGGGGCAACCTCCATATCGACTCCGCATGGACAACACGCGAGCTGCTCCAGCGCTGCCATGCCGATGGCGAGGTGCTCGCCGCCCTGGCGGCAGCGGCGGCCCGCTTCGAACGCGCCTGGTACTCGGGGACGGCGGTGACCGCCGCTGACTGGACTCGCGCGGAGGAGGGCTGCGCCACCGTCCGCAGGCTGGCCCGGCACGCCGGGGTGGAGGCGCGATGAGGCGTGCCCTGACTCCGTACGCGCTGGCCGTGGCCGCGCTGATCCTGGCGCTGCTCCTGCTCGTCGTCGGCACCGGTCCGCCGGCGCAGAACGACGACCCCTCGTCGCGGGTCGCCGGCAAGGCGGGAACGCTGGCGCTGTACAGCTGGCTCGGCGCCCTGGGGTTCAACGTCCACCGGATCAGCGGCCAGTTCGACACCTCGGCGACCGACGCGCTGTTCATCGTCGACCCCACCACCCCGATCAGCGACGCCGACGCCGCCACGGTGATGGAGGCGCTCGGCCGCGGCGCCGATCTCGTCCTGGCGGTGACCCCGCAGAGCCAGGAGGACGCGGGCGCTCTGCTGCTCCGCCTGCGCGTCGGCCTGGGCTCGTTGCGTCCCTCAGGAACCTCGAGTCCGGCCCAGCCCATCGACGCCGGCGGGCGCGTCCACGGCGTGCCCATGGCCGCGGGCAGCGCCATCGATCCGGCGCCGTACCTGACCCCGCTGCTGGCTCAGGGCGGCACGCTGAGCGCCGTCGCCGAGCAGGTGCCCGGGGGCGGGCGCGCCTACGTCCTGGCCTCGCCCTTCCCGCTCAGCAACGACGGCCTGCGCGACGGCGATTCCGCGGCCCTGGTGCTCTCCCTGCTGGAGCGCGCCCGCGGCGGCGCCATCGGGTTCGACGAGGTCCACCACGGCGAGGTCAGCACCGGCCCCGACGGCGCAGCGGCGGTGTTCGAGAGCCCCCTCGGGCTGGCACTGCTCCTCGCGGTCGCAGCGGTGGTGGTGTTCCTGACGCTGAGCGGGCGGCGCCTGGGGCGACCGCTCCCCGCCGGCGACGCCGCCCTCGTTCCCACCACCGCCTCCTACATCGACGCCATGGCCGGGCTCTACGCGCGCAGTCGCGACCGCGGCGCGGTGGCCTCGCGGTATGCGGAGGAGCTGAGGCAGCGCCTCGCCCCGGGACCCGCCGGCGACCCCGGCCCGGGGGGCGACGAGGCCTTCGTGACCGCCCTGCAGGGCTCCCGCCCCGACCTCGCCGCCGACGCCGCCGCGGTGCTGCGGCGGGCGCGCGCCCTGGCAGCGGTCGCACCGGATGCCGCCACCCTGTTGGGGCTGGCGCGCGACGTCGACGACCTCGAGCGGCGCTGGGCGGAGCCGGCGGTGGCCGCCCCTGCACAATGGCGCCAGTGACCAGGACAGCCGAGCTGCGCAGCGCCTTCCACGACGCCGTCGGCCGCGCCGTCGTCGGTCAGCTGCAGACCATCGACGGCCTCCTGCTCACCGTCCTGGTGGGCGGGCATGCTCTCCTCGAGGGGGTGCCCGGGACCGCCAAGACGCTGATGGCACGCTGCACCGCCGCCGCCATGGACGCCCGCTTCACGCGCGTCCAGTTCACACCCGACCTGCTCCCCTCCGACATCATCGGCACCAGCGTCTGGCGCGCCGACAGCGCCCAGTTCGAGTTCCGCCCCGGGCCGATCTTCACCGACACCCTGCTCGCCGACGAGATCAACCGCGCCCCCGCCAAGACCCAGGCGGCGCTCCTGGAGGCGATGGAGGAGCGCCAGGTGACCTCGGACGGCGAGACCCGCCCGCTCGGCGATCGGTTCTTGGTGGTGGCCACCCAGAACCCGGTGGAGTACGAGGGGACGTATCCCCTGCCCGAAGCGCAGCTCGACCGCTTCTTCTTCAAGCTCTTCGTCGACACCCCCGACCAGCCCACCGAGGCGGCCATGCTGCGCCGCATCGACGCTGGGTTCGACTCCCACGACCTGGTGGCCGCCGGGATCGCCCCGGTCATCGACTCCGCGGCCCTGGCCGCCGCCCGCGCCGAGGTGGCGGCGGTGCGGGTCAGCGACGAGGTGGTCGGCTACATCACGGCGATCGTGGCGGCGACGCGCACCTCGCCGGATCTCAGCCTGGGGGCCAGCCCGCGCGGGGCCATCGCCCTGCTCCGGGGCGCGAAGGCCATGGCCGGCATCCAGGGGCGCGACTACGTCATCCCCGAGGACGTCAAGGACATCTGCGTGCCCGCGCTCCGCCACCGCCTGGTGCGCCGGGCCGAGGCCGAGCTGCAGGGCATCGGCGAGGTGACCGCCGTGGAGCGAGCGCTGGCGCGGGTGCCGGTGCCGCGATGACCCGGCGCGCCCTGGCGCTGCTGCTCGCCACCCTGGTGGTGGTGGCGCTGGGAGCCGCGGCGCCGGGGCTGCTGCTTGCGGGCGCGGTCCTGTTCGTCCTTGCCGCGGCGCTCGTGGTCGTCGACTGGCGGCTCGCGCCCGGCGGCGAGCGGGTCTCCGTGGAGCGCGCCAACGACCCCCTCTTCTCCGTCGGTGTGGCCAACCCGGTGACGCTGGTGGTGCGCGCGCCGGCGGGCGCAACGCTGCTGCTCCGGGACGACGCTCCGGCGGCGATGCTCGCCTCCGCGCGGCTCCTCCCCGTGCACGGTCCGGGGGAGACCGGCTACACGCTGACGCCGCGAGCGCGCGGTGACGCCGCCTTCGGTCGGGTCCACGTGCGCGCGCGGGGCCCCTGGGGCCTGGCCACCCGCGACTTCGCGGCCGCCTCGGCGACGACCGTCCGCGTCGACGCCGACATCTCGGCGGTGCGCGTCTACGAGGCGCTGGCCCGGCGCGGCCAGCTCGAGGAGCTGGGGGTGCGGACCCTGCGCCGCCGGGGTGAGGGAACCGAGTTCGAGCGGGTCCGCGAGGCCGTCCCCGACGACCCGCTGCGCTTCATCAACTGGCGGGCGACGGCGCGGACCGGGCGGCTCATGGCCACCGAGCTCTCCCCGGAGCGCGACCAGCCGGTCATCGCCTGCCTCGACCACGGTCGCCTCATGGGCGTGGGCGCGGGCCCGCTGACCAAGTTCGACCATGCCGTCAACGCCGCGCTGCTGCTCCTCCACGTCGCCCTGCGCACCGGCGACCGAGCCGGGCTGGTGGCCTTTGCCGACACCGTCACCGCCACGGTGGAAGCGCGCAGCGGCGCCGCGCACCTGCGCCGGCTCCTCGACGCCATCGGGCCGCTCCGCCCCGGCGAGATCGAGTCCGACTACGCCACCGCGCTGACGGAGGTGCGCACCCGCCAGCGCCGCCGGGCGCTCATCGCCATCTTCACCGACATCGTCGACCGCGACCAGGCGGCCGCCCTGATCGCGCAATGCACGCTGCTGCGCCGCCGCCACCTTCCCCTGGTGATCACGGTGCGCGACCCGGCCGTGGTCGACATCTTCCGCGCGCGTCCCGTCGACGCCGCTGGGGTGTACGCGCGCGCGGTCGCCGCGGGCATCGACGCCGACCGGGCCGAGGCGCTGCGGCTGCTGCGCGCCGGGCGGGTCGACGTCATCGACGCCGACGCGCGCACGCTCTCACCGCGCCTGGTCAACCGCTACCTGGAGCTGAAGCGCAGGGCGGCGATCTGAGCCGTCGGGACCTAGTACTGGCGGACCACGAAGGTGCCGGCGATCTTGTCGTGCCAGCCCTGCTTGCGGGGGTCGAACCCGGCCCAGATCAGCCCCAGGGTGAGGGGGATCGCCGAGATCACGAACCCGACGAAGCGGAGCACCGCCTTGCCGATGTCGATGCGCTCTCCGTTGGCGGCGTTGACGACGCGCATGCCCAGTGCCTTCTGCCCCAGCGACGCGCCCATCAGGCTCCAGGTCAGCACCCAGTACACGCCAACCACCAGCAACCCGAGCCAGGAGCCCACCGACCCGGTCCCGCCGCTGCATATGGTCACGCCGTTGCCGTTGGTGGAGCAGGTGGGACCAGCGCCGGCGGCTCCCACGATGACGCCGACAACGATCCCGATGGGGATCACATCGATGAGGTAGGAAACGAAGCGGATCCAGAACCCCGCGTACGCCAGGCCGGGGGCCGGCCCCGCCCTGATCGTGGGCAGCGCCGCCCCGCCCCACTGCGGAGAGCCGCCGGCGTAGGGGGACGGCTGCGGATAGGGAGGCAGGTAGGGAGAGGGAGCCGGCTGCGGGGAGTAGCCGCCGGGCGGGCCCGGCGGGGACGAGGGCGGTGGCGGGGGGCCGCCGGGGGGCTGGCCGGGGGCGCCGGGTGGGGGTCCCGGCGGGGGCATCGTGGCCACGTCGACCTCCTCTGTGTCGCCCGATTCAGACGGGGGGCCGGGCGAACGCCGCCTTGGTCTCGCCGTCGAACTGCAGATAGTAGATGGCGATCGCTGCCAGCAGGACCATGACGCCGGCCTGGAGGAGGTTGGCGAGCGACAGCAGTCCGAGCACGATCGACACGTATTCGTAGACCAGGACCCCGCGCCGCGCGCCCCGCGACAGCCGTCCCAGAAGCGTCCCCGCCCAGATCAGCAGCGCCGACGCCACCAGGACGACGACCCCGATGGCGGTGATGGCCACCGTCCAGCCGGTCCCGTGCAGGTCGAGCGCTGTGGCGAAGGCGGCACCGCCGACCACGAGCAGGGCGCCGTTGAGCACCCCGAGCGCACCCTCGACGTAGGCGATGACCCGCGCGATGCGCAGCCCCGCGGGAAGCACCATGGGTTGCACCGTCCTGCTCCTCCCTACGCGGCTCACCGGCCCGACGGCGGG
>DASZKZ010000016.1:0-42344 GCA_035552595.1 Candidatus Dormiibacterota bacterium
CGGGGTCGCCACATCACCGCCGGGGTGGGATGCGTCTGGACCACGTCGGCACCGATGGCGGCGGCGTTGTCGACGGCGTTCTGCACACCGCCGCGGATCGACACGTGGGCGCCGATCAGCATGCTCACTGCGAGAACTCCAGCCAGGCGGCGGCGCCGAGCCCCAGCACCACCACCACCACGCGGAGGACCTGCGCGGGAATGTGCCGTGCCAGCGCCGCACCCACGCGGCCGCCGACCAGCGTGGAGGGCGCCAGCACCAGCACGTAGCCCCAGTGCACCGGGGCGAGGAAGGCGAAGACGATTCCCGACACCAGGTTCATGGTCCCTGCCAGCGGCACCTTGAGCGCGTTGAGGCGGGGCAGCGTGTCGGCGATGGTCACCGCCATCAGAGCCAGGATGAGCACGCTCACGGCAGCGCCGAAATAGCCTCCGTACACGCCGGTGGCGAACGTGCCGGCGCGCAGCAACCACGCCTGCCGCCCCTGCCGTCCCACCAAGCTGTCGGCGATGCGGCGCTGCAGGAGCAGCATCGCGCAGGCCAGCACGATGAGCAGCGGCACCACCTGGCTGAAGGCGCGCGCCGGGGTGGTCAGCAGCAGCACCCCTCCCCCGATGGCACCGACCCCGGCGAAGGGGAGCAGCCCGAGCAGGCGACCCTTCTGGGCGACCAGCTCACTGCGGAATCCAATGGCACCGCCGACCGCTGCTGGAACGATGCCGACGGTGTTGGTGACGTTGGCAGCCAGCGGTGGCAGCCCCAGGACGACGAGCAGTGGAAAGCTGAGCAGCGACCCTCCACCGGCGATGGTGTTGGCCGCTCCCGCCACCAGGCCCCCGGCGATCACCAGCAGGACATCGCGGAGGCTCACCGCGCGGCCCTGCCCCTACTGGCCGCCGAGGAAGGGGATCCCGTAGGTCTCCAGCCGCGAGCCCACCGAGGACGACCACACCTCGGCGATGGCGTCGGCGGTCCAGCCGCCGTCGCGGTAGGCGGCGCTGATCTCCTCGGGATGCGACCACAGCGAGAGCTTGTCGCCCCCAAGTCCGATGCACTGCCCGGTCACGTCCTTGGCGGCGTCGGAGCAGAGGAAGACCAGCAGCGGGGCCACGTCCTCGGGCATGCCCATGCCCATCTGCTTGCGGATCAGGTCGGGCAGCGGCTCGCCCTTCTCGGCGGCGTCGACCATCTCGGCCATCCCCGGGATGCTGGCGATCATCCGGGTGATGGCGTTGGGGACGATGGCATTGACGGTGATCTCCGCGCGGGCCAGCTCCAGCGCCCAGGTGCGCGCGAAGGCGGCGATGCCGGCCTTGGCGCCGGCGTAGTTGGTCTGCCCGAAGTTGCCGCGCTGACCGGCCCACGACGAGACCACCACGATGCGTCCCCCGCGGCCCTGCTCTCGCATGCGCAGCGCGGCGGCGCGCGCGCAGGTGAAGGTGCCGCGCATGTGCGTCTCGATGACGGCGTCGAAGTCCTCGTCGCTCATCTTCCAGAGCACGCGATCGCGGAGGATGCCGGCGTTGGTGCACAGGATGTCGATGCCACCGAAGCTGTCGACGGCGCGTTGCACCAGCGCGTCGGCGGCCTCCGTGGAGCCCACCGCCGCCACCTCGGCCACCGCCTTGGCGCCGCCCTCGGTGAGCTCTTTGACGGTCTGCTCGGCGACATCGGAGTCGACGTCGTTGATGACCACGGCGCATCCGGCTTCGGCAAGGGCGCGGGCGTAGGCACGGCCGATGCCGCGGCCGCTGCCGGTGACCACGGCGACCTTTCCGTCGAGATTCATGCTCTCTCCTGGTGATGTCTGCGTTCAGCGCCCGACATTCTTACAGGGGCGGGGCAGATCCCCGCCCCTCGCATGGTCGGAATCAATCCGACCATGCCCACCCCCACCCCCCGGCGCGCCTCGCGCGCCGGCTCGGCATTCGCCTCGCGATCGGGTCCGGCGTGCCGCGTCAGGAGCCCAGCCGCCCTCCGGCGACGATCTCGGCGACGACGTAGCCCAGCCAGGGCACGCCGGCAAGGAGGAGCCAGATGCCGCGGGCGGAGCCGTGGCGGAGCAGACCGAGCAGGGACACGGCCGTGACCAGGGTGAGCAGGCCGCTGAGCACGCCGTTGAAATCGGGCCTCCACGGGGTGAAGCTGAGCCCGATGAACCCCAGGATGCACGCCTGGAAGGCGGCGGAGCCGGCGACGTTGCCGAAGGCCAGGTGATCGTCGCCGCTGCGCACCCAGAGCACGCTGTTGAGCGTCTCGGGGAGCTCGGTCGCCACCGGCACCACGATCACCGCCAGGGTGAGGGGATTGGTGTGCAGCGAGCCGGCCACGTCGTTGAGCGCGCGCACGAAGAGGTCGGACCCGGCGATGAGCATGGCCACCGCGGCAGCGAGCTGCACCCCGACCCACAGCGACGACGGATCGTGGCCGTGCCAGCGGACCAGGTGGAGGGGCTCGGGCGCGGACTCGGCGGGATCGCCCCCGGCCAGGGTGGCGCGGACGTAGAGGGCGTAGGCGAGGAGGAGGCCGGCGCCCAGGACGACGCGCGCCGGAGTGGGCAGGACGATGGCCACGAGCACCAGGGAGAAGCCGCCGATGAACAGCCCCAGGTCCCGCCGCACCTGGGACGCCTCGAGCCGCAGGCGCCGCCCCCGTCCCCGCAGGAGCACCGCCGCGGCGGTCACCGCCGTGCCCACGCCGAGGAGCAGGAAGGAGGAGCCGAGCACCGCCCCGGTGGCCACGGACGCCGCCGAGGGCTGGCCGCTGACCAGCGCCACCACCGGCACCACCGTCTCGGGCAGCGAGGTGCCCAGCGCGGCCAGGAGGCTGCCGGTGGCGCCGCTGGCCAGCTTCATCCGGAAGCCGGCCCACTCCACGGCGTTGGTGAACAGCTCGGACGCGGCCACGATCAGCAGCAGGCCGCCGCCGAACAGCACAACCTCAGTCATCGTCATCCCGGCCGTGGCGGCGGAGGCGGTCGAGGGGGGCGCTCAGCCAGCTGGTGCTGAAGGCGGCGACGGTCCGCGGGGTGATCGGCTGGACGCGGTGCACCGGAGGAGCGCCCTCGGAGCGCGCCAGGGCGTCGTAGACGCGCTGCCGGCACCAGGGGAACGCCGTGCGCGGGATCCTGTCGGCGGTGACGAAGATGGTGCGCAGGGCCTCGATGCTCCAGCGCGCGTGCCCCCCGGCGATCTCGGCGAGGAAGACGGCGTCGGCGGCGTTGCGCAGCCCGCTCCAGGAGTACACGCCCACCAGGCCGCGGATGTTCACCTCGTACCCGGTCTCCTCCTCAGCCTCCCGCACGGCGGTCTGGGCGGGGTCCTCGTCGCGCTCGACGTGACCACCGGGGAGCTCCCATCCGGGAGGGAAGGGGCGGAGCTGGAGGAGCACGCGCGACCCGTCCACGATCGCCGCCTGGGCGCCCTGCACGGGCCACACCACCCCGTCGACCACGACCTGCGACGGACGCTCGGCCCGGCGGTCGCGCAGGCTCAATCTAGTTTGACGCGCTTGGGGCGGCGGGTCGCTGGTTTGCGGGCGGTGCCGGCGGCCCGGGGGCGCCGCGGGGTGCGGCCACTGTTGTGCTCGATGATCACCGCGATGGCGAGGAGCAGCTCACGCTGGGCGTTGAGCAGATGGAGCTGGGCCTCGGGGGGGACCAGCTCGCCCAGAGAGCTGGCCAGGAGCCGGGCGGCGTCGCTCAGCACCTTGTTGGGAAACGCCCCTGTCTCGCTCATCTGGCGGCTCCCGAGAACGTGACTCGGAGGACACCCTCGTCGAGCTTGCCGCGGGTCACCTTGGTGCCGTTGAGCACGCGGGGGAGGCTGATCTCGCGCTTGTATGGTCCGACGCTGATGAAGAGCTCGCCAGGACGGTGGGTGATGTCCACCTCGTCCTTGTCGACGAAGGGCAGCTGCAGGCGGAGCTCGTAGCCGGCACCCACCTTCTTGAGCTGCTGCGAGACGGTGGTGTGGAAGTGCTGGGTGGGATCGGTGTCGCCGAAGATCGACCCGGCCATCTCCGCCAGCGCCGCCAGCCCGACGATCTCGTGGTCGAAGAGCGGGGTGCGCCGGATCGGCACCGGGGAGAAGGCCACGTCGACCATGGCGTCGTACTTCTTCTGGGAGCGGTGCCAGGCGTCGAAGTACTCGTCCTTGACCTCGTCGGGGAGGACGCGGTTGACCACCACCAGGTCGGTGAGGTAGTCGTAGAGGCAGAGGTAGGTGAAGGCGCGCTGGGCCTCCTTGACCACCATCTTCTCGAGGTTGAGCACCAGCCGGACGGTGCACACCTTGGGGTCGCCGAGGATGTTCTTCATGCCGTCGAGATCGAAGAGCAGATCCTTGACATGGCCGAAGATGTCGTCGGTGGGAAGGGGGATGCTGGTGAAGGGCTGGACCACCGGACGGGCCACCTTCCACACCTTGCGCTCCAGCGGGAAGATCTTGGTGAGGTACCAGCGGGCCACGTCCGGGAATGCGAGCAGCTGCAGGGTCTCGCCGGTGGGCGCGCAGTCGACGATGACGACGTCGTACTTGCCCTGCTCCTTGTGCCTCTTGATCCACATCAGGCTGGCCACCTCCTCCATCCCGGGAGGGGTGGCCATCTCCTCGGCGACGAAGTCGTTGACGCCCCACGACGCGAACAGCGAGATCAGGTAGCTGTGGACGCGCTCCCAGTGCTCCTCCATCTCGTGGAGGGCGTTGATCTCCTGGGCGTGGAGGTTGGGGGCCACCGGGGTGGGGTGGTCGCCGAGCTCCATGTCGAAGGAGTCGCCGAGAGAGTGCGCCGCATCCGTGGAGATGATCAGGGTGCGATGACCCAGCTTGGCGCAGGCCACCGCCGTCGCCGCCGCCACGGTGGTCTTGCCCACCCCGCCCTTGCCCGTGTAGAGGATGACCCGCACGGGTGTGGCTACTTCACCACGTTGCTGACAATGATGTCGGCAACGATGATGAGCGCGATCATCAGCCCGGCGATGATGGCGACGCGGCGGAGGTCGGCGGGCACGTAGGGGACGCGGTCGAAGGGGATGGCGGCGTCCTCGCTCTCCAGGGGCTGGATGTACCCCGCGGTCTGTCCCCGCGCCGGGCGGACGCGGGCCGCCGGGGTCGCGGCGGCCGCTGCCGCTGCGGTGGACGGGGTCACTCGCTGGACCCGGCGGCGGCCAGGGTCGACGGAGGCCGGCTCCCCGGCGATCGGGCCGGCGGGCTGGAGGTCCTCCGCCTCGACAGCGACGCCGGTGGGGGCGCTGGCGGTGGGCGGTGCCAGGGACGGGCCCGGGCGGCGCGCCACGGCGCGCTGCTTCTGCTTGCGGGTCTTCTTGGCCATCGGCGCGGCCAAGAGTATCGGATCGGGGAGCGAGCCGAGTTCGAGACTGCGGCGGATCGACCCACGCGGACGGCCGCGGGACCTTTCCAAAAAGCCCCGCATGATGTGGTAGGCTCCGCTTGGAACCACAAGATGTGGGGCTCACCCCCTCTCATCGGGAACCACGGGCAGCAGGCGCCGGGCCACCTCACCATCCGCGGCTTCACGTCCTCGTCGAGGCCCCTTCCATCTGGCGCTTGCAGCCCACTTCCCGCGCGGCACGGCCGCGCGGGCTGGGCTGCTCGGTGTCTTGACAGAGGGGCGATGCGCCCCTCTCACCCCGCCGGCTCAGCCGACCGAGCTCACTCCCCACTCGGCGCGACTCCGCGCCGGCTCGCCCTTCGGCTCGCGGACCTTGCCGGGTCCGGCCCTCAGAGATTGAATCTGAAATGGACCACGTCGCCGTCCTCGATCACGTAGTCGCGGCCCTCGAGGCGCTGCCTGCCCTGCTCGCGGACGGCGGTGTAGGAGCCCGCGGAGAGCAGGTCCTCGGCGTCGCAGACCTCGGCGCGGATGAACCCCTTGGCGAAGTCGGTGTGGATCACGCCCGCCGCGTCGAGGGCGGTGAGGCCGCGGCGCAGCTCCCAGGCGCGCACCTCCTTCTCGCCGGCGGTGAAGAAGGTGACCAGGTCGAGGAGCTGGTAGGCGTGCCGGGCGAGCAGGTCGAGGCCGGGCTCGGCGATGCCCAGGTCGGCGAGGAACGCGCCGCGGTCGGCGGCGTCGAGCTCGGCGAGCTCGGACTCGATGCGCGCCGAGATGACCACCACGTCGGCGCCACTCTGCGCGGCGCGCTCGCGGATCGCCGCCGACGGCTCCGCCACACCCGCCCCCTCGGCGACGTTGACCACCACCACCAGAGGGTTGGCGGTGAGCAGCCAGAGGTCGTGCAGGACGGCCCGCTCCGCCGCGCTCAGGGCCATGGTCCGCACCGGCGCCCCGCCGTCGAGGTGATCGCGCACCCGCCCCAGGACATCCATCGCCTCAGCGGCCCTCTCCTTCTCCTTCTGCAGGCGCACCGTCTTCTCGACCTTCTCGAGGCGCTTGCTCACCGTCTCCAGATCGGCGAGCTGCAGCTCCAGCTCCACCACCTCGAGGTCGCGGACGGGGTCGACGCTGCCCTCGACGTGGGTGATGTCGGTGTCCTCGAAATCGCGGACCACGAGAGCGATGGCGTCGCACTCGCGGATGTGCCCGAGGAACCTGTTGCCCAGCCCCTCTCCGCGGCTGGCCCCGCGCACCAGTCCGGCGATGTCGGTGAACGTCACCGAGGCGGGGATCACCTTGGGGGGATGGAAGAGCTCCGCCAGCCGCTGCAGGCGCCGGTCGGGGACGGCCACCACGCCGGTGTTGGGCTCGATGGTGGTGAAGGGGTAGTTGCCCACCGTCGCCCCCGCCGTGGTGAGCGCGTTGAAGAGGGTCGACTTGCCCGCGTTGGGCAGGCCGACGATGCCCACCGACAGGCTCATGGCGGCGTGGTCACAGGAGGTCGAGCTCGAAGGCCCGGTGCAGCGCCCGCACCGCATCCTCGACCCGGTCCCGGTCGATGATGCAGGTGACCCGGATCTCGCCCGTGCTGATCATGCGGATGTTGATCGACTCCCGGGCCAGGGTCTCGAAGATGCGCGCCACGATGCCCGGGGTGCCGAGGATCCCCGACCCCACCACGGTCACCTTGGCGATGTCGCGGTCGGCGTCGTAGCCCTCGGCCCCGACACCGCCGACCACGCGCTCGAGGATGGGACGAGCCCGCACCAGGTCGGACTCGGCGAGCGTGAAGGAGAGGTCGGTGTGCCCGGAGTGGCTGACGTTCTGGACGATGATGTCGACGTTGATGTGCGACTCGCCGAGAGGTCCGAACACGCCCGCGGCGATCCCGGGGCGGTCGGGGACGCCGAGCAGGGTCACCTTGGCGACATCGGTCTCGTGGGCGATGCCGCGCACCTTGGGACGATCTTCCATCTGCTGCTGCCTTCTGATCAGGGTGCCGGGTGAGTCGACGAATGCCGAGCGCACCCGGATCGGCATGGAGTATGCCTCGCCGATCTCGACAGCCCGTGGGTGCATGACGGTGGCGCCGGCGGCGGCCAGCTCGAGCATCTCGTCATATCCGATCACCGCCACCGGACGAGCGTCCGCCACCATCCGTGGGTCGGCGCTGTGGATGCCCGCGACGTCGGTGTAGATCTCGCACTCGCGCGCGTGCAGGGCCACCGCCAGAGCCACGGCGGTGGTGTCGGAACCGCCCCGTCCCAGGGTGGTGACATCGAGCTGCTCGGACACCCCCTGAAAGCCGGCGACGATGACCACGCGTCCGGCGGCGAGCTGCTCCACGACCCGCTCGGGGACGATGTCGACGATGCGGGCGCTGCGGTGGATCGCGCTGGTGCGGATGCCCGCCTGCATGCCGGTCAGCGACACCGCGGCGACACCGAGCGCGTTGAGCGCCATGGCCAGCAGTGGGGCGGTGACCGTCTCCCCGGTGCTGAGCAGCATGTCCATCTCGCGCGATGGAGGATCCGAGTCGAGCTGATGGGCGAGCGCGGTGAGCTGGTCGGTGGTGTCGCCCATGGCGCTGACCACGACGACCACTCGGTCGTGGTCCCGCCGGGTCTGGGCGACCCGCTCGGCGACGGCGCGGAGGCGGTCGATGCCGGCCAGGCTGCTGCCCCCGTACTTCTGCACCACCACGCTCACACGCCCACCTCCACCCGCGCCCCGAAGTTGCGCGGCCGCAGGCGCAGCACCGAGCCGGCCACGCCGAGTGAGTCGGCGGCCGCCTGCAGCGCGCCCACCACGGGTGCGGGATCGCGCGCGGTGAGCGCCAGCACCGAGGGACCGGCGCCGGCCAGGCAGGCCCCGTCGGCGCCTCCCCGGTAGGCCGCTTCGATGAGCGCGGTCATGGCGGGGAACAGGGCGGCGCGCTGGGCCTGGTGCCAGCGATCGTCCATGGCCTCGCGGAGCGCGCCGTAGTCGCGGAGCAGCAGGGCGCGAACGAGCAGCGCGCAGCGCGACGCGTTGAAGAGCGCGTCCTCCCGCGAGAAGCGCTGGGCGACGGCCTCGCGCGCCTGCCGGGTGGTCAGCCTCTGCTCGGGGGCGAACACGATGGCGTGGAGCTCGTCGGGGACGTCGAGGCGCCGCACCACCGCGCCCGGAGCGCAGATGGCCAGGCCGCCGAGCAGCGCGGCGGCGAGGTTGTCGGTGTGGCCCTCGAAGCCGGCGGCGCACTCCAGGATGAGCCGCTCGTCCCAGGGAGCGCGGTGCAGCGCCACCGCCACCAGGACTCCGCTCAGTGTCGCCGCCGCGCTCGAGCCCAGCCCCCGCGCCACCGGGATGGCGTTGACGCAGCCCAGGCGCACGCCGCGGTCGTGCTCGGGGATGCCGAGGCGCGCGCAGCTCTCCAGGTAGGCACGGGCCACCAGGTTGTGGGCGGGGTCGCGGAGCTCATCGTCGGCGTCGCCGGCGCCGAGGTCGAGGGTGACGGCCCCGTCATCGCTGCTCTCGGCGATGACCTCGTTCTGCAGCTGCAGGGCGATGGCCAGCATGTCGAAGCCGGGCCCGAGGTTGGCCACGCTGGCCGGCACCCTGACGGTCGCCCTCACCGCAGCCCCAGCGCGGCGGCCAGCGACGCGGCGTCCCCGTCGACCGCCGTGGGCGCCTGCAGTCCACGGGCGGCGGTGCCGGCGTCCTTGAGACCGTTGCCGGTGAGCACGCAGACCACCGTGGCGCCGGGCGCGACGGTGCCGTCCGCCACGGCGGCGCGGAGCACCGCCAGCGAGGCCGCCGAGGCCGGTTCGCAGAACACTCCCTCGAGGGTCGCCAGGTCGCGCTGGGCGGCGAGGATGTCGCCGTCCTCGACCGCGCGGATGGCGCCCTCCGACTGGTCGCGGGCGTCGATCGCGCCCTGCCACGACGCCGGGTTGCCGATGCGGATGGCGGAGGCCACCGTCTCCGGTTCGGCCACCGGCCGCCCCAGCACCAGGGGCGCCGCGCCCGCCGCCTGGGCACCGAGCATGCGCGGCAGGCGGGTGCAGAGACGCTCCGCGAAGTACTCGCGAAAGCCGCGCCAGTAGGCGGTGATGTTGCCGGCGTTGCCCACCGGGATGGCGAGCACCTCGGGCGCGTCGCCGAGCTCGTCGATGATCTCGAAGGCCGCGGTCTTCTGGCCCTCGATGCGGTGCGGGTTGACCGAGTTGACCAGGGTCACCGGCCACTCCGCGGCGAGCTGGCGGACCGCTGCCAGGGCCTGGTCGAAGTTGCCACTGATGGCCAGAACCTGGGCGCCGTGCACCTGGGCCTGCACCAGCTTGCCGGTGGCGATGCGCCCGCTGGGGATCACCACCACGGTGCGCAGGCCGAAGCGGGCGCCGTACGCGGCCGCGGAGGCGGAGGTGTTGCCGGTGCTGGCGCAGACCAGCGCCTGGCTCCCCGCCTCCAGCGCGCGCGCCACGGCCAGCACCATGCCCCGGTCCTTGAAGGAGCCGGTGGGATTGAGCCCCTCCACCTTGAGATGCAGCGACCCCAGGCCGAGCTGCTCGCACAGCCGCGGCGCCGGCACGCAGGGTGTCTCTCCCTCGAACAGGGTGATCCGCGGGGTCGTGACGGTGACCGGCAGGCGCTCGCCATAGCGGGCGATGACCCCCTCGCGGATGCTCATCAGGGCGTCTCCGCCCAGTCGAGCACCGTGGCCACCTCGGCCACCACCGCCAGGGAGTCGAGGGTCTCGGTGGCGCGCTCGAGCATGGCGCGGGCCGCCGAGCCGGTGAGCAGCACCAGCTGCGCCTCCCCGTCCGGCGCGCTCACCACAGTGGAGTCCCGCACCGGCATGCCCCGGTCCTCGAGCGCCTGGAGGACCAGCTCGGCGGCCTCGGCGACGGGGCGGAGGCGGACCCGCAGGAAGCCCCCACGCTCGAGCTCGGCGTCATCCCACGGGGAGAGCGCGGCGCTGGGCAGCGGTGGTGGCTCCGCGGGGGCGCGCACCGTGGCGACGACGTCCGACACCACCGCGCTGGCGGTGCTGTCGCCTCCCGCGCCGAGCCCGCTGAGGCGGACGCGCCCAGCCAGGTCGGAGCCGATCAGCACCGCGTTGTCGGCGTCGTCGACGCCGTGCAGGGGGTGGCCGGCGCGGACCACGGTGGGGCGCACCCAGAGCGCCACCGCCTCGCCGCTGCGCCGGGCGCCGGCCACCAGCTTGATGCTGCCCCCGAGAAGCGCCGCCGCGGCGATGTCCTCGGCGGCGACCCCGCGGATGCCCACCCGGCGCACGTCGTCGAGGGTCAGCGGGGCGTCGAATGCCAGCCGGCTCAGCAGGACCAGCTTGGCGGCGGCGTCGTGGCCGTCGATGTCGGCGGCGGCGTCGGCCTCCGCGAATCCCCGCTCCTGGGCCTCGCCCACCGCGGTCGCCAGCGTCACCCCACTCCTCTCCATGCCGGTGAGGATGACGTTGGTGGTGCCGTTGATGATCATCTCCAGCTCGCTGACGCGGTCGCCGCGCAGGCTGTCGCGGAGCAGCGCCACCACCGGCAGCCCGGCTCCGACCGCCGCCTCGTAGCGCAGGGAGACGCCCCGCTCCACGGCCAGCGCCGCCAGCTCCAGCCCGTGGGCCGCCAGCGCCGCCTTGTTGGCGGTGACCACGGGCTTGCCCGCCCGCAGGGCGCGCTCCATCAGGGCGCTGGCGCGGTCGACGCCACCCATGACCTCGACCACCATGGCCACCGCCGGGTCGTCGACGAGCGCCTCGGCGTCGGCGCCGAGCCGCACCCCGGGGAGGGTGACCTGGCGGGGCCGGGAGGGGTCGCGGACGGCGACGTGGCGCAGCACCGGGGTGGCGCCGGCGCGGCGCGCCAGCAGGTCCCAGCCCTCGACCAGGCGCCGGGCCACCGCCGAGCCCACCGTGCCCAGCCCGATCAGACCGACACCCACCTCCGTCATCGCCGCCCGAGTCTAGGGGCGCTCAGATCAGGTGCCGCTTCCAGGCGTGGAGCACGGCGGCGGCGCGGTCCCGGCAGCCGAGCTTGTCGAAGATCCTGCTGGCGTGGGTCTTGACGGTGTTCTCGCTGACGAAGAGGGTGGCGGCGATCTGCGCGTTGTTGTGCCCGTCCGCCATCAGGGTGAGCACCTCGAGCTCCCGGGCGGTGAGCCCGCCGTCGTCACGGGCGGCGTCGACCATGTCGGGGTCGAGCAGCGACTCCCCCGCCGCCACCGCGCGGATGGCGCCGGCCAGCTCCTCGCGGGAGGCGTCCTTGAGCAGGTAGCCGCGGGCGCCGGCGCGCAGCGAGGGAAAGATGTAGTCCTCGTTGCGATAGGTGGTGAGCACGATGACCCGCGCCTCGGGATCATCGGCGCGGATCCGGCGCAGCGCCTCGATGCCGTCGAGCACGGGCATCTGCACGTCGAGCAGGGTGATGTCGGGACGCTCGCGGCGGGCCATCTGCACCGCCTCCTCACCGTCCGCCGCCCGGGCCACCACCACGATGTCGTCCTCGAGCTCGAGCATGGTGCAGAGGCCCTGGCGCACCACCGGGTGGTCGTCGGCGACGAGCACCCGGATCACGCCGTCGCCGCCGCGTCCTGCTGCTCGAGCGGGACCCGCACCGAGATCCTCGTCCCCACGGTGCGCTCGCTGGTGACCTCGAGCTCGGCGCCGATGAGGCGGGCTCGCTCGCGCATCCCCACCAGCCCGAAGCTGCCCGGGCTGGTGGGGGCCAGCTCGTCCGGGGCGGCGTCGAAGCCGGAGCCGTCGTCGCTGACGATGAGCAGCAGCTCGCCGCCCACCACGCGGAGGTCCACCTCGACGCGCTGGGCGTGGCTGTGGTGGCCGACGTTGGTGAGCGCCTCCTGAAGGATGCGGAAGAGGGCCACCTCGGACTGCGGGCTGAGGGCGAGGTGGCGGGGGAGATGGTCGGTGCGAACCGTGACCGCGATCCCGCTGCGGGTCCCGAACCGCTCCGTCTCGAGCGCCACCGCGGCGGTCAGCCCGGCTGCCTCGAGGGGCATGGGCCGGAGGTTCCACACACTGCGGCGCGCCTCCTGGAGCGCCTGGCGAGCCTGCTCCCGGGCGGCCACGATGAGGTCGCGGGAGCGCTCGCTCCGGGCCCGGCTCTGCATCGCCTCGGCGGCCTCCAGCTGGAGGACGATGGCGGTGAGCTGCTGGGCGAGCGTGTCGTGGATCTCCCGGGCCAGGCGGGTGCGCTCCTCGAGGACGGCGAGCTCCCGCCCCTCGGCGGCGAACTCCGCGGTGCGCAGGGCCAGACCGACCTGGTCGGCGACGGCGCCGAGCAGGATGCGGATCCGCTTGGGCAGCGGCACGGAGAGCGGCACCAGGGCGGCGATCGCCCCCAGCGGCGCCCCCCCGGCCGCCACCGGCAGGGCCACCACCCGCCCGGCGGCGGAGGATCGCAGCGAGAGGGCGCCGCTCTCCAGCGCCGCGGCCACGCCCGCCCCCATCTGGGCGGCCGCACCGCCCAGCCGGCTGGGGTGGTGGGCGAGCAGCTCGGGGACGCCGTCGGCCACCGTGTAGCCGGCGGCGGCGGTCACCGGCACGATCACCCGCATCGCCTCGACGGCACCGCCGAGCAGCTCGCCGGGGTCGAGCGAGCGGGTCAGGGTGGCGGCCAGGGCGTTGAGCGCGACCAGCTCCTCGTTGCGGTCACGCAGCTCCTCGGTGCGCTCCGCGACCCGCCCCTCGAGCTCCTGGGCCGCCGAGATCAGGGCCTCCCGGGAGAGGTTGATCTCGCGGCGCATCCGCTCCAGCGCCTCGCTGAGCAGGCCCACCTCGTCCTCGCCCTGGTGCGGCACCGGCTCGTCGGTGTGCCCGCGGGCGAGCCGCTCCGCCGAGGCGGTGAGGGCGCGCACCGGCCCCACCAGGCGTCGCGAGAAGACGGCGGCGAGGAGCACCGCGATGACCCCGAGCACCACCGCCAGGGGGAGCACCTGGAGGAGGAGGATGCGGCGCACCCCGCTGCGGATGCCGTCGCCGAGGGAGGCGGACGCGGGCGCCAGCTCGCGGTCGGGGACGACGCTGGCCAGCGTCCAGTGGGGGCCGTCGATCGGCGCCGTGAAGAGGTCCTTCTGCACCCCGTGCAGGGACGCCTTGACCACCTGCGGCTGCTCGACCAGGAGGGATCGCGCGGAGATCCCGGGCACACGCGCCGGCGTCCCCTCGAACCCGTTGGGCAGGCTCAGGTCGCTGCTGGCGGTGACCCCCGCGCTCAGCCAACGCCCGCTGGGGCTGAGCAGCACCTGGTAGGAGTCGGGAAGGGTGGAGACGGGCTCCGTGAGCAGCCCGGCGATGGCGGTGCCGGGCAGCTCGGCGCCGATGAAGTAGTTGGAGGTGGCGAGCCCGGTCCAGACGGTGACCGAGGTGCCCGGGCCGAAGGCGGCGGTGTCGATGTCGCTCCAGACCGGCCCCGCCGGGGTGCGGGGATTCTGGATGAGGCCCCCGGCCGAGCCCGTGGCTCCGCCCTGCTGGACCCCTCCCAGGGCGGCCTGGAGCTGGCGGTCGATGAGGCGGACGGGGTCGATGCGCTGGTTGGCCACCAGCCCGGCCAGCGTGGCCGGGTCGGTGACGGGCACCTCGGTGACCATGGAGTCGGCGCCGTTGTAGAGCCACACCGCGCTCAGCTCGGGGTGGCGCTTGAGCACTCCCGCGAGGGCCGCGGCGATCTGGCTTCGATTCTGGCCCAGCGAATCCATGACCTGGCCGCCGCCGGACAGCAGCCTGCTCTGCGCGCCGAACAGCGTCGCCGCGGGGGCGCCGCTGGTGAGCAGGCGGCTTCCCCCGGCCATGAGCTGGACCGGCTGGGGGATGGGGGCGGTGGTGCGCAGCAGCGAGTCGACCGTGCCGGCCAGCTGGGCGAGCTCACCTCCGAGGCCCTCGACGCGGGCCTCGATGGTGGTGGCGCCGGCTCTGGCGGCGCTGCTCTCCCGCTGGGCGGCGTCGGCGACGATGGTCTGGTGGGCGGCGTCGACCGTCGACTGGTTGACCGCCGAGAGGTCGGCGCCCACCAGCGCCGTCAGGGCAGCCAGGGGGAGGAGGGCCACCGCGAGCATGGCGACCAGGATCCGCCGGTTGAGACGGCGCGATGTCGACCTGCGCCTGGGAAAGCGGAACATGAGGCGAAGGCTGAGTATACGGGCGCTCTCCGCGCCGGCCTGAGAAATCATTCCAACGGGTGATGGCGGACGCCGCGGAGCGGTGCCACAATGCCGCCCCTAGCCGCCGCTTTGGGCGGCACGGATGTGGTGCGGGCAGAAGACCCGCCGGGGAGAGTTGGATGAAGTACCGTCGGATAGGATTGGCGCTGGTCGTGCCGGCGCTCGTGGCCACCGCCTGCGGGAGCGGTGGCACCACCAGCTCGAGCAGCGGCGCGTCGCTGGCAGCCAACCAGCAGTTCCGCTTCCCCATCGTCGACGACATCAAGACGCTCGACCCCGGGCACGTCTCGGACGCCGTCTCCATCGCCCCCGTGCAGAACGTCTTCGGCGGCCTCTACCGCTTCGACGACCAGCTCAAAGAGGTCCCCTACATCGCCACCGGCCAGCCCGACATCTCGTCGGACGGGCTCACCTACACGTTCCACATGCGCCACGACGTCAAGTTCTCCAACGGCGACCCGGTCACCTCGGCTGACGTCCTCTACAGCTGGAACCGCGCCGCCCGGCTCAACGACTCGTACGGCATCGTCTTCGCGCCGGTCGTCGGCTACAGCGCCGTCGCCCCCTCCTCGGGCACCCCGACCGCGACCACCCTGTCGGGTCTGAGCGCGCCCGATCAGTACACCGTGATGGCCAAGCTCTCCTCGGCCGCCTCCTACTGGCTGACCGAGGTTGCGCTCTGGACCATGGATGTGGTCGACCAGAAGGTGATCCCCAGTGACACCGACAAGACCTGGTGGACCAACCCGACCACCGCGATCGGCACCGGGCCGTTCAAGCTGACCGCGTACGTCCCCAAGGACCACCTCTCCTTCTCCAACGTCCCCAACTGGTGGGGCGGGAGCACCGGGCACCTCACCGACATCGAGATGACCGTTCTCGCTGATCAGGGCAGCCAGGTGACCAAGTACCAGAACGGCGGATTCGACAGCGTCGGTCCGGCCGACAACTACCCACCGCTCGACGCGGTCCGTAACTTCCAGGCCAACCCCAACCTGAAGAGCCAGTTCGTCAACATCCCGGGCGGGCGCACCACCTGGGTGGGCTTCAACTTCACCACCGGTCCCTTCGCGCCGGCGGGGGGCAACATCGACGATCCCATCGCTCTGGCCGGCCGGCGCGCCTTCAGCGAGGCGATCGACCGCAACCAGCTGGTCAACGTGGCCTGCGGCCCGGGCGGCATCGTCTGCAAGCCGGCCACCGGCGGCGTGATCAGCAAGGGCCTGAAGAGCTATCTCGGTGACAACGCCGATCCCGACGTGGTGTTCAACCCCACCAAGGCCAAGCAGGACCTGGCCACCTGGGACCCGACCGGCACCAAGCAGAAGGGCCTGGTCTACTGGTTCAACACCAGCGCCTCCAACACCGCCATCGCGGGCAACCTCCAGTCCCAGTGGCAGACCAACCTCGGCGTCCACGTGGACACGCAGAGCACGGACTTCCCGACGTTCCTGACCAACCGCCAGGACAAGAAGTACATCCTCTTCCGTGACAGCTGGGGCGCCGACTACGACAACCCCCAGGACTGGTTCGACAACATCTTCATCTGCTCCCAGGCGGCGATCGGCCTGGGCAACAACGACGGCATCTGCGACCAGCGCGTGGATTCGGCGGTGAAGAAGGCGGAGAGTGAGTCGGGCAGCCAGTCGATCACCGACTTCCAGACCGCCAACAAGCAGCTGATCAAGGACTACGCCTACGCGGACCTGGAGTACGGAGCCAACCAGTACTTCATCAAGCCTTACGTCCAGGGCGGGGGCGGCAACGCGCTCTACGACAACTCCTGGAGCAGCATCAGCATCCTGTCCCACTAGGACCGGACACCGAGCTCCCAAAATCGGGGAATCGGCCGAGTATCATCTGGGGAGCCCGCCACAGCGGCGGGCTCCCCGAACCCGTCCCTGTCCCTCGTCAACGCTGAAGAGTCTCAATGAGCAGAGGCACAGCCATCTACGCGGCCAAGCGGCTCGCGCTGGTTCTCGGTACTGCCTTCGTGGTCTCGTCGGTGACCTTCCTGCTGGTCCACTCCCTGACCGGGAACCCCTTCACCTGCGAGAAGAACCCCTCCGGCTGTCACGCCGAGGCGATCCGCTACGGGCTCAACGACCCGCTGCTGATCCAGTACCGCACCTTCATGTGGAACCTGATCCACGGCAACCTGGGCTACTCCTACGTCAACCAGGGCGTGCAGGTCATGCCGCTGCTCCTGGGTGAGGCCAAGAACAGCCTCATCCTCGGCCTCTTCGCCATCCTCGTCACCATCCTGGTGGGGCTGGCCGTCGGCGTCACCGCCGCCATCAAGCAGAACACCTGGGTGGACTACGCGCTCTCCAGCTTCGTCGTCTTCGGGTACAGCATCCCCAACTTCGTGCTCGCCACCTTCCTGATCATCCTCAGCGCCATCGTCCTGCCCGGGTGGGCCAACAGCATCGGCTGGGGCTCCCCTGAGCAGATCCCCATCCCGGCGATCGCCCTCGGCCTGCCCTACGCGGCCATCGTGGCCCGGCTGGTGCGCGCCAGCATGCTCGACGTCATCCGTCAGGACTACATCCGCACCGCCTGGGCCAAGGGGCTGAGCTCCCGGGTGGTGATCATCCGCCACGCCCTGCGCAACGCGCTCATCCCGGTGGTCACCGTCGGCGGCCCCCTGGTCACGGCCATCATCACCGGCTCGGTGGTGATCGAGACCATCTTCGGGGTTCCCGGCCTGGGCAAGGAGTTCGTCGAGTCGATCATCGTCCGCGACTACGGCATCGTCGTCGGCCTCTACACCTTCTACGCCATCCTGGTGGGGCTGGCCAACCTGGGGGTGGATCTCATCTATCCGGTGCTCGACCCGAGGATTCGCTACACGTGAGCACGATCACCACCGGCCTGGAGATGGGAGGCCCGATCGCCCCGCCGGGAACCCCGGCCGCGGTCGACTACTCGGTCGCTCCCGAGCAGGTCAGCCTCTGGCAGGACGCGTGGCGCCGCTTCCGGCGCAACAAGCTGGCCATGGCGGGCATTGTGGTGTTCGGGGTGATCGCGCTCACCGCCATCGTGAGCATCTTCTGGACACCGTACAGCCTCTACCAGCAGGGGCTGGGCGACATCACCAACAACTTCAGCTGGTCCCACATCTTCGGCCTCGACGCCAGCGGCCGCGACGAGCTCAGCTTCCTGATGCGCGGCGCCCAGGTGGCGATCGAGGTTGGCGTGCTCACAGCCCTCGTCACCTCGGTGGTGGGCATCGCCGCCGGCCTCCTCGCCGGGTTCTTCCGGGGCTGGGTGGACACCGTGATCAGCGGTGTCACCTACATCGGATACGGCATCCCCAACCTGCTCATCGCCTTCCTGATCCTGTTCATCACCAACCGCCCGAGCATCGTCAACGTCATCGTGGCGCTGAGCGTGACCAGCTGGATGGACATGGCCAGGCTGGTGCGCGGCCAGACCCTGGCGCTGCGCGAGCGCGAGTTCGTCGAGGCGGCGCGGGCCACGGGCACCAAGAACCACAAGATCATGACCCGGCACGTGCTCCCCAACGCGCTGGGGCCGATCATCGTGCAGGCCACCTTCCTGATCCCCCAGGCGATCCTCTTCGAGGCCTTCCTCAGCTACCTCGGCTTCGGCCTGCCGGCTCCAGACCCGTCGTGGGGGGCCATGGTCTCGTCCGGCCTGGGCGATCGCTACCTCGCCTACCACACCATCCTGGTTCCCGCGCTGGCTCTGCTGATCACCCTGATGGCCATCAACTTCATCGGTGACGGCCTCCGCGACGCGCTCGACCCGAGGCAGAGGAAGTAGGCGTGGCCGCCCTCCTGGAGGTCAAGGGCCTCAAGACCCAGTTCTTTGTGCGCGGCGGCCGTGTCCGTGCCGTGGACGGCATCGATTTCCGTGTCAATCGCGGTGAGACAGTCGGCATCGTCGGCGAGTCGGGGTCGGGCAAGTCGATGACCGCCCTCTCCATCCTCCGCCTCGTGCCCGAGCCCGGGAAGGTCGTCGAGGGCAGCATCAGCTTCGACGGCCGCGACGTGCTCGCCATGAACGACGACGAGCTGCGCGAGTTCCGCGGCAACGACGTAGCCATGATCTTCCAGGACCCCATGTCCTCGCTCAACCCGGTGCTCAAGGTGGGCTACCAGATCGAGGAGGCCATGAAGGCCCACGAGCGGTTCACCAAGGAGGAGGCCAAGAGCCGCGTTCCCACCCTGCTCCGCCGGGTGCGCATCCCCGACCCCGACCGGCGCGCTCGCGAGTACCCGCACCAGTTCTCGGGCGGCATGCGCCAGCGGGTGATGATCGCCATGGGCCTGTCCAACGAGCCCGCCCTGCTCATCGCCGACGAGCCCACCACCGCCCTCGACGTCACCGTCCAGGCGCAGATCCTGGAGCAGCTCCGCGACCTCAACCGTGAGCTGGGCACGGCCATCGTGCTGATCACCCACAACATGGCGGTGGTCGCCAGCCTCTGCACCTGGGTGGTGGTGATGTACGCCGGCCGGGTGGTGGAGCAGGGCCCCACCGACGCCATCTTCGCCTCCCCCCAGCATCCCTACACCTGGTCGCTGCTGCGCTCCATCCCGCGCATCGACGAGAAGCTGGGCGGCAAGCTGCTGACCATCACCGGGCTGCCTCCCGACCTCACCAACCTGCCCCCCGGCTGCAAGTTCCACCCCCGCTGCAGGTTCAAGGTGGATCGCTGCCTCACCGAGGAGCCCGACCTCTTCACGGTGGGACCGGCCCACGAGTCCCGCTGCTGGGTGCAGATGGAGAACGTGCCTGATCCCGACTCCGACCTCCACCCCACCCCGCTGGCCCTCGAGCAAGAGAGGCTCGACGAGGAGAAGGCGGATGCAGCAGCCATCTGAGGCCCCGGCCGCACCGCCGTCGGCCGCGTGGAACGCCGCGGCGGACGCGCTCGTCTCGCTCCGCGACGTCTACAAGCGGTACGACAGCGGCCGCCAGAAGGTGCGCGCCGTCGACGGGGTCACGCTCGATGTTCTCCAGGGGGAGACGCTTGGCCTGGTCGGAGAGTCGGGGTGTGGCAAGACCACGCTCGGCCGGGTGGTGACGCAGCTCCAACCGGTCACCGCGGGCAGCATCTTCTTCGAGGGCAGGGACCTCGCCGCCCTCCACGGCGAGAACCTCCGCCAGATGCGCCGCCACGTCCAGATGATCTTCCAGGATCCCTACGGATCGCTGAACCCGCGCATGACGGTCGGCAACATCATCGCCGAGCCACTCGCCAACTTCGGGATCGGCAAGCGCGGCAAGGACCGCGACGCCATGGTCCAGGAGGTGATGCGCATCTGCGGGCTCAACCCCAACTTCAACAACCGCTACCCGCACGAGTTCAGTGGCGGCCAGCGCCAGCGCATCGGCATCGCCCGCTCGCTGATCCTGCGGCCCAGCTTCATCGTTGCCGACGAGCCCATCTCGGCGCTCGACGTGTCCATCCAGGCGCAGATCATCAACCTCCTCGAGCAGCTCCAGGACGACTTCAACCTCACCTACCTGTTCATCGCCCACGACCTCTCCGTGGTGCGCCACCTCAGCGACCGGGTGGCGGTCATGTACCTCGGGGTGATCGTCGAGGTGGCGGACAGCGTCGAGCTCTACGACAACCCCCTCCATCCCTACACCACCGCCCTGCTCCAGTCCATTCCGGTGCCCGACCCGGTGGTGGAGCGGGAGCGCAAGCCGATCATCCTCAAGGGGGAGATCCCCTCCCCGATCAACCCGCCCAGCGCCTGCCGGTTCCACACCCGCTGCCCCATCGCCGAGCCGATCTGCTCGGAGGTGCGCCCCGACCTGGTGGACTACGGCAACGGGCATCTCGCCGCCTGCCACTTCGCGGGCAAGCTGCAGGGATCGCTGGCACAGAAGGTCGCCGAGCAGTCCACCGCGGAACTGCGCACCGCCATCGTCGGTGATCTGGCCGAGGACGGCCAGAACGGGGCCGAGCCCGTCAACGCCTAGCGGTGCGCGACATCGCCGAGCGCGCGCTCGACGCCGCCGGCGCGGCGGGAGCGGCCTACGCCGATTGCCGCGTGGTGGAGCGGACCACCCAGGCGGTCATGGTCAAGAACGGCCGGGTCAACAACGTCACCGAGTTCGAGGACGCCGGGGTCGGCATCCGCGTCATCGTCGACGGCGCCTGGGGTTTCTGCGGCACCCAGCGCACCGACGCGGCCGGCCTCGAGGGGGCGGCCCGTCTGGCCGTGCGGATCGCCCGGGCGTCGGCCCGGACCGCGGTGGCGACGGTGAGGCTGGCGCCCGCGCCGGCGGTGACGGCGACGTACGCCACCCCGGTGCGCATCGACCCCTTCAGCGTCTCCCTGGACCGCAAGATCGAGCTCCTCCTCGCCGCCGACGCGGCCATGGACGTGGCCGGCGTGACCACCCGCCTGGGCTCGCTGGGAGCGGTGCGCCGCCATCAGCTCTTCGCCAGCAGCGAGGGCTCGCGAATCACCCAGACGATCATCGAGACGGGCGGCGGCCTGGACGCCACCGCCACCGCCGAGGGCGAGGTGCAGTCGCGCAGCTTTCCCAACAGCTTCGGACGCCAGCAGGTGACCGCGGGCTGGGAGGCCGTTGAGGAGATGGACCTGCCCGGCAATGGACGGCGCATCGCCGAGGAGGCGGTGGCCCTGCTCAGCGCCGACCTCTGCCCCGCAGGCACCATGACGCTGATCCTCGACGCCACCCAGGCGGCGCTGCAGGTGCACGAATCCTGCGGGCACCCCACCGAGCTCGACCGGGTGCTCGGTTTCGAGGCCGCCTACGCGGGCACGTCCTTCCTGATGCCCGACATGCTCGGCAAGTTCCGCTACGGCAGCGAGGCGGTGACCATCAGCGCGGACGCCACCAGCGCAGGCGGCCTGGGCACGTTCGGCTACGACGATGAGGGCGTGGCCGCACAGCGCACCCTGCTCATCGACCAGGGCATCTTCACCGGGTACCTCACCTCGCGCGAGACCGCCGCCGGCTTCGACGCGCCCAGCGGCGGCACGGTGCGAGCGGAGAGCTGGAACCGGCTGCCGCTGATCCGCATGACCAACATCAACCTGGAGCCGGGAACATCCAGCCTCGAGGAGATGATCGCCACCACCGAGCGCGGCGTGTACCTGGAGACCAACCGGTCGTGGAGCATCGACGACCGCCGCCTCAACTTCCAGTTCGGCACCCAGGTGGGCTGGGAGATCCGTGACGGGCGCCGTGCGCGACTGATCCGCAATCCCCTCTACAGCGGGAGCACGCCTCGCTTCTGGAACTCCTGTGACGCGGTCGCCGGCCCCTCCGAGTGGCGCATGTACGGGGTCATCAACTGCGGCAAGGGCGAGCCCGGCCAGGTCATGCACGTCGGCCACGGCGCCGCGCCCTGCCGCTTCCGCGACGTCGAGGTGCGCCCCGCGTGAGCAGCGAGCTGCGCACTCGCGAGCAGCTTCTGGCCATCGCCGACCGCATCATCGACCGGACCCCGGCGGGGACCGAGGCCGAGGTCACCGTCACCGAGACGGCGACCGCGCTCACCCGGTTCGCCAACTCCGCCATCCACCAGAGCGTCGCCGATCGCGCCCTGCGCCTGCGCCTGCGGGTGGTTCGCGGCGGCCGCTCCGGGGTCGCCGAGATGCAGGTCGTGGGTGACGGCGCCGAGGCGGCGCTGGCGCGCAGCGCCGAGGCGATCCGAGCTCATTCGCCGCAGGGCGAGCCGGTGCATCCCATCCCCCCCGACGGCGGCGCGGACATCGAGCACGGCTACAGCGAGGTGACCGAGGCGGTCACTCCCGAAGAGCGCGCCGAGGCGGTGGCCGGCATCTGCGCGGCGGCGGACTCCCTGGGGCAGAAGGCCTTTGGCACGTACGAGACGGCGGTGACCGGGGTGGCCATGGTGAGCACCACGGGCCTCCATCGCGCTGCGCGCAGCAGCGTCGCGGAGCTGATCGCGGTCTGCCGCGGCGGCGACGGTTCGGCGTACGGCGCGCGCCACTCCGCCGCCGCCTCGAGCATCGACGTCGCCGCTCTGACGGCCGAGGTGACCGACCGCTGCGCACGCAACCAGGGAGCGGTCGCCACCGAGCCCGGGGTGTACGAGGTGGTGCTCTCGCCCTATGCGGTGGGCGAGATGCTGCAGTACCTGGGGCTGGTCGGTCTGGGCGGGCTGGCCGTTCTCGAGCAGCGCAGCTTCATGCGCTTCGGCGAGCGGCTGATGAGCGAGTCGGTCACGCTCACCGACGATGTGCGCCGCCCCGAGGCCGCGCCACTGCCCTTCGACGGTGAGGGGGCCACCACCAGGCCGGTGCGCATCATCGAGCACGGCGTGTGCACCGGCGTGGTGCACGACTCGGTGACCGCGGCGCGCGCCGGCGTCGAGACCACCGGGCACTCCCTTCCGCAGCCCAACAGCGACGGGCCGTTTCCGCGCTACCTCTCGCTGGCGGGCGGCGACTCGGACGTGGACTCGATGGTGGCGGCGTGCCAGCGGGGCCTGCTGGTCACCCGCCTCTGGTACGTGCGCCCGGTGCACCCGCTCAGGACCATCATCACCGGCATGACCCGCGATGGCACGTTCCTCATCGAGCGCGGCCGCGTGGTGCGACCGGTGCGCGATCTGCGCTTCACCCAGAGCATCGTCGAAGCCCTCTCCGAGGTGCGCTCGATCGGCTCCGAACAGCTCTCCACGCGCGGATACTTTGGCGCCACCCTGGCGCCGTGGCTGCATCTCGGACGCTTCGCCTTCAGCTCATGAGCGGGCGGCGCCGCCTCTGGGGCGCGCTCCTCGTGGCCGTCGCGGTGCTCCTGGTGGTGCGCAACCTGAGCGGCCTGGCCGGCGCGCCGCTGGGCGCCTACGTCGACGAGACCTCGGTCGGCTACAACGCCTGGGCGATCAGCATGCACGGCGTCGACGAGCACGGCGCCCACCTGCCCCTCTACTTCACCGCCTTCGGGGAGTACAAGAATCCCGTCTACATCTACACCCTCAGCGCGCTGCTCCGGGTGGCGCCGCTGACGGTCACCACGGAGCGGCTCCCGGCTGCGCTCTTCGGGCTGCTCACCTGCCTCTTCCTGACGCTGATCGCCTGGCGGCGCAGCCGCTCGCTGCCCATCTGCGTGCTGGCACTGACGCTCTGCGCGCTGACCCCGTGGCTCACCATCGAGAGCCGGGTCGGCTTCGAGGTCATCTCCATGCTCGCCGCCGTCTCGGGCGCCCTCTGGTGCCTCTCCATCGCGCAGGACGGCGGGCGCCCCTGGTGGTACGTCGCGGCGGGCTGCCTGCTCGCCGTCGCCGTCCTCGCGTACAGCACCGGGCGCGCCGAGGTCATCCTGCTGGTGGTGGCGCTCACCGTGGCGGAGCGCTGGCCGTTCCGGCTGGCGCGGTGGCGCTGGCTGCTCGCGCTGGTGCCGATCGCCGCCGCCTACGCGCTCCTCGCCGCCTGGAACTTCCGCCACCCCGGAGCGCTGACAGCGCGCTTCAACGTGATCAGCATCGGCGCCGACGGAGCGCCTCTGCTCACCGTGGCGGGGCGCTTCGTGGGCAACTACCTGACGTACTTCGGACCCGACTTCCTCTTCGTGCACGGCGATCACCTCAGCCGCCACGCCACCCAGTTCGGCGGCATGCTGCTGTGGATCACGCTCCCGCTCCTCATCGCCGGCCTGGTGGCCGTCTGGCTCGAGCGCCGGCAGCGCTTCCTGCGCCTCGTGCTCCTCGGCCTGGTGGCGGCGCCGGTGAGCGCGGCGCTGACGCAGAACAGCGTTCCGCATGCGCTCCGCGCCTCGATGATGCTCCCCTTCCTGATCGTCCTCGCCATCGAGGGGATGGTCCTGGTGCGGGAGCGCCTGCCGGCGTGGCGGCAGGCCGCCGCGGGCGCGGCGGGGGCGGCTCTGCTGGTCCAGGGCGCGCTCTTCACGGTCGACATGTACGCGACCTGGCCGGCGCGCTCCGCGGTGGACTTCGACGCCGGCGAGATCGACGCCATCACCAGGGCGGCGGCGCTGGCGCACGGGACTCCGCTGCTGCTCTCCACCTCGCTCGACCAGCCCTACATCCAGGCGGCGTTCAGCTTTCGTCCCCCACCTCCGTCGAGCTTCACCGCCGACTCGGCGACGCCACTTCTCGCCGAGATGAACATGGCGATGTTCGATCCGAGCAGCTCCGCGGGCCCGCCGGGATCCATCGCCGTGCTCAGCGCCGTCGATCCCGCACCACCCGGGGCGCGACGTCTCTTCGACGAGGTCACCCCGCCGGCCGCTTTCTCCTTGGGGCCGCCGCCGCCCGTCTACGAGACCGTCGTCGTCTACCGGCTCCGCTGACCCGGCGCGGTGCGGCGGCGCGCCCGGCTCTCTCCTGTACAGTTCGCCGGATGCGTGACGTGGTCATCGTCGAGGCGGTGCGCACCCCGCTGGCGCGGGGCAGCCAGAAGAACGGCGATCTGCGCGAGGTGCATCCGCTCAAGCTGGCCGCCCACGTTCTGCGCGAGGTGGTGGGACGCGCCGGCGTCGGCCCCGCGCTCGTCGACGACGTGATCATGGGGTGCGTCAGCCAGACCGGAGAGCAGTCGATCAACGTGGCCCGCCAAGCGGTGCTGCTCGCCGGCTTCCCCATCGAGGTCCCCGCCACCACCGTGGACCGGCAGTGCGGTTCCTCGCAGCAGGCGGTGCATTTCGCCGCCAACCTGATCCAGTCGGGCGTCTGCGACATCACCATCGCGGCCGGGGTGGAGAGCATGAGCCGCGTGCCCATGGGAAGCACCGTCCTGCAGGGGCCGGGCACCCCCTACCCGCCCGAGCTCCTCGAGCACTACGACCTGGTCAACCAGGGCCTCGCCGCCGAGATGATCGCCGAGCGCTGGGGCATCACCCGCGAGCAGGCGGATGAGTTCGCCAGCGAGTCCCATCGACGCGCCGCCGCCGCTCAGGCCGCGGGCCGCTTCGACCGCGAGATCGCCCCCATCGTGGTCGGCGAGAACGGCGCGGCCCAGGTCGTCTCCCAGGACCAGGGCATCCGTCGCGGCACCACGGTGGAGACCCTGGCCCAGCTCCAGCCCTCCTTCCGGCCCGACGGGATCCTCCACGCCGGCAACTCCTCGCAGATCACCGACGGCGCCGCGGCCATCCTGCTCATGTCTGCGGAGCGAGCTCGCCAGCTCGGCCTGGCGGCGCGCGCCACCATCCGCGCCCAGGCCGTCGTCGGCGTGGATCCGGTGACCATGCTGACGGGCCCGATCCCCGCGACCGCCCGCGTTCTGGAGCGCAGTGGCCTGTCGATCGACGACATCGACCTATTCGAAGTCAACGAAGCGTTTGCGCCGGTGGTTCTGGCGTGGGAGCACGAGCACCACCCCGACATGTCGCGGGTCAACGTCAACGGCGGGGCGATCGCGCTGGGCCATCCGCTGGGCGCCTCCGGCGCCCGGCTGATGACCACCCTGCTCCACGAGCTGGAGCGTCGCGACGTCCGCACCGGCCTCCAAACCATGTGCTGCGGTGGCGGTTTGGGGACGGCGACGATCATCAGCCGCGAGGGCTGAAGCGCCCTCCGGTCGGGGTCACGCTTCTGTCGCACTGTGGCCAGTACTTCGGGAGCGCTTGCTATGCTCAACTGGCTTTGCAGCCTCACGTCCGCGTTCCTCGATGGCGGTCCCGATGAAGCGCGTGCTCATCATCGAGGACTACTACGCCCTGGCTGACATCGAATCCCTGCTGTGCACCATGGAGGGCTACGAGGTGCGCGTCGCCAAGAGCGGCGACGAGGGCCTCACCGTCTTCTCCGACTTCAAGCCCGACCTGGTTCTCCTCGACCTCATGCTGCCCGGCGAGCTGAGTGGCACCCAGGTGCTCGAGCGGATCCGCTCCGACCACGGCGAGGACGCCAAGGTGCTCGTGGTCAGCGCCCTGGTCAACGCCACCACCACCCCCAAGCTGGAGGCCTTCGGCAACGTGCAGACGCTGGCCAAGCCCTTCAAGATCAAGGAACTCGCGTCGCGCATCCAGTCGATGCTCGCGGCCTGATCAGCCCACCACCGGATGCGCGCTCAACCGCCGCCGTGGCGTGACGACGACGACCCTCCTCTGCGGCCGCTGCGCCGGGCCATCCCGACTCAGCGCTGTCCCTATCTGGAGCAGATCCTCCGCGATCGCACAGCGCTGGGACTGCTGACCCGCTACAAGGCCGACTGCCACGTCGACCACCGCACTCACCACTTCACCGGCCGCCACCCGGTGCCGCCCTGCATCAGCGAGCCGGAGACCTGCCGCTTCTACCGCGAGCAGTGGGCCGAGGAGAGCCACCTCATCGACCGCTACCGGGACTGAGCGGCCGCCGCCGGGGGGAGCACCGCCTCGGGCGACCCGGGCCCCTCCCCATCGGCTCCTCCGTACACCGCGAAATAGTGGGCCTCCGGGTGGTGCAGGACGATCGCTGCCGTGGACTGCTCGGGGACCAGCTGGAATCCCTCGGTGAGCTGCACGCCGATCTGGTCGGCGGGGACGATGCCGAAGAAGGTCTGGTGGTCCTCGAGATCCGGGCAGGAGGGATAGCCCCATGAGTAGCGCCGTCCGCGCTCGGGCTCGAGGGCGAGCTCGTCGCGGATGCGAGCGTGCACCCACTCGGCGGTGGCCTCGGCCATCTGGGTGGCGAAGCCGTGGATGCGCAGCATGTCGTCGTACTCGCCGCCGCGCTGCAGCTCGGCGCTGAGCTCCGACGCACCCGGCCCGGTGGTCACCACCTGGAGCGCGACCACGTCACGCTCGTCCTTGCCCGCCGCGCTGAGGGGGCGGACGTAGTCGGCGAGGCAGAGCCGGTTCTGGGCCCGCTGTCGCGGGAAGGCGAAGCGCGCGATCTCCCTGTCCTGGCGCTCGGGGTCGTAGATGATCACCGAGTCGCCGTCGGCGAGCGCCGGCCAGTATCCGTACACGGCCTGGAGACGCAGCCAGTCACCGCCACGCGCCTCCTCGATGGAGCGCGCCAGCCGCGGCTCCAGCTCGTCGACGAGAAGGCGCGCCCACTTCTCGGGGTCATGGACACCACGGAACTGCCAGCTCATCTTGAACAGAGAGTTGCGGTCGATGCACGGCACCACGGCGTCGAGGTCGATGTCGGTCAGGCACCGTGCCCCCCAGAAGGGCGGCGCCGGAATGGCCACGTCGGTACGGGCGCTGCTGCGGCTGCGCACCGTGCCCCCGTCGGTCTCTGCGGCGGCGGCGGCAGCGTGGCGCCGGAGGTCGCGCTCGCTGTCGCGCTCGACCTGCTGCACCGCCTCCGCCCGCACCCGCTCGAGCAGCGCGACGCGGCGGGGCTCGTCGATGAGCTGCTCGACTGTGTCCAGCCCTTCGAAGGCGTCCTTGCAGTAGAAGACGCCGGGGTCGTAGGTGCGCCCGTCATCGAGCTTGAGGATGCGCCGGCCGAAGCCCCTGTTGATGGCCGCGCCTCCGATGATCACCGGGAAGGCCAGGTTGCGCGCGTCCAGCTCATGGAGGCAGAGCGGCATCTGCTTGCTGGTGCTGACCAGCAGCGCGCTCAGCCCGATGACGTCCGCTCTGACGTCGACCGCGCGGTCGATGATGGTGGTCAGCGGAACCTGCTTGCCGAGGTCGTGGACGGTGTAGCCGTTGTTGCTGAGGATGGTGTTCACCAGGTTCTTGCCGATGTCGTGGACGTCCCCGTAGACGGTGGCCAGGACGACGGTGCCCTTGGACGTGCCCTCGACCCGATCGAGGTATTTCTCGAGCTGTCCGACGGCGCGTTTCATCACCTCTGCGCTCTGGAGGACGAAGGGCAGGATCAGCTCCCCGGCGCCGAAGCGGTCGCCCACCTCCTTCATGGCCGGAAGCAGCACCTCATTGAGGACCTCGACGGGATCACGCCCAGCGACGGCGAGGTCGACCTGCTCCTCGATGCCGTCGCGCCGGCGCTGCAGGATCTGGGCGTGAATCCGCTGGGCCGGATCCATGCCGGCAAAGGGGTCGCCGCCGCCCTCCGCGGTGGCGACCGCGCCGTCGAAATGCCCGATGAAGCGGGCCAGCGCATCGGCGCGGCGATTGAAGATGAGGTCCTCGGCGAGCTCGCGCTCGGTCGCCCCGATCTCCGCGTACGGGGTGATGTGGGCGGGGTTGACGATGGCGGCGTCGAGGCCCGCCTGGACGCAGTGGTAGAGGAAGACGCTGTTCAGGGTCGGCCGGCTGGCGACCGAGAGACCGAACGAGACGTTGGAGACCCCGAGCACGGTCAGGACCCCGGGGAGACTCTCCTTGACGCTGCGGATACCTTCGATCGTCTGGTGCGCGGAGTCGATGTACTCGGCCTCTCCGGTGGCCAGCGTGAAGGTGAGGGCGTCGAAGAGGAGCTGATCAGGCTGCAGGCCGAACTCGCCACAGGCGAGGTCGTGGATTCGCGTCGCCACCGCCAGCTTGCGCTCCGCGGAGTTGGCCATCCCCGCTTCATCGATGGTCAGCGCGATCACGCAGGATCCGTGGTCGCGCACCAGCGGAAGCACGCTGTCGCAGCGCACCCGCCCGTTCTCGAGGTTGACGCTGTTGACCACCGCGCGGCCGGGATAGTTCTCCAGGGCGGCCCGGATGACGGCCGCGTCCGTGCTGTCGATGATCAGCGGAGAGTCGACTGACATCTCCAGGCCGCGCACCACGGCGCGCATCTGCTCGGCCTCGTCGCTGCGTTCGGTGACCGCGACACAGACGTCGAGCGCGTGGGCGCCGCCCTCCGCCTGTCCCCGCCCGATGTCGACGATGCCGTCGTATTCCTCGGCGAGCAGCAACCGCTTGACCGCGCGCGAGCCCTGGGCGTTGACACGCTCTCCGATCAGCAGCGGCGCCGGTTGCTGGCGCAGCTCGACGTCGCTCATGGCGCTCGCCAGGCGCGGCACGCCGTCGCCCTGCCGTGGCGGCGCGGACAGGCTGCCCACCCGCCGGACCAACTCGGTGATGTGCTCGCTGGTGGTCCCGCAACATCCGCCGACGGCAGCCACGCCGAGCCGGCGCACGAAGTCCTCGAGCTGCACCGCCATATCGACGGCGCCCAGGGGGAAGTGCGCACGACCGCCCACGTTGCTGGGAATCCCGGCATTGGGGATGCAGGCGATGGGCACCGAGCTGCGCTCGGCGAGCACCCGGATGGCGTCGCGCATCAACTCCGGCCCCGTCGAGCAGTTGAGCCCGATGACGTCGACGCCGAGGGAGTCGAGGATGGCCACCACCGCTCCCGGCTGGGTTCCCAGGAGCATGGTGCCACTGCTGTCGAGCAGGCTGACCGACACGTGCAGGGGCAGGGTCACGCCGGTGCGCCGGAAGGCCTCTCGCGAGCCGAAGATGGCCGCCTTGACCTCGAGGATGTCCTGGGCCGTCTCGATGGTGAGCAGGTCGCTGCCGCCCTCGATGAGGCCCTGTGCCTGTTCCGCGAATGCCTCGAGCAGCTCGGCGAAGGTGATCTTCGACAGGGCCGGATCGCTCGACGAGGGCAGGTACCCGGACGGCCCCATGCTGCCCGCCACGAAACGCGGCTGCGCTGCCGTGCCGTACTCGTCGCAGAGGCGTCGCGCCAGAGCGGCGGCATCGCGGTTCAACTCCAGGGTGCGGTCCGCCTGTCCCCACTCGGAGAGCCGCAGACGCGTTGCCTGGAAGGTGGCGGTTTCCACAACGTCGCAGCCGACCTCGAGAAACGAGCGGTGCACCTTCTCGACCAGGTGCGGGGCGCTCAGGACGAGCCCGTCCATCCATCCCACCAGCGCCGGGCCGCCGAAATCGTCCGCGGTGGGCTCGAACGACTGCAGACCAGTGCCCATGGCGCCGTCAAAGACGAGGACACGTTGACCGAGCGCTTCGAGAAATGAGCGGGCCGGAGCCGCCACCTGCTGGGACATTCCCTCTCCTGTGATTCGCCTGATTCTACCGGCGAATTCGATTCTCACGGCCCCGACCTCCAACCTGGCCGTGCTACGCTGGTTCGCGGTGGCGGGCTCATCCGCGCCATTTCGGGAGATCCTCTTGGCACGACGTCCACCTCGTCCCGGCGGCGCACGCCGCCGCGGGCCCGCGCGCCGCCGGGACCCTGCGGCCGCCGCCGAAGCCGCGGAGGCGAAGGAGGAGACGATCGAGATGGATGCGACCGTCGTCGAGCCGCTTCCCAACGCGATGTTCAAGGTCAAGCTGCTCACCGGCCAGGAGGTGCTCGCCTACACCGCGGGGAAGATGAGGAAATTTTACATCCGCATCCTCATCGGGGACAAAGTGCGCGTCGAGCTGAGCCCCTACGATCTGACCCGCGGGCGGATCACCTTCCGCTACAAGTGAGGCTGATATCGCGGTCTATGTCATCGCGATCCTGGTCGTCGTCCTCGTCCTGATCGGCGCCTACCGATCGCTGGGCGGGGCAGCACCTCAAGCCCGCGACGCCGGCGCCCTGCTCACGTCCCTGCATGCGGCACTGGTCGAGTCTCTCGCCGATCTGTCGGCATCGCGGCCCGCGGCGGCCGCCGCGCCGCCCGGCAAGGACGACGCTCGCGATGGACGTCGCAAGAGCGCGGCGGTGCAGCAGACCCTGGATCGCCTGCCGCCCTCCGCCGAGCTCGAGAGCGGCCAGGCGGCCGCCCGGGCCCTGCTCGCCGCCGCCGCGGAGGACACCGCCTGGGCGTGGCGGATGCTGCCGGGGGATGGCACCCCCAACCCCGGGCTGACGGCGGCTGTGACCGCTCTCGCCGATCACGCCGCCGACTGCTGTGACGAGGCGCTCCGACTACTGACGGTCGCCCCGGTCCCTGAACCAGTCGACCGTGCGTGAGATGCCCTCCTCCAGGGCCACGCGGGGGCGCCAGCCGAGCAGCTCGGTGGCACGCGTGACGTCGAGGCAGGATGTGCGCTGCTCGCCCGGCATGGCGGGCCCGTGTCGCGGGGGGCGCTCGACACCGGCGGCGCGCGCGATCAGCGAGTACAGCTCGTTGACGTCGCACTGACGACCGGTGCCGATGTTGAACGCCCCGAGCGAGATGGACTCGGCCTCGGCCGCACGGAGGTTGGCGTCGACCACGTCGTCGACGAACACGTAGTCGCGGGTTTGGGTGCCATCCCCGTTGATGGTGGTATCGCGCCCCGCCAGCAGGCGCTCGGCGAAGATGGCCACCACCCCGGCTTCGCCGTGGGGATCCTGGCGCGGCCCGTAGACGTTGCCGTAGCGCAATGCGATGAACTCCAGGCCGTGAAGCTTGGCGAACACGCCACCGTATGTCTCCCCGGTGAGCTTGGCCGCACCGTAGGCGGACGCAGGTTCGCAGGGATGCGATTCCGGGGTCGGCAGAACGCTGGTGTCGCCGTAGAGGGCGCCGCCGCTGGAGGCGAAGATCACCCGCCGCACCCCCGCCCGCGCGCAGCCATCGAGGAGATTGACGGTGCCGAGGACGTTGATCCGAGTGTCGAGGAGCGGGTCGGCCACCGAGCGGCGCACGTCGATCTGCGCCGCCTCGTGGAACACGATCTCCGGATCGAGCGCTGCGAGGAGCGCCGTCAGGCGGTCGTCGACCACGTCCAGCTGATGAAAGTCCGCGCCCTCGGGAACGTGCTCACGATGTCCCCGGGAGAGATCGTCGATGACCGACACCTGCGCGCCCGCGGCCAGCAGGGCGTCCGCCAGCGTGGAGCCGATGAACCCGGCTCCGCCGGTGACCAGAGCTCTCACGGCGCGGCGCTGGTCAACGCCTCGTCAGAGCGGCGCGGCACGCGCACGTGGAGCAGGGCAAAGACCACCGCGCCGACGGCCACCACGCTGCCATAGCTGATGCTGCGGTCGAGCAGCGCGATGGACAGGGCCGCATTTCTCCCGATACCGCCAACGCTGACCAGAACGCCGACCATTCCGGCCTCGACCAGGCCCAGGCCGCCGGGGAGGAAGGGGACTGTGGTCAGCAGCGCCGCCACCAGCGCGATGAGCAGCAGTTGCGCCGCTCCCAGTGAGCCGCCGTCACCGAGCGAGTACACGACCAGCGCCAGCCGGGCGCTCTCCATTCCCCAGACCAGCGCGGTGAGTGGCAGGAGCAGAGGGAGGTTCTTGAAGGAGTGGACCGTGCCCATGCGGAAGCTCTCGTAGCGATGGAAGACGGCTTCCGGGAGCAGTCGAAGGAGCCGCTGGCCACGACCGGCACGCATCACCGCGATGGCGGCGATTCCCGCGGCGCACACCGCCACCCCGGCGATGAGATAGGGGATGAGCACACCGGGGGCGCGATCGCGGAAGACGATCGCCCCGGCGACGAGCAGAAGGGTCATCAGCACCACCAGGTCGAGGAGGCGCTCGGCGATGATCGTGCCCAGGGCCCGGGCCGCCGGCACCCTCTCCCGGACGCGGGCCAGGTAGGCACGATAGATATCGCCCATCTTGGCCGGTACCACGCAGTTGACGAAGAACGACACCATCAGGATGGGCACCAGAGGGAGCGTGGGCCGATCCTCGCCCGCGTTGCGCAGGAGCAGCTTCCAGCGCCAGCCACGGACCAGGAATGACGCGTAGTACACCGCGATGGCCGCCAGGTACAGGCCCAGCTTGGCGTTGCGGATGCGCGTCCACGCGTCGCCCCAGTTGATCGGCGCCCGCCACAGCGCCACCGCCACGATGATGGCGACCGCCACCAGCGAGATGAAGGTGCGGCGGTTGAGGAGCTTGGTCGGAGGGGCCACCGCAGAGGCGTCCACCGCCGGCTGCATCAGGGCTTGGCTGGGGGACACGGGAACCAACGGTACCATCGGGTTCTGGGCAGCGCCCTCAGGCGGAGAGTCAGGGAGCACGCCGGCGGCCGATCCGGCTCATCAGGGGGCGGCGCTGCTCCGGCGTCGAGAGCTCCTCGAGGTGCCGCTCCCGCTCCGCGAGCACGCGGGTCACCGTATCGATGCGATCGCCATCGCCGCGCTCCGAGAGGGGGCGGCTGTCCCACTGGCGCACCTGGAACACGCCCTTGAGCGCGCAGTAGGGGATGGCCAGGGTGATCAGCTCGACACCGCCCGGGGTGAAGACCTTCCAGATCCCGCCATGGCGGCCGAGCAGCGCGTCGGGTGCGATCGACGCCCGCAACACCTCCCCGTCGAGGAAGTGGAACGCCGCCTTGTCCCACCCCTCCACGACGTCCTCCGGCGGAGCCGGCTCGGGAGCGCCCACGATGATCTGAGTGATCGCCGTCAGAGGGAGGATGGCGCGCTGGTTGTTGGGCTCGACCCCTCGTACCTCCGCCTCGATCACCGGCATCTCGAAGGTCAGTTCGGGGATCTCGGCGTGAAGCACCTCACCGTCGACGAAGCTGATCACCACCGCAGGCACCCGTGCAATGTACGGCACCGACGGACCGCCGCCGCGCGCCTATCGTCACCAAATGGTCACGGTGACGGCCTCCGAGGCGGGGGTACGATGGCTGCGAGCAAGGCATGCGCACCGTCACAGCGTCCCCGGATCCCGTGGTGAGGCATCCGTCGCGACGCCGCCGGACCCACGCCGAGACGGGACCGGCGGCTGAGCTTCTGATGCCTGTGAGCGCCTGCCGCTCGGCCGCGCGGCGCGGGGCGTGAAGCGGCTCCTCCGGGTGACCCGGGTCTGGACCGGCCTCAACTTCTCGGTCAAGTTCGGCGCCATCCTCGCCCTCGCCGCTGTCCTGATCGCGATCATCCCGCTCTCCCTGGCCAGCCGCGAGAACCGCCTGCAGGCCACCCAGCGCGCCACCGACAAGGCCGGCATCGTCGCCAACCTGATCGCCGGACAGCAGACGTCCCTGTCCGCCTTCGCGGCCGGGATGGCGCAGGAGCTGGCCCCCGCTCTCACCACCGCCAACACGAGCGCGCTCCAGACCACCCTGCAGCGCTACTCCGACGTCAACACCGCCTCCGACGTGGTCGGTGCCAGCGGTCCCCTCGCCGACGCCGCGGTGCGCGGCGGCTCCCCGCTGCCCAGCGGCAGCCCCCTGATGCACGCGCTGGTGCCCGCGCTGGGGTCGTCCCCGCCGCTCATCGCCGGCCCCGACGGCACGCCCTGGCTGATGGCCTCGGCGAACGTGCGCGGCACTGGCGAGACCGTCTTCATCGCCCGGCCCCTCGACGCCGTGTTCCTGCGCGGCCTGGAGGGCACCATCACCACGCAGGCGGACCCGGCGGGGATCGCCGTGGTGCGTGGCAGCACCGTGGTCTCCGCCGGCAGCATGGTGCTCGATCAGACGCTGGTGCCGGGCACGTCGCTGTCGGCCAGCGGGATCAGCGCGGTGCTGCCTCAGGACGCCGCTGCGCAGGTGGTCCGGGTGGGTGGCCGCGACGCCGCTGCCGCCGCCCACAGCCTGGGCTCGGGGTTCGCCGTGGTGGTGAGCACGCCGGTGTCCGAGGTGAGCACCTTCTGGCAGCCGATCGCCATCCTTCTCGGGCTCATCGTGGTGGCCATCGTCTTCATCGTGCTGGTGGTGCAGACCGACCTGCAGCGCCCGCTGCGCCGCCTCGACCGCGCCGTCGCCGCGCTGGCTCGCGACGAGTACGACATCCCCGTCCCGCGCATCGCCAACGACGAGATCGGCCGCCTCGCCTCCAGCTTCGAAGAGATGCGACGCCAGTCGCGCGCCCTGATCACCGCCACCCGCGCCCGCGCCGTCATCGCCACCGAGCTCAACCTGCCGCAGCCGCTGCAGACCGCTCTGGGAGCCGTGTGCGCGCAGTTGCGCGGGGCGGCCGTCGGCGCCGACAGCGCGTTCATCCTCGTCGACCGCTCGGAGATGACCGAGGACTTCGCGGTGGTGGACGGAGACGACCTCGACGTCGACGTCAGCGCCGCCCTCAGCGGCGACGGGCCGCTGGGATCCGGGCACCGCCACGAAGGCCCCGACGCCCTTCTCGCGGGGGCGGTCGCGGGCAGCAGGGAAGCACGCACCGGCATGCACGACTTCTGTGTCGCACCTCTGCGCATGGGCCCCAATGTGCTCGGAGTGCTCGGGCTGGCGAGGGTCAGTGGCGGCTTCACCAGCGCCGACGCCGCGCTCGTGGCCAGCTCCGCCGAGCAGGTGGCGCTGGCGCTGGAGCGCTACCGCTTCATCGCCATGGTGCAGCGCCAGGCGAGCATCGACGACCTCACCGGCCTCTACAACCATCGCTTCCTGATCGACTACCTGGGCCAGCAGGTGGCGCTCGCCGAACGGCTCAACACGTCGCTGGCCATCCTGGTGCTCGACATCGACCACTTCAAGGCGGTCAACGACACCCACGGGCACCCCGCCGGCGACGCCGTTCTCAGCGCCTTCGCGCAGACGCTCACCGGCAGCATCCGCCGCGCCGACCTCGCCGCGCGCTACGGGGGCGAGGAGTTCATCGTGGTCATGTCCAACACCTCCGCCGCCGACGCCCGCCGGGTCGCCGAGAAGATCCGCGCCGCCGCCGAGGCGATGGCGGTGCCCATCGACGGCGGACGGAGCAGTGCGTCGCTCACGGTCAGCGTGGGAGGGGCCGCCTACCCTGAGGACACCATCACGGCGGCGGAGCTGCTGGCGACCGCGGACGCCGCCCTCTACGATGCCAAGAACGGCGGCCGCAATCGCGTGTGCATGGCCGGAGAACGCATCGTCGCCATGGAGGTCCCCAGCAATGTCACCAGCGTGGTCCGCTCTCGTCGATCTGCGCAGTGACACCTTCACCAGCCCGGACGCGGAGATGCGCCGCGTCATGGCCGAGGCCGAGGTGGGCGACGACGTCTGGGGCGAGGACCCCACCGTGCGACGTCTCGAGGAGGAGATGGCCGCCCGGCTCGGCAAGGAGGCGGCGGTGTTCGTCCCCAGCGGCACCATGGGCAACCTCACCTCGCTGGCGGCGCAGACCAGGCCCGGCGACGCGGTCATCGTCGATTCGTTGTCGCACGTGGTGCTCAACGAGGCGGGTGGCCTGGGAGCGGTGGCGGGGGTGATCGTCCACGCCGTCGACGCCGTCAGCGGCGCGCCCACCGCGGCCCAGGTGAGCGCGGCGGTGAGCGAGCCCGACATCCACCATCCCGTCACCCGGCTGCTCTGGCTGGAGAACACCCACGGCGGTCGTGCCGCCACCGCGGTCACCCGGGAGGCGATGGACGCGGCCGCCGCTGCCGCTCACGCCGCCGGCCTCCGCGTGCACTGCGACGGCGCCCGGCTCTTCAACGCTGCGGTGGCGCTGCGCGTCGAGGCAGCGGAGCTGGTGCGCGGTTGCGACACCGTGTCGGTGTGCCTCAGCAAGGGGCTGGGAGCGCCGGTGGGCTCGGTGGTGAGCGGCGACGCCGCCTGCATCATGGAGGTGCGGCTGTGGCGCAAGCGTCTCGGCGGTGGGATGCGCCAGTCGGGGATCCTCGCCGCCGCCGGCCTCCACGCCCTCCACCACCACGTCGACCGCCTCGCCGAGGACCACGCCAACGCCGCCCTGCTCGCCGCCGAGCTGCGCGACGCTCCCGGGGTGCATGTCGTCGAGGCGCCCCTGCCCACCAACATGGTGGTGTTCGATGCCCCGCTGGCCGCCGGTGACGTCGTCGACGCGGCCGCGCAGCAGGGCGTCCTCGTCGGCGCCGTCGGAGAGCGCCGCATCCGCTGCGTCACCCATCGCGACGTCGACACCGCGGCGGTGCGGCGCGCGGCCACCGCGCTCTCCGCACTCTTCGAGAGGCTCGCCACGCCGGCGCGCTGAGCGCGGGCGACCCCGGACGAAGAAGAAGGCCCCGCCACGCGGCGGGGCCTTCGGTGTCTCTGTGACGCGCTGGGTCAGCTGGCGGCGGGAGCCGCCGGTGCTGCCGGTGCCGCGGCTGGAGCGGACGCTGCCTTGCGAGCGCCCCGACGTGCGCCCACGCGGGTGACGCGCTTGGCTGCCGGCTTGCGCGCGGAGGTGGCGCGCTTGGCCGCCGGCTTGCGCGCGGTGGTGCGCTTGGCTGTGGTCTTGCGGCGGGTGGTCGCTCCCTTGCGAGCGGCCGTGCTGCGCTTGACCGCGGCCTTGCGACGGGTGGTGGCGCCCTTGCGGGCCGCGGTGCTGCGCTTGACGGCGGTCTTGCGGCGGGTGGTGGCAGCCTTGCGGGCCGTGGTGGTGCGCTTGGCTGTCGTCTTGCGCGCGGTGGTGCGCTTGGCCGCCGGCTTGCGACGGGTCGCGGCTCCCTTGCGGGCCGCGGTGCTGCGCTTGGCGGTGGTCTTGCGGCGCGTCGCCGCTCCCTTGCGGGCCGCGGTGCTGCGCTTGGCGGTGGTCGCCTTGCGGGTGGTCCGGCGCTTGGCTGTCGAGGCACGCTTGGTGGTGCCGCCGACCACGCGACGCGCGGCCTTGCGAATCTCGCCCTCGAGGCGGGTGACGCTCTTCTCGAGCCCGGCGAGGCGCTTCTCCAACTCGTTGACGGGCAGGGCCTTGACGAGCCCCTGCACCGCTTTGAGCAGGTCGCCGCCGCCGGTGTTGGCGCGGCTTCGCGCTGTTCTGCTCACGCGTTTGACAGTGCGGCTGACAGCTTTGTCAAGACCGCCTCTCCTGCGTCTGGTCCTGGCCATATCGTGCGGGCCTCCTTGGTGATGATCATTTTCAGCGGATCATCACGACGGCTGTTTGTGACAGGAGGTGGTGTAAACCCCCCGTCGGGTCCTGCATAGCATGCTGGTTATACACACCATTGTCAACGTGGCCGCACATTTGTGACATGTGTGGCGGCATTCGAGCGCCCGCATGAGTGGCGCGCGCAGCGCCCGCAGCGGTGTCTGCAGAGCGCGCGACGAGCATGCATCGCGCCTCCGCGCAACCGCGCAACCGCCACGCGTCAGCGCCACCCGCGCGGCCCGCGAGCGCATCCCGGCCGCGGCCGTCTCCGGCTGACGAAGGCCGGTCACGGGAGATAAGGTGTGCTCATGGGGAGTGCGACGCTGACCATCGCCCAGCACCATTTCGATGCGGCCGCGGACCGTCTCCATCTGTCCCCATCAACGACGGCGATCCTGCGCCAGATCAAGCGCGAGCTGGTGGTGCACTTCCCAGTGGAGATGGACGACGGCAGCTTCCGGGTCTACACGGGCTTCCGCGCGCAGCACAACATCGCCCGCGGACCGGCCAAGGGAGGGCTGCGCTTCCACCCCGCCATGACCCTCGCCGACGCCCGCGCGCTGGCCATGTTCATGACCTGGAAGGCGGCGGTGGTGTGCCTGCCGTTCGGCGGTGCCAAGGGCGGCGTCATCGTCGATCCCAAGCTGCTCAGCATCGGCGAGCGTGAGCGGCTCACCCGCCGCTTCGCCACCGAGATGTCGCTGCTGCTCGGCGCCGACCGCGACATCCCGGCTCCCGACATCGGTACCGGCCCGCAGGAGATGGCCTGGATCATGGACACGCTCTCGATGCACGCCGGCTACTCGGTGCCGGGGTCGGTCACCGGCAAGCCGGTGGTCATCGGTGGCTCGGAGGGCCGCCAGGCCTCGGTGGGACGGGGCATCGCCACCGTGTCGGTGCAGGCGCTGCGCGATTGCGGCATCGACCCCGCCGCCGCCACCGCCGCGGTCCAGGGCTTCGGCCAGGTCGGCTCGGCCACCGCGCAGCTGCTCTCCGCCGCGGGGGTTCGCGTGGTGGCGGTGTCCGACAGTCGTGGTGGTGTGCACCGCGACGCCGGTCTCGACGTCGACGCCCTCGCCGACCTCAAGAAGGAGGGGGGAGCGCTCCCCGAGTACGGCGGCGCCGACGCCCTCAGCAACGCCGAGCTGCTCACCCTCGACGTCGACCTGCTCGTCCCCTGCGCTCTCGAGGCCCAGATCACCGGCGCCAACGCCGCGCAGGTGCGCGCGCGAGTCATCGCCGAGGGGGCCAACGCCGCGGTCGACCCGGTGGCGGACGCCGTCCTCGCCGACGGCGATGTGCTCATCGTTCCCGACATCCTCGCCAACGCCGGCGGCCTGGTGGTCTCGTACTTCGAGTGGAAGCAGGACATCCAGGCGTTCTTCTGGGCGGCGGGCGAGGTCAATGCCAGGCTGCGCGAGGTGATGGTGCGCGGCTACGACACGGTGCGCGCTCGCAGCCTCGCCGACAGCATGTCCCTGCGCGAGGCGGCCTACCAGATCGCGGTCGCCAAGGTGGCCGAGGCCACCGAGGTGCGGGGCATCTACCCGTGAGCGCGCCGGGACGACGCATCCTGGTCACTGGTGTCTCCCGCTTCTGGGGCGCCGAGCTGGCCCGCCGCCTCGAGGCCGATGCCGGCGTCGAGCAGATCGTCGCCGTCGACACCGAGGGCCCGGCGCGACCGCTGGCACGCACCGATTTCGTGCGCGCCGACATCCGCCACAGCCTGGTGGGCAAGCTGGTGCGCGGCCTGGGCATCGACACCGTGGTGCACGCCGGGCTGATCGTCGACCCCCAGCAGGCGGCGGCGCGCACGGTGCACGAGATCAACGTCATCGGCACCATGAACCTGCTGGCGGCGTGCAGCGGCGCCGACACCCCGGTGCGGCGGCTGATCGTCAAGTCGAGCACCGCCGTCTACGGCAGCGAGCCCGACGACCCCTCCTTCTGGACGGAGGACATGTCCCGGCGCGGGCCCGCCCGCGACGGCTTCTCTCGCGACCTCGACGAGGCGGAGACCTACGTGCGCGACTACGAGATCCGCCATCCCCAGGTGGCGGTGACGCTGCTGCGCTTCGGCAACGTGCTCGGCGAGGTCCACGACTCGCCGTTCGCCCGCCTCTTCGACCTCCCGGTCATCCCCACCGTGTTGGGCTTCGATCCACGCCTGCAGTTCCTCGACGAGGACGACGCGGTCTCGGCCCTCACCCACGCCACCCAGGGCGACTGCCGGGGCACCTACAACGTCGCCGGTGCGGGCGTGGTGGTGCTCAGCCAGGCGATCGCCCTGCTCGGCAAGATCGCGGCCCCGGTGATCCCCTTCATCGGCGGCACCGCCGCCATGCGCGTGCTGGAGCGCCTCGGCCTCGTGGACTTCCCTGCCGAGTTCGTGCGCCTGCTCAAGTTCGGGCGCGTGGTCGACACCAGCCGCCTCCACAGCGAGCTCGGCTTCGTCCCGCAGCGCACCACCATCGACACGGTCATGGAGCACGGCCGCAGCCGTCGCGTCCGCGGCCTGCTCGACGACCAGGCGCCCTACCGCTACGAGGCCGAGCTCGAGGAGTTCCTGCGCAGCCGCGGCCGCCGCCAGCCCGACGGGCCGGCGGCGACCACCAGCAACGGCCGCGCCCCCGCCCCGCGGCGGCGCCGCACGCGGAGCACCTCCCCATGACCCGCGCCGCGCCCGCGCGCGGCGGCAGCAGGCGGGCGTCGTCGAACGGTCACGGCGCGCACCACACCACCGGGCTCGCGCCCGTGGCACGACCGGCCATGCCCGCCGTCCCGCTCGACACGCTGGGCCGGCTGGCCTCGATGCTCGCCCCGTCACGCCTGGCGGCGATGCGCCGCGACCTCCCCGCCACCGCGATGGCGGCCACGGGCATGCTCGCCCTCCGCCTGCGCGACCTCACCGGCCGCGACGTCATCGACCTGGAGTCGCTCCAGGAGGTGATCAGCGTCTACTACCGCGCCAACGCGGTGCACGAGCAGCACCAGCGCGGCGAGTTCGACATCGACGGGTTCGGCTTCGACCGCGAGTGGACCGAGGCGCTGATGCCCATCTTCCGGGTCATCTTCCGCCGCTACTGGCGGGTGGAGACGGGCGGCCTCGAGAACCTGCCGCGCAGCGGCGGTGCGCTGCTCGTCTCCAACCACGCCGGGGTGCTGCCCTGGGACGGCGCCATGATCACGGTGGCGGTGTACGACGCCGTCGACCGCCACACACGCGCGCTCATCGCCGGCTGGTTCGGCGCGCTGCCGGTGGCGTCGTGGTTCCTGCGCCGCAGCGGGCAGACACTGGGACACCCCGACGACACCCTCCGGTTGCTGCGCGGCGGGGAGCTGGTGCTCGTCTTCCCCGAGGGCGTCCGCGGCACCGGCAAGCCGTGGAGCGAGCGCTACCGGTTGCGCCGCTTCGGCCGCGGTGGCTTCGTCGACGTGGCCATGCGCGCCGGTGTGCCCATCATCCCGGTGTCGGTGGTGGGCTCCGAGGAGACGTATCCCATGCTCGCCGACCTGCAGCCCATCGCCCGGCTGCTGGGCATGCCCTACTTCCCGATCACCCCGACGTGGCCGCTGCTGGGTCCGCTCGGGTTGATCCCGCTGCCCAGCAAGTGGCGGATCACCTTCCATCCGCCGGTCACGGTCGCGCCACCGCAGGGCGAGGACCCCGAGCCGTGGCGGGTGATGGAGGTCGCCGACTCCATCCGCGCCACCATCCAGCAGGGAGTCGCCGAGGACCTGAGGCAGCGCCAGCGCGTCTTCCGCGGCTGAGCTTGCGGTTCAGCCCTGGGGCGCAGCGATGACGCCCACAACAGTGCTGCCCGCGGGAAGGATGGGCGCGGAGCCGGTGCCGCCAGCGCTGGTGACGACCCAACCGGTCGACCGCCGCTCGAGAAGCCGTCCATCGGGAAGGAAGAAGGCTCCGAAGGCGTCGCCGGACACCTGCTGCGCGCTCCCCATGCCGGATCCGGTCAGATACGTTGCTTCGGTGGAGGTCGTGGTCTGGAAGCTCACCGCGGACAGCAGCACCTTGCCGATCTGCCTGGAGTAGCGAGCAGCTCCGTACTGGTCCCAGCCCCCCGTGACGGGCAGCGTGGCGATGGTCGTGGGCGGGCTGACGATCGTCAGCGAGCTCCCCTGCAGGCAGAGCAGCGAGCCGCCGGGCAGCACATCCTGGAGGTGGCACGTCGCGCTCAGCTCCTGCAGCACTCCGGTGGTGGGGTTCATCGACCAGGCGCTGGTCGGATCCGGGAAGACGATGCGGCCACCTCCGACCACGGTGTACTCCGTCAGGTAGA